>NZ_JBSGCE010000037.1:0-19590 GCF_053601695.1 Nonomuraea sp. NPDC004702
GTGACCAGCCCGCGCTCGCGGACGAACTCGCGGGCCCGCCGGGTCTCGGCCTCGTACTCGGCCCGCATGTCCCGCGGGCGGCCCGCCGCCGTCCCGCCTCAGGCCGCCGCTGTCCGCCGGCCCTCGCCGCGCAGGATGACGTAGCCGAACTGGGCCAGCTCGGCATAGCGCTCGGTGAGCTCCACCATCAGGTCGAGGTTGCCGGCCCCGACGACGGGGCCGAGGCGGTCGCGGGCCGCCACCATGGCCTCGGCGTGCTGGCGCATGGAAGGCCGTACGTGCTCGCTCACGTCCGTCACCTCGACCAGTTCCAGCCCCGCCCCGGTGAACTCCGCGACGTACTCGTCGATCTCGGTCAGCGTCACCAGGTTGCAGGCGGCGGCGAACCGGTCCACCAGCTCGCGGTGCTCCTCGGGCACCGGGGCACGCAGCGCGAAGTCGGCGATGACGACCGAGCCGCCCGGCCGCACCACTCTGGCGATCTCGCGCAGCGCCCCGGCGCGGTCGGCCACGTGGTGGAGCACCTCCAAGGACAGGACGGCGTCGAAGCTGGAGTCGGGGAAGGGCAGGTCCATGGCGTCGGCCGTGCGGAAGGAGACCTGGGTGGGCACCGGGACGGCCCGCGCCGACGCGGCGGCGATCTCGATCTGCTGCTCGCTGATCGACACGCCCACGACGTCGACCTTGCGCTCCTGGGCCAGCCGGAGCGCGGGCTTGCCGATGCCGCAGCCGACGTCGAGCACGTGGTCGCCGGGGCTCGTCCGCAGCCGGTCGAGCACCTCGCCGGTGAGGCGGTCGGTCGCCTCGGCGATGGACGGCCGCGCCGCCGCCGTCTCCCAGTAGCCCATGTGCAGGTTGCCGTCCCACGCTTCGACGTAGGGGTCGGTGACGTCGTCGTAGAAGCGCGCGATCTCGTCGTGGCGTTGCCGGTTCATGGCTCCTCATTTCCAGGCGTCGTGGCAGGGGGCTGGGTGCACCGTGAACGTAGAGCGGCGGGCTTGAGCCGAGGTGGAGCGCGGGGTGGCGGTCAGCACCGGGCGCCGGCCCCGGGTTCGCGCACCCGGCCGTCGGCGCAGAAGTGCAGCAGGCGCGGGAACTCCGCGGTCAGCCAGCGGTCGCACGTGCTGGCGACGACGGCGCCGGGAAAGCCGCGGACGGCGTGCTGCACGGTCTCCGCGCCGGGAACGTCCAGGTCCCCGGTGGGGTCGGACAGCAGGAGCAGGTTCACCCCCTCGACCTCGGCCAGCAGGATGCGCAGCGCCCGGCGCTGGGCGGTGCGCAGCGTCTCGTAGGGCCGCATCCACTCCCTGGAGATGCCGTAGCGGGTCAGCAGGGCCATGGCCTCCTCGCGCCCGCACCGGCGCTGGTCCATCACGATGCCCGCCACGCTCCGGCCCTTCAGCCCGGGCCCGGGCCACCGGTGATCGAGGCGCAGCGCCCGCGCCTGAGGGTGGACGTCGAGGATCCCCCGGTACGGCGCCGCGGCCTGCCCCGGGCCGGGCGGGTCGGCCAGGAGCGACAGGAAGACAGCCCGGCCCGCGTCGTCGGAGCCGAGCAGCGCGACCCGCTCGCCGAAGCGGACCCGCAGGTCGAAAGGGGCCGTCAGGCCGGCGAACCGCAGCCGGCGGCAGGTGAAGGCGTGCTCGCCGCCGAGCTCGGCGGCACCCGCGCCCGCCGGCCGGGGGCACCGGGAGCCGCTGTAGGTGGCGTAGCCGCCGCCGTGCGTGCCGAGGCGGCCCTGGTCCAGGAAGATGATCCGGTTGGCCGCGTTGGCCAGCAGCTGGCGGTCGCGGGAGACCAGCAGCACCGTCTTGGCGCTGCCGCGCAGCTGGTCCTCCAGCCGTTCCTTGCCGCTCACGTCGAGGTGGTCGTCGGGCTCGTCGAGCAGGAGCAGTTCGTGCGACCCGCGTAACAGCGTCTCCAGCGCCGCCTGTCTGCGCCCGGACGTCGCGCCGCGCTCCTGCGGCAGGTAGCCGATCGCCCCCTCGGTGGAGATCCGGCCGGCGGCGGGCCGCAGCTCTCGGGCGATCAGCCGCAGCAGCAGGGACTTGCCGGACCCGGCGGGACCGACCAGCCCGGCCGTGATCCCCGGGCCGAGCTGGAAGGAGACGCTGTCCAGAAGCGTGCGCCCGTCGGGCAGTACGTACGTGAGACCGGCCACGTCCAGACGGGCCACTAAGCGACCTCCTCCTCGCGGCTCTCCGGCAGCGGCAGGGTGGCCCGGGACCGCAGCATGAAGCCGGCGATCACGGCGGTCGCCACGACGATCGCGGCCGCGATGGCGAGCGAGACGCTGAACCCGTGCATGATCGCGTCTGTGCGGGCCCGGGCGTCGCTCGTGCCGGACGTCGCCAGGTAACCGGCGGCCGCGGTGGTGGCGACGGTGTTGAGCAGCGCGATGCCGATCGCGCCGCCGAGCTGCTGCACCACGTTGACGGTGGCCGAGGCCACCCCGGCGTCGTCGGCGCCGACGCCCGCCGTGGCCATGCTGATCGACGGCGCGATCACGCAGCCGAGCCCGAGGCCGATGAGCAGCTCGGCGGGCAGCAGCAGCGTCAGGTAGACGGAGAACCCGCCGGGCCCCGCGCCGATGAGCAGCGCGATGCCGGCCGCCATCATGAGCAGGGCCGGGATGATGAGCGCCGGAGGGCTCAGCTTCGGTTCGAGCATCTTGGTGATCACCGTCGAGCCGACGCCGATGGCCAGCGACAGCGGCAGGAAGGCCAGGCCGGTCTGCAGCGGGCTGTAGCCCAGGATCTGCTGCAGGTAGTAGGTCAGGAAGAGGAAGAAGCCGAACATCGAGACCTGCGGCAGCCCGATCGCCAGGAAGGCGCCGGCCCGCGTCCTGTCGCGCAGCACGCGCAGCGGCAGGAGGGGATGCCTGCTTCTGGCCTCCCAGGCGATGAAGGCGACCAGCAGCAGGGGGCCGACGGCCAGCAACGCCAGCACGAGCGGGCTGGACCAGCCCTGGGTGGCCATCTCGGACAGCGAATAGACGATCGCCAGCATGCCCAGCATGCTCAGCGCCATCCCGGCCAGGTCCAGCGGCCTGCCGCGCACCGGTGTGGTGGCCGGGATGACGGCGGGCACCCGCACGAGCGCCAGCGCGGTGATCGGGACATTGATCAGCAGGCACCAGTTCCACGACAGGTACTGGGTGAGCAGCCCGCCGACCAGCAGCCCGATGGCCGCTCCCACCCCTGTGAGCGCGCCGAACACCCCGAACGCCGTGGTGCGCTCGCGGGCCTCGGTGAACGTCGTGGTGATGAGGGACAGCGCGGTGGGCGCCAGCAGGGCGGCGAAGGCGCCCTGCGCGGCCCGCCCGGCGAACAGCAGCGGCGCGTTGGGCGCCAGCCCGGCCAGCGCCGAGGCGGCGGCGAAGCCCAGCAGGCCCGCGACGAAGGCGAGCCGTTGCCCGAAGCGGTCGGCCAGCCGGCCGCCGATCAGCAGAAGACCGCCGAACGCCAGGGTGTAGGCGCTCACCACCCAGCCGCGCGTCGCGTCGGACATCTTCAGATCGTCCTGCATGGACGGGAGGGCGATGTTGACCACCGTGGAGTCCAGCACGACCATCAGCTGGGCCGTCCCGGCGAGGGCCAGGACCCACCACCGTGTCGCGCCGGCCGCCGTCGATCCCGTGCTCCTCGCACTCTTCACACGAGCTCCTTGAACATTGAGCTACCACTGGAACGTTGATCCGGTTGCGGACCAATGTACTGGTGCGGCCTTTTGGGAGCAAGTAACGCGGTGGGCCGGACCGCACTTGCTGTGGAGGTCGGGCGCGGACGAGGAAATGCGGTATTCGCGGCAATCCCGACTTTCGGTCCCCGGTGCGTCGTGTTTTTGCGGTGACCGCAACATTTCCCGCTGACCTCAATATGCGCATGTAAGGGTTGACATCGGTGTATGACATTCCATATTCTCCGCAATGGATCACTAAACTTCGGCCCTGCACTGCCATACCTCGGCCCTTATGTGTCAGCAGCTCCGTGGCCTGGAGGAGGACGTCGGAATTAACATTGAGTCAGGGCTTGATAATTGTCTGTCAATCACGCGCTGCCGAAATTTCAAGTGATTTCTCTTGGGGGACAGATGCTCAGTGTGATGCTGGCAATGGATTCGCGCTTGATTCGCGGCGCCATCGCGGCCGTGCTGGAGCTCGAAGCCGACATCACCGTGGTGGGCGAGACTGATCGATGGGAATGCGTGCAGCGCACCGCTCAGCGCTGCCGTCCGGACGTCGTCGTCATCGACGCCGACATGAGCGGCGGCTCGGCCCTCACCGCCGTCACCCAGCTGCGCAAGCACACCCCCGCCTGCCGGGCCCTGCTGGTCACAGCGCACAAATCGCCCGAGCTGCTGCGGCGGGCGATGAAGGTGAACGTCTCAGGAATCTTGCTGAAGGACTCCTCGACGGACGAGCTGGCCCGGGGGATCAAGGCGATAGCCGCCGGCGAGCAGGTCGTCGACCAGGAGCTGGTCATCGCGGTGCTGAACGCGGAGCCGAACCCCCTGACCAAGCGCGAGACGGACATCCTGCAGATGATCTCGACGGGCGCCGAGCCCGGCGAGGTGGCCAGGCGCCTCGGTCTGAGCATCGGCACCGTGCGCAACTACCTGGCCACCATCGTGACCAAGCTCGACGCGCGCAACCGGGTGGACGCGATCCGCATCGCCGAGGAGTCGGGCTGGCTGCTGCCCGCGGACGAGTCCGAGGCCCTGTTCGACGCCTGCTGACAGACGGGCGGGCCGGGGACACCGGCCAGGTGACCGCGGGTGCGGCGGCCGGGCGCGGCGGGTTCAGCGGGCCCGGCGGGCCCGGCCGAGCAGGGCCAGCGCGGCCAGCGACATGGCGTCGACGAAGCGTCCCGTGGCCACCATGTCGTCGAGGTCGCTCTGGCTCACCCAGAGCTGCCGCATGTCGGCCTCGGTGGCCTCACGCTGCGGCCGGCCCCGGGTCAGCCCCTCGGCCAGGAACACGTGACAGCCCTGGCTGGAATAGCCGTGCGCGGCGTGGACGCGCCCCAGGTGGGTGAAGGACGAAGCGGACAGGCCGGTCTCCTCGCGCAGCTCCATGGCGGCCAGGCGGACCGCCTCCGCCGGCAGCGACCGTCCGGGGCCGGGCTCGCCCGGGGCATGGGCAGGCCAGGACCCTTGCGGAAACTCCCAGCAGCGGTCGGCGACGGGGTAGCGGAACTGCTCCACGATGTGGAAACCGTCGTTCTCGGCGGGAATGATCAGGGCGAAGTCCTGTTTGTCGACCACGCCGTACAGGCCGACCGAGCCGTCCGGCAGCTCGACGTCGTCCTCCCGCACCGACATCCACGCGTTGCGGTACATCAGACGCGAACGGAGCATACGCACGACTACCTCCCGGCGTCACGGCGATCATCGGCCTCAACACTGTACGAGGCGCGTTCCCGGATCCGCCACGAGCCGCCCGCCCCCGCCGTCCCGCGGGCGTCAGAGGGCGACGTCCTCGCGCAGGTGCCCAAGCTCCCGCAGCTCGGCCAGAGCGGCGATCAGTTCGGTGTCGGTCAGGTCGTCCACGAAGCACGCCTGGCCGATGCCCACGGGAAGCGGGAGCCGCTGGCGGCCGTCCCGGTGCCGCGTGGTTTCCTGCAGGGCTCGGGTGATCAGCGCCGACGTGCACACGGGGTGCCAGGAGGGTAGCCGCAGCTCGCCCATCAGCCGGATGATGCGGTCCTGCTGTTCCCGGGTCAGCCAGCCCCGATGCCGCGCCAGCACCGTGCAGAACGCCATGTCCACGCAGACGGCCTCGCCGTGCAGCAGTTCGGGCAGCGCGCGCATCTCGATGGCAGGGGAGAAGGAGTGGCCGTAGTCCACGAGCCGGGTCAGGCGGTGCTCCCACAGGTTCGGCTGGAGCTCCGACAGCATGCCCTGGATAGCGCGCCGGATCACCTCCTTGGCGCCCCGCCCCTGGTCGAGGCTGTCAGTGGCCTGCATGCGCTCGGAGATGAGCCGCGCGCCCTCGCTCTCCAGCAGCTCCATCAACCCGGCGTCCTTGATGAGAGCGATCTTGAGGATCTCGGCCAGGCCGTTGGCGATGTGGCGCTCGTCCAGGGTGCGCAGGAACTGCGTGTCGATCAGCGTGGTCACCGCCGGGTGGTAGGCGCCCAGCCGGTTCTTGTGCTGGCCGAGGTTGACCCCGGTCTTCGCGCCGATCCCCGCGTCGATCATGCCCACCAGCGTCGTCGGCACCCGGACGTGTGGCGTGGAGCGCCGGTAGAGGCTGCTGGCCAGCCCCGCCACGTCCGTCAGCACGCCGCCGCCGAAGGCGATGACCGGCTCCGCGCGCCGGACGATGCCGAACCCGTCCATGGCCGCGACCACCTTCATGACCAGGTCCATCGTCTTGACGCGCTCGTGCGCGTCGATGACCAGGACCTCGTAGTCCACCTTCTGCTCGGTGAAATACCGGGAGATCTCGTAACCGTACAGCTCGTACACGGTGCTCTCGACGACGAGAAGCCTGCGGCGCTCTCGTCCCGCCGGCTGTGCGGCGGCGGCGCCCGCGTCGGCCAGGGTGGGGTCTGCGGGGTCGAGGAGCCGCGGGTGCAGCCGCACCTCGTAGCTCACCGGCTGCCTGGTGTTCAGCCGCCACCATGGCCCACCCGGCCCTTCGGATGCGAACAACCCCTGCTCGGGAATCTGATCAGTCTGCGCCGATACCGGCATGACGCTCCCTCATCAGCCATCCGCCGAGTCGTCTGCCCGTGCGGATTCCTTGTCGGCGCCGGTCCCGACGAGCAAACCGGCCGTGTCGGATGCGAGTTTCGACGCCGCTGCTCAAGTTCAGCTCAACTCCCGGGCGGCGGGTGCGTCGGGCGGGGAGCCGGTGCGCGGGCCCGGTGGTTCGACCGGTACTCCAGCGGGCGGCCGTAGCGTCAGCCGGACCGATCAGCCGACGTAGGGGAGCCGGTCTTGTCGCAGTCGATCACGGTCCTGGACGTGGGAGGCACGCACCTGCGCTGGGCCACGTGGAGCCGGCGGGGCGGGCTGGCCGCCGTCCGGCGGGTGGCCACACCCAGCCTGGCCAACGGAGCCGCGGAGCCGGTGGACGAGCTCCGAGCGCGCCTGGTCTCCGCCATGGCCCAGGCCGTGCCGGCGGACGGCGTGGCCGGCGTGGCCTTCGGCGCAGCCCTGGACCACCGCTCGGGAATCGTCTACGCCTCCGCCCCGCTGTGGGGCTCGTGCACCCGCCCCTTCGACCTGGCCGGCGCGCTGGCCCGGGCCAGGCCGGACGTCCGCTGGCACGTCGTCAACGACGTGACGGCGGCGCTGCTGCATCTGGCAGCCGGGCCGGTCGGCGCGAGCTGCCGCAAGCTGCTGCTCGTCACCGTCAGCACCGGGATCGCCGGCCGGACGCTCGACCGGCGCAGCGGCGAGATCCCGGTGGACGGCTGCGGCCTCCAGGGCGAGATCGGCCACCTGCCGGCCACCACCTCGATCGCCGGCCGGCCGGTCACGCTGGCCTGCGACTGCGGGCAACCGGACCACGTCTCCTCCTACTCCTCCGGGCCCGGTATCCGCCGGCTCGCCGCTGTCCTGCGGGAGCGGGACCCGGACGCCTGGCGCGGCAGCGCCCTCGACGGCCCGGGGCCGTTCGAGACGTTGCTGCCGGCCGCCCTCGACGCGGCTGACCCGGTGGCCGAAGAGCTGCTGCGGGCGGCGACGCGGCCCGTCGCGGACGTCGTCCGCTCCGCGCTGTGCCTCGACCCCGAGTTGGACGTCGTCGCGTTCACCGGTGGCGTCGTCCACGCGCTCGGCGCCCACTACCGCCGGGCGCTGCTGGCGCACCTGAACGCCCAGGGGATCTACCTCACCAGCGCGCTCGCCCCTGAGTCGATCGCGGAGCGGTTGCTCGTGTGCCGTGAGGGAGAGGCCGATCCGCTGGTCGGCGCGGGCCTCGCCGCCGAGCGGACGGCCCGCTCATGACGGCCCCGGACGACGCGGCCCCGGACGACGCGGCCCTCGGGCACGACACGAGCGGCGGGCACGGCACGGGCGGCCGGGACAGCGCGACCGCCGGCCACCGGGCGACCGGCCGTGACTTCCTGATCGGCCGGCATCGTGCGATCGTCCGCTCGGGACGCTCGCTCGCCGTCGGCCTCCGGGTCACGGCCGAACCGGGGCCGGGCGAACTGAGCGTGGCTGTGGAGGTGGCGGGGTTGTGCGGCACCGACATCCAGATGCTGCGCGGCCTGCGCGACGACGGCGCGTGCGTCATCGGGCACGAGGGGCTGGCCAGGGTCGTGCGGGCCGGTCCCGGCACGGACATCGAGCCGGGAACCCGGGTCCTGGTCAACCCGACCCATCCGCACGACCCGTCCTTCCTCCTCGGGCACAACGTGGACGGGCTCTTCCAGGAGCGGGTGCTCCTGCCGTCCGCGGCCGTGACGGGCGGGATGGTGCTCGCCGTGGGGGAGGACGAACTCCCCGAGCCGAAGCTCGCCGTTCTGGCCGAACCGCTGGCCGTCGTCCGCTACGCGCTGGAGACCCTGCGCCGCTTCACTCCAGGGACGCTGGTGGTCGTCGGGGACGGGACGGTCGGGCACCTGGCGGTCCGCGCCGCCCGCAGGTGGCTGGGCCCGGCGCGCGTCGTGCACGTGCATCACACGGCGGCCGGCCTGGCCTGGAGCAGGCAGGCCGCGAGCCCGGCCGACGCGCTGGTCCTCGCCGACGACCTCGGCCGCCCCGGAACGCCCGGTGGGTGGGCCGGCGACGACGCCGGCACGCGGGCGGGCGGCCGTGCCCGTGCCGGGACCGGGGACGTGGTCGCCGTCCTGCTCGCCACCCCCCGCGACGCCACGGTCCCCATGCTGGACCGGGTGCTCGCCATGGGCGCGGGCACGGCGGTGGTGGACCTGGTGGGCGGGGTGCCGCCGGAGGCCCGCACGCCGCTGCTGCCCGGGGTCGACATGGCCGCCGTCCGGGCGGCGAACTGCGGCGGGATCCCCGCCGTGCCCGTCGTGCGCGAGACGGTCACCGGCGCCGGCCGCCGCGTCCTCCTGTTCGGGCACAGGGGCGTGGCCAACCGCCATCTCACCACGGCCGTCAGGGAACTGCGGGCCGTCCCCGGACGGTACCGCGAACTGCTGACCCACGAGAGCGACCTGGCCGGCGCCGTCCGGCACTTTCGGGCGCTCGCCGGATCCGCCGACCGCACGATCGACGGCGAACGCCTGATCAAGCTGGCCGTCCACGTCGGCGCCTCCGCACCCCAGGAAGGAAACGATCATGATAGCTGACCGTGCGGAACCGCTGCGCGGACGGCGGGCCCTCGTCGTCGGCGGATCCACCGGCATCGGCCGGGCGATCGCCCAGGCCTGGTCCGACGCCGGCGCGCAGGTGGTCGTCTGCAGCCGCACCGAGCCCCGCGACGCGGCGTGGGAGTGGTGCCAGGTGGACCTGGCCGACCCGGGACAGGCCCGGGAACGCCTGAACAGGCTCGGCTCCGGCCGGCTCGACATGGTGTGCTTCTCGGCCGTCCATTACGGCGAGCGGCGGGCCAGGTTCTGCGACACCGCCGAGGCCGAGTGGCGCCACCAGCTCGAGGTGAACGTCACCGGGCTCTGGCTCACCCTGGCGGCCACCCTGCCCGCGCTCCGCGCCGCGGCGCCCGGCCTGATGGTGGGGGTCTCCTCGGAGGTCGCGTTCAACGCGGGGCCGGAACGCAGCGGCTACGCCGCAACGAAGGCGGCGGCCAAGGCGTTGCTTGATTCGCTGGCGCAGGAGGAGGACCCCGCCGAGGTGCGGATCGTGCAGGTGCTGCCCGCGGAGATGGTCGACACGCCCGGCATCCGCAGACGGCGCGCGCCCGGCTTCGACTACGGCTCCTACATGCGGCCGGCCGCCTTCGCCCGGCTCGCCGTGGCGCTGAGCACCGCGCCGGGACCCGAATATCACGGCGAGAGCCTGGTGGTGGGTGAGGACGGCACCTGGTGGCCGGCCCACGCCCGAACACCCCGCTCCCAGAGCCGCCCCACGCCCCAGCCCACCCCCCGAAGCGCCCCCACCCCCTCCCGGCCCACGCCGCCGAGCCGCCGGGGGCGGTCGTGAACGGGCAGGGGCCTGTCGTGGGCCTCGCGGAATGGCGGCTGCCCTGCTCGGGCGAGCAGGCGCTGCGGCTGGCGGCGCGGGTCGGCGCCGAGGGGGTGCAGCTGGAGTTCGGCGGCCCCGGCCGGGGCGGGTGGGCCGACGCGCCGGGACGGGTCGGCGCGCTGCTGGAGACGTCGTCGGCGACCGGCGTCGCCCTCCTGGCCGTGGCCGGCAACGTGCTCAACGACCTGGGCCTGGCCGCATCGCCCGGCGGCCGGACCGAGTCACGGGTGCGGCGCGTGCTGGTCCGCCTGCTCGACACCGCGCGGGAGCTGCACGTCCCGCTGGTCCTGGTGCCGAGCTTCCGCCGCAGCGCCATCGACGGACCGAGGGCGTTCGCGCGCACGGCGCGCTTGCTGGCCTGGGCCGCTGCCGAGGCGGGCGCCCGCGGCCTGCTGCTGGCCAGCGAGAACGTGCTGGCCGACGAGGACGCCCGGGCACTGGTGGAGAAGGTCGCCTCCCAGGCCTTCCGCCTCGCCCTGGACACCTACAACCCGGTCACCGTCGGCCTCGACGCGGCACGGCTGGTCAAGGCGCTGGGCCCGGCACTCGCCGACCAGGTGCACCTCAAGGACGGCCCGCCGGCCGTGGGTGACATGCCCGCCCTCGGCACGGGGACGGCGCGGCTGGAGGAGACGCTCGCCGCGCTGGGCGCGCAGCGGCACCCCGTCCGGGCGCTCGTCCTTGAGAACGACTACCGCGACGGCCGCGCCGGCCGGATCGCCGCGGACCTCGCCTGGGCGCGCGCCGCGGCCGCCCGCCACCGGCTGGCGACAGCGGATCAGACCCGCGGAACGGGCCCGTGAGAGATTAATTCCGCACCCGGTAAAATGACCGGACCGGCGAATGAGGATATCACTGGCCAGGCCCTTGTCCATCTGTCAGGATGAGTTGTAAGAGATGAACCGGACAAGGGGGCATTCTCGCCTTGGAAATCAAGATTCTTGGACCGCTTATTGCCCGTAAAAACAATGTGAATATCGTGCCGACTGCTGGAAAACCGAGACAGATATTCGCGGTGCTGGCGCTGAACGCGAACAATATCGTGCCCGTTCGCGTGCTCATCGAGGAGGTGTGGGGCGAACGCCCGCCGCGCAGTGCCGGCACCACCTTGCAGACCTACGTCCTGCAACTGCGCAAGCGGCTGGCCGTCGCGCTGGGCCGGAACGCGTCCCGCAGCCCGAAGGATCTGCTCGTCACCGCCAACGGCGGTTATCTCCTCTCGGTGCCGGCCGGATCGCGCGACATCGAGGACTTCGACCGCCTGACCGGGCGGGCCAGGCGCGCCGGCGATCCGGCCGAGGCTTTCCGGCTGTTCAACCAGGCGCTGGCGCTGTGGCGCGGATCGACCCTGGTGGACGTCCCGATCGGCCACACGCTCGAACGCGAGGTGGTCCGCCTGGAGGAGACCAGGACCAAGACGCTGCACGAACGCAACGAGATCGGGCTGCAACTCGGGCTGCACGCCGAACTGCTCGGCGAGCTGGCCGCGCTGAGCCGGAGCAACCCGATGGACGAGACCATCCAGGGACACTTCATCGTGGCCCTGTACCGGATGGGGCGCACGCTCGACGCGCTGGAGACCTACCAGCGCCTGCGCCGGACCATGGTCGAGGAACTGGGCCTGGAACCGTCGGACCGGCTGCGCGAGTTGCAGCGGGCCGTGCTCGCCTCCTCCCCGGAGCTGGACGTCCCGGCGGCCAGGCGGCGGCGGTTGGGGGCGGCCTCGCACCAGGAGTGCCCGATGTGCGGCGGCAACTTCATCCGCGGCTGGCGGGCCCGTCAGGAGTTGATGGTCCCGCGCGTGTCGTGAGCGCCGGGCGGCTTCACGCGCCGGCGCCGGCGACCTTCGCGATGCCGTCGAGCAGCCAGGTGAGGCCGAAGCCGAAGCCGGTGTCCCAGTCGTCACCGGCGACCAGGGGGCCGTGAGTGGCGAGAATCGGGTAGCTGTCCTGGTTGGCACGCAGGTGCTCGCCGGCGGCCTGCCGCACGCCCGGCTCGGCGTTGGTGGACCAGGTGGCCTGCATCAGCGCCGATCCGATGATGTAGTTGGACAGGCTGTAGGCGGCGCCGGTGAGGTGGGGTTCGGTGACACCGGCCTTGACCAGGGTGGAGTACAGGAACTCGCTGCGGGTGAGCACGTTCGGGCCGAGCATGGGGCGGCCCAGCAGCACCGCCGACCAGGGGTGCTTGAGCAGCACCGCACGCCACCGGTTGGCAAGCGTGATGACGGCGCCGCGCCAGTCGCCGTTGTCCCGCGCGGGGATCTCGATCTCCCCGAAGATCATGTCGAGCGTCAGGTCCAGCACGTCGTCCTTGGTCTTGACGTGCCAGTACAGGGTGGTGGAGCCGGTGCCGAGCCGCTGGGCGAGCCGGCGCATGGTCAGCCGGTCGACGCCCTCCTCGTCGAGCAGGGCCAGCGCCTCGGCGATGATCCGCTCGCGGGTGAGCGGCGGCCCTTCGCGCCCCGGTCGAGTGGCCGGCCGCAGCCATACGCCCCCAGCGCCTCCTGTCGTCGGTCCCGCCTTGCTCATATCCACGGACGGAAGTCTAATATGACGACAGGACTCCAGATCGCTGATCCTGTACTAGACCATCGGTCCAGAGAGTGACGAGCGCAAGAAGGGCCAGTTGTGGCGGGACATGTAGAGGTGGACCGGCTGACGTACGTGCTGCCGGACGGGCGGCTGCTCCTGCACGAGGTGTCGTTCCGCGTCGGCGACGGAGCGAAGGCCGGGCTGGTCGGGCCGAACGGCGCGGGCAAGACCACCCTGCTGCGGCTGATCGCCGGCGACGTGCAGCCGGACGACGGCCGCGTCGTCTCCTCCGGCGGGCTGGGCGTGATGCGGCAGTTCATCGGCAGCATCCGTGACGACCGCAGCGTGCACGACCTGCTGCTGTCGGTGGCCCCCGACCGCGTCCGCGCCGCCGCCTCGGCCCTGGTCCGGGCCGAGGCGGCGATGGCGGCCCGCGACGACGAGGCGGCTCAGCTCGCCTACGCCCAGGCCGCCGCCGACTATGCCGACGTCGGCGGCTACGACATGGAGGTGGTCTGGGACGTCTGCGCCACCGAGGCCATGGGCCTGTCCTACGACGAGGTCAAGGACCGTCCGGTCACCACACTGTCGGGCGGGGAGCAGAAGCGTATCGTCCTGGAGGCGCTGCTGCGCGGCCCGGACGAGGTCCTGCTGCTGGACGAGCCGGACAACTACCTCGACGTGGCCGGCAAGCTGTGGCTGGAGAGCCGGTTGCAGGCCACGCCCAAGACCGTGCTGCTGGTCTCGCACGACCGCCAGCTCCTGGCCAACGCCGCCGACCGGATCGTCACCGTGGAGGACCGAGGGGTCTGGACGCACGGCGGCAGCTTCGCCGGCTACGCCAAGGCGCGCGAGGAACGCATCAGCCGTCTGGAGGAGCGGCGCCGCCGCTGGAACGAGGAGCACGCCAGGCTCAAGCAGATGGTCAACACCCTGCAGCAGACCGCAGCCAACAACGACGCGCTGGCCTCCTCCTACCGCGCCGCGCGTACCAGGCTGAGCCGCTTCGAGGAGGCCGGCCCGCCCGAGCGCCCGCCCAGGCCGCAGAACGTGCGGATGCGCCTGCGCGGCGGCCGCACCGGCAAGCGCGCGGTCATCTGCGAGGGCCTGGAACTCACCGGCCTGACGCGGCCCTTCAGCACCGAGATCTGGTACGGCGAGCGCGTCGGCGTGCTCGGCTCCAACGGCACCGGCAAGTCACACTTCCTGCAACTGCTGGAGCAGGCCGCCGACGGCGCGGTGCCGAAGGTGCGGCACAGCGGCTCGGCCCGGCTGGGCGCCAGGGTCGTGCCGGGCCGGTTCGTGCAGACGCACACCGACCCTGCCCTGCACGGCCGGACCCCGGTCGAGCTGGTGATGTCCGAGCACCCGATCATCCTCAACGACGCGATGGCCGCTCTCGCCCGCTACGAGCTGGCCCCGGCCGCCAACCAGCGGTTCGAGACCCTTTCGGGCGGCCAGCAGGCCCGTCTGCAGATCCTGCTGCTCGAACTGTCCGGCGCGACCCTGCTGCTGCTCGACGAGCCCACCGACAACCTCGACCTGGCCAGCGCCGAGGCGCTGCAGCAAGGGCTGAACGGGTTCTCCGGCACGGTCCTGGCCGTCACGCACGACCGCTGGTTCGCCGCAGACTTCGACCGGTTCCTCATCTTCGGCGGCGACGGGAGCATCTACGAGAGCGACGAACCGGTCTGGACCGAGAGCCGGGCCGCCGGGAAGCGGGCCATCGGCTCGTGAGCCGCCCGCCCTCCAGGGAGAACATCGGGCGCGCTCGCCCATGCGGATCCGGCGCCGTCCCTGCTCGCCCATGCGGATCCGGCGCCGTCCCCGCTCGCCCATGCGGATCCGGCGCCGTCCCCGCTCGACGTTCCCGGCCCGCGCTGAGAAGCGCCAGGTCTGGCAGATGCTGCGCCGGAGCGGCGGCTGGGAACGTGGAGCATCGCCCATGGCCGGCGGCCTGACCTTCGACCCCGAAGTGCCAGACTCCCGGCCTTCACCCCCGCCGAGGACCAGAACGCTCACCTGCTGCGCCAGGACGTGCGCCTGCCCGCCGACGAAACGGCCCTCTACCCCCAGCGCTGCACCGACCCGGCCGAACGCCGCCGTCTGCTGCACGGCGTCAACGGGATTCGGCTGGTGCCGCTGCCGAGCCTTCCCTGGCCGCACGGCCTGTTCAAATGCGCCCACGCACCCGCCGTCGAACGCCTGGCCCACAGCGGATCTTTTATCTGCTGGTGGGAAATGCCTGTCGAACCCGGACGGGGCGGCTTGGGGCGGGACTTGCCCCTGCAACAGGTCATCGCTGACGGGGCGGGGTCGTGCAGGCCAGCAGAAACCCCAGGGCGGATGCGGTGTTGAAGAGTAGGGCGGGTGGGACTTGAACCCACGACCCACGGATTATGAGTCCGATGCTCTGACCGGCTGAGCTACCGCCCCTGGATTCAGTTGTGACATGCGGTGTGCGGCGTATGGATCTTGGTGAGGCTCGCGCATGTCAAGGCTAGAGCATCGGATCCGGGTGTGCCGCACGGCCGGATGGGGACGGGGTCCCGCGGACATCATTCCATGCCGGGCAAGGTTGATGGAGTCGTGTCGATCATATTCGGGTCTCGGTTGGGGGTTGTGTTTGCTGTGGGCGGAATGGGAGGGGTTGGGAGGGGAGGTACGGTGCCGATATGGCGATCAAGGTGGTGTACGAGACCCACTCCATCACTGTGGACAACGAGATCGGCGTCGCCACCGGGTGGCTGCCCGGGGAGTTGTCCGAGCGGGGTCGGGAGCTGGCCGCCGAGCTCGGGGTGCGGAGGAGGGGGGTGGACGTCGTCTACTGCTCGGATCTGCGCAGGGCGGTCGAGACGGTGGAGGTGGCGTTCGGGGGCGGGAAGGGCGGGAAGGAGGTCCGGCTCGACGCGCGGCTCAGGGAGTGCGACTACGGCAGCTACAACGGACGGCCGGTGAGCGAGGTGGCGGCCCTGCGCAGGCGGCACATCGACACGCCGTGGCCGGGCGGGCAGAGCTATCGGCAGGTCGTGGCGGCGACGGCCGCGTTCCTCGACGACCTGCGGGAGGAGTGGCAGGGGGCCACGGTGCTGGTGGTGTCCCATTCGGCCAATCGGTGGGCGTTGCAGCACCTGCTGGACGGCACTCCGCTTGAGGACCTGGTGGACGCGCCGTTCGAGTGGCGGCCCGGGTGGGAGTACGAGGTGGCGTAGCGCCTTGGGGTACGTGGTGGCGTAGCGCCTTGCCTGGGGGCGGGGGCCGGTTCAGGGTGGGGTTGGACGTGAATGGTCGCGGCCCAGGCAGCCGGACATGGCTGATGCGCCGATCGCGTCCGCGATCAGCGCCGGCGGGTGGAGCTGGGTTGTCTCCCGCCGCTGGGGGTGCCGTCACGGTAACGGCGGGCCCACGGGGCGAGGAGTTCTTACTTCACTCCTATCAGGGTGTTATGGCGCGGTGCCGTACGCCGGGTTGCGTGCGAGCCAATCGGAGTAGACCGGACTGCGGCGTACGGCCTCGGTGTGTGCCTGTTTGGCCTGGGCGACCACCCAGGTGGCGTCGGGGGCGGTGGGGTGGCGGCCGAGGAGCTGCCGCCAGCGCAGCGGCGCGCCGGAGAGCGGGACCATGGCCAGCCCCGGCAGGGCCTGGTGGGTCGCCTGGCAGAGCACCACGGCGCGGCCCACCTGGGCGAGGTGGGTGCAGGTCGGGACGTCCGTCTCGTAGATCGTTCCGGGGGTGAAGCCGGCTCGGGCGCACGCCATGGCGAAGCAGTCGGCGAAGCAGCCGTCGCCGGGGGTGACGGCCCATTGTTCGCCGGCCAGGTCGGCCAGCTCCACCTCCTTCTCCTTGGCGAGCGGATGGTCCTCGCCGACGAGGGCGAAGACCGGGTCGACGCTGATCGTCTCCCACAGGAGCGTTCCTGTGGGGGTGCCGGAGTCGCCGCAGGCGCCGGTCAGCACGTAGTCGAGGCGGCCGAGCTCGACCATGTTGATCAGCTCGTGCGTTGACCACGACGTGAACGTGGTGACCGTGCGCTCCGCGGCCAGCCGGTCGACCAGGCCGCCGAGTATCGGGCCGTTGGTGGCGCCGATGCGGAAGCCGGGGGAGGGGGTGTGGGCGAATCGTACGGCCTCGTCCTGCAATTCCTTGGCCGCGGGGAGCAGCACGCGCGCCCGGGCGAGCACCAGCTCGCCGAGTCGCGTGGGCCGCGCCCCGTGGCGGTCACGTTCGAACAGGGCGCCGCCGAGCACCCTCTCGATCCGTTTGAGCTGGGCGGTGAGGGCCGGCTGTGCCAGCCCGAGCAGGGACGCGGCCTTGCTCACACTTCCCGCGTCCGCTACCGCGCGGACGATCCTGAGGTGCCTGAGCTCGAGGTCCATACCGGGAAGGTAAGGCGACGAATCGCTCCCAAACAATGGCTATATGTCAGGAATTGTGACAGATATTGTCGGGGGTGTCTGGGGTAGGGGGAACCCATGACGACGATGGGAATAGATCCGGCCCAGCTCAGCGACGAGGATGTGGTACGCGAGCTGCGGCAACTCCATGCCACTCGTAGTGACACATTCTTCCATGGATCAGACGATGCTCTGGCACGTCACACTTCCCGTACCAATGAGCTAGAGGCGGAATACCTTCGCAGGTTCCCCGACCGCGAGGTCGATCCGGCCAGGCTGAGGGAGGGGGCGAGGCAACGTTGATGTCCGAGGGGCATGACGTGCAGGAGCTGTCGGACGTCGACATCCACGTCTACGAGGCGGTGGCCTCGCAGGCGGTCGGGTCCGGCGGCGTGGCCGGCCTGGAGGCGGTGATCCGGGCGACCGGCCTGGAGGACGACGAGGTGCGCGACAGCCTGGCCGCCCTCGTGAACCAGGGGTACGTCGTCCCGCGGGGCGACGAGTACGGCCTCGGTCCCCACACCTTCGAGGTCGAGTACTGAACGGGCGCGGACGGCTCCGCGCCGCCGCCGCAGCGGCGCCGGCGCGGAGCCCACAGGCCGGGCGCACGGCCTGTGGGCCGTAGGGCGGGTCGAGGGCAGTGCGCTAGGGCTTGAGGGGGCGGAGGCGGGCCCACAGGACGAAGGCGGCGCCGAAGACGGCCATCGGCAGGCCCGTCCACAGGTTCACCGCGTCCCCCAGCAGGCCGGCCACGACGAGGATCACGCCGTACAGCAGGAACAGCCCGCCGATCACCATCCGGATGTCGCTCACAGGATCACTCCGTACAACAGGGCGGCCAGGATCACGGCGCCGGTGCCGAGCAGCACCGGCGAGCGGTACCAGCGTGTGTCGCCGGCGAGGGCGTCGTCCTCCAGGTCCGCGGCGTTCAGGCCGTACACCAGGCCGCGCAGCTCCCGCTCCGGCTTGGGCGTGGTGACCAGCGTGACGATCACCGACACCAGCACGTCCACGGCGAAGGCGATGCCCGCGCCCCAGAAGCTGGCGTTCAGCTCGGTGCCGAAGTCCACCACGCCGGCCTTGTAGGCGAAGTACGACGCGAAGGCGCTCAGCGTCCCCGCCAGCAGCCCCCAGAACCCGGCCCACGGCGTCATCCGCCGCCAGAACAGCCCGACGACGAACGTCGCGAACAGCGGCGCGTTGAAGAAGCTGAACAGCGCCTGCAGGTAGTTCATGATGTTGGAGTAGCCGGCCGCGATGAACGCCGTGCCCACGCCGAGCGCCACGCCGGCGACGGTGGCGACGCGTCCGACGTTCAGGTAGTGGCCGTCCGGGCGGTCGGGCCGTACGTGCGCCTGCCAGATGTCGTTGGTGAACACCGTGTTGAACCCGCTGATGTTGGCCGCCATGCCCGCCATGAACGAGGCCAGCAGCCCGGTCACCGCGACGCCGAGCACGCCGTTCGGCAGCAGGTCGCGCATGAGCAGCGGGATCGCGTCGTTGTAGTCCTGGCCCTTGCCCAGGTCGCCGAAGAGGACCAGCGCGATCATCCCCGGCAGCACCGTGACCAGCGGGATCAACAGCTTGGGGAAGGCCGCGATGATCGGCGTCATCCGGGCCGCGTTGGTGTTCCTGGCCGACAGGGCGCGCTGCACCTCGGCGAAGTTCGTCGTCCAGTAGCCGAAGGAGAGCACGAACCCCAGCCCGAAGACGATCCCGATCCAGTGGGCCTGCATCGGGTTGGATCCGGCGGTCCCGGCCCAGGTGTGCAGGCCGCCCTCGCCGAGCGCGCTCTGCCGTACCTTGTCGAACAGCCCGGCCACGCCGCCGACCTTGACCAGGCCGAGCACGGTCAGCGGGATCAGCCCGGCGAGGATCACGAAGAACTGCAGCACCTCGTTGTAGATGGCCGAGGACAGGCCGCCGAGCGTGATGTAGGAGAGCACGATGAGCGCCGAGACCACCACCGACACCGGCAGCGGCCAGCCCAGCAGGGCCTCCATGACCAGGGCGAGCGCGTACAGGTTCACCCCGGCGATGAGGATCTGCGCGACCGCGAACATGAGGGCGTTCAGCAGCTGGGTGGCGCCGTTGAAGCGCCTGCGCAGGAACTCCGGGACGCTGCGCACCTTCGAGCGGTAGTAGAAGGGCATCATCACGATGCCGAGGAACACCATCGCGGGGACGGCGCCGATCCAGTAGTAGTGCACGGTCATCGCGCCGTACTGGGCGCCGTTGGCCGCCATGCCGAGGATCTCGATGGCGCCCAGGTTGGCCGACACGAACGCCAGGCCGGTGATCCAGGCGGGCAGTCCGCGGCCCGCGAGGAAGAAGTCGAGGCTGGAGCTGATCCGGCGGCGGGCGGCGAACCCGATGGCGAGCACGGTGGCGAAGTAGACCGCGATGAGCAGGTAGTCGAGGAGGTTGACGTCTAATCGCACAACCAGCCCGCTACCCGGAAAACACCGCGATAGCCGCACGGCGGGTGGGTGCGGGGGTTGCCGGGGATGAGCGGTGGCGTGCGGCGGTCGCTGTGG
>NZ_JBSGCE010000037.1:19690-106476 GCF_053601695.1 Nonomuraea sp. NPDC004702
TGGGGTGCGTTGTGGACCGCGTGCGGCGGTCGCTGTGGTGGGGTGCGTTGTGGACCGCGTGCGGCGGTCGCTGTGGTGGGGTGCGTTGTGGACCGCGTGCGGCGGTCGCTGTGGTGGGGTGCGTTGTGGACCGTGTGCGGCGGTCGCCATAGTGTCGAGAGGTGGACGTCGCCACCTTGACCCCCGCGCAGGCGCGGGCCCGCTTCCGCGTCGGCGAACGGGTGCCCACCGCGGGCTGGTGCCGCGGCTGGACGCAGGCCAACCTGATCGCCGTGCCCGCCGCCCTGCGGTACGAGCTGCTGCTGTTCGCCCACCGCAACCCCCGGGCGTGCCCCGTGCTGGACGTGGGCGAGCCGGGCGCCTGGTCGACCACCCTGTTCCGCGGCGACCTGCGCACCGACCTGCCCGGCTACCGCCTCTACCGCGACGGCGAGCCCGTGGCCGACCTGGACGAGGTGACCGGGCAGTGGCGGGCCGACCTCGTGCCGTTCCTCATCGGCTGCAGCTTCACCTTCGAGGCGGCGCTGCTGGCCGCCGGCGTCCCGGTACGGCACCTGGAGCAGGGCAGGAACGTGCCGATGTACCGCACGAACGTGCCGTGCGAGTCCACCGCCTCGCTGTCGGGGCCGCTGGTCGTCTCGATGCGACCGGTCCCGGAGGAGCTGGTGCGGCGGGCCGTCGAGGTGAGCGGCAGGTATCCGCGGGTGCACGGCGCGCCGGTGCACGTGGGCGACCCGGCCGCGATCGGCGTGCCCGACCTGGGGCGCCCCGACTTCGGTGACCCGGTGGAGCTGCGGCCGGGGGACGTGCCGCTGTTCTGGGCCTGCGGGGTGACGCCGCAGGCGGCGGTCATGGCGAGCGGCGTGGAGTACGCGATCGGTCATCTGCCCGGTCACATGGCCGTGCTGGACGTCCGGGACGACGACTATCGAGCGACTTGACCAGATATTTCGCGGTATAGGTGGATGCTTCGGTCAGTTCGGCCGGGGTGCCTTCGAAGATCACCTCGCCGCCGTGCCGGCCGGCCTCGGGGCCGAGGTCGATGACCCAGTCGGCGTGCTTGACCACGTCGAGGTCGTGCTCGACGACGATGACCGTGTCGCCGCCGTCCACCAGCCGGTCGAGCAGGGCCAGCAGCGTGTCCACGTCGGCCATGTGCAGCCCGGTCGTCGGCTCGTCGAAGACGTACACCTGGCCGCGCTCGCGCATCCGGTGCGCCAGCTTGAGCCGCTGCCGCTCCCCGCCGGACAACGTGCTGAGCGGCTGCCCGAGGGTCAGGTAGCCGAGCCCCAGCTCGCCGAGCCCGCCGATGCCCGGCAGGTCGAACAGGCCCGCGGCCTCCTCGGCCGTCATCGCCAGCACGTCCGCGATCGTGCGGCCCTCCACCGTGTACGACAGCGCCTCCGGGCTGTACCGGCTGCCTCCGCACGCGTCGCACACCCGGGTCACCGGGTCCATGAACGCCAGGTCCGTTCTGATCTCGCCGCGCCCCTTGCACACCGGGCACGCCCCCGCCGAGTTGAAGCTGAACATGCCCGGCCGCACCCCGTTCGCCTGGGCGAACAGCCTGCGCAGCGGGTCCATGGCGTCGAGGTACGTCGCCGGGGTCGAGCGCGGCGAGCCGCCGATGGCCGACTGGTCGATGAGCACCACGTGCGGGTGCCGGGCGACCAGCTCCTGGCGCATCAGCGTGCTCTTGCCCGACCCGGCCACCCCGGTGACCGCGGTGAGCACGCCGAGCGGCACGCGTACGGTGACGTCCTTGAGGTTGTGGGCGTTCGCGCCCTCGACGGTCAGCCAGCCGGCGGGGGCGCGCACGGCGTCCTTGAGCCCGGTGACCCGCCGCAGCATGCGGCCGGTCAGCGTGCCGCCGGACGTCAGCGCCGCCACCGTGCCCTCGAACACGACCCGGCCGCCCCGCGCGCCCGCGCCCGGCCCCATGTCCACCACGTGGTCGGCCAGCTCGATCAGGTCGCGGTCGTGCTCGACGACCAGCACCGTGTTGCCCTTGTCGCGCAGCTCCACCAGCAGGTCGCCGAGCCGGTGGACGTCACGCGGGTGCAGCCCCACGCTGGGCTCGTCGAAGATGTACGTCATGCCGGTGAGGCTGCTGCCCAGGTTCCGCACGGTCTTGAGCCGCTGCGCCTCGCCGCCCGACAACGTCGGCGTCCCGCGGTCGAGGCTGAGGTAGCCGAGACCGATGGCGTCGATCCGGCGCAACGACTCCACCGCCGCCTCCGCCACCGGGTCGCCCAGGCCCTCCAGCACGCCGATGAGGTCGGTCACCTCCATCGCGCAGTGGTCGGCGATGGACCGCCCGTCGATGCGCGAGGCCAGCGCGGCCGCGTTGAGCCGCCGGCCGCCGCACTCCGGGCACGTGGCCTGCCGCACGTACGGCGCCGCCGCCTTGTCGAGCTGGTCGAGGTCGCGCTTGAGGTGGATCCGCTCGAACCGGGTGACCAGCCCCTCGTAGGTGTTGGTGTACTCGCCACGGCTGACCTTGAAGCCGCCGCCGTACAGCAGCAGGTCGCGCTCCTGCGGCGTGAAGCCGCGCAACGGCTTGTCCGGGTCGAACAGCCCGGACCTGGCGTAGAGCTGCCACACGTACGACCCGGGCGGTGCCATGCGGATCGCGCCCTCGTTCAGTGAGAGGTCCTCGTCGAGCAGCTTGCCGACGTCGGCCTCCACCTTCTTCCCCAGACCGTCGCAGACCGGGCACATGCCCTGCGGGTCGTTGAACGAGTACGCCGTCGCGGGCCCCGCCGACGGCTCGCCGCGCCGCGAGAACAGCACCCGCAGGATCGCGTGCACCTCGGTCATGGTGCCCACGGTCGAGCGGGCGCCGCCGCCGACCGGCTTCTGGTCCACGATCACGGCGGCGGTCAGGCCGGACATGCGCTCGGCGCGCGGGCGCTCGTGCTTGGGCAGCCGGTTCCTGACGAACGCGCTGAAGGTCTCGTTGAGCTGCCGCTGCGACTCCGTGGCGATGGTGCCGAACACGATCGAGGACTTGCCCGACCCCGACACGCCGGTGAACACCGTCAGCCGCTCCTTGGGCAGCCGCAGCGAGACGTCCTTGAGATTGTTCTGCCGCAGGCCGATCAGCTCGATGTCGCGCGACACGTGCCACACCCCCAATAGCTTTGGCTACTACCTATAGCCTAAGCTAATCCATGTGGCTGACATTCCCGACCGGCGAGCACGACGGCGAGCCGAGACGCAGGCCGAGATCCTCGGCATCGCCCTCGACGTGATGGCGGAGGAGGGCGTCGCCGGGCTGAGCCTGGCGACCGTGGCCAGGCGGCTCGGCATCCAGCCGCCGTCGCTGTACAAGTACTTCCCGTCCCGGCACGCGGTCTACGACGCCCTGTTCAGGCGCGGGCAGGAGGGCTACCTGGCGGCCGTGCGGCGGGGGGCCGAGCCGCATGAGCCGGGGCTGGCCGCCATGGGGCCGTCCCTGGAGGCCGGAGCGCGGTGGATCATGGAGAACCAGGTGCTGGCCCAGTTGATGTTCTGGCGGCCGGTGCCGGGGTTCGCGCCCTCGCCCGAGGCGTACGCGCCCGCGCTGGCCGTCCACGAGCACTTCGCCGAGCTGATCAGGGCCGCCGTCGGGCGCGGTGAGCTGCATCCCGACGCCGCGGGCGAGGAGGGGCTGGCCCTGGCCGCGAGCCTGATCGCCGGGCCGGTGTCCCAGCAGCTCAGCAACGAGCCGGGCGCCTCCTACGAGGAGGGGCGGTTCACCCGGCTCGTCCCCCGGCTGCCGGCCGTGTTCGCGGCGGTGTACCCGCCGCCGTGAGCTGGCCGCGGCGGTGTACCCGCCGCCGTGAGCTGGTCGCCGATCGGTGGCGCGCCCCGCCGGTTGTCGATCTCCAGGTGCGGCACGACGGGCGGCTCGTCCACCCGGATGTTCCGCAGGTAGTCGGCGAAGGCCGCCAGCTTGCCCGCGTCCCTGGCCAGGCCGCGCGCCTCCAGCCGGGCGCGCAGCGTCGGCCCGTCCGAACGCACCCACAACAGGCGCACGGGCGGGCCGCCCAGCTCCGCCACCCACCGCGCCCAGCGCGCCGCGTCGTGCACCTGCGCGGTGAACGGGCCGTCGAGCAGCACCGGGCAGCCGTGGCCGCGGATCTGCGCGGCGATCCTGGTCAGGCCGGTGTACTCGTGCTGCTTGACGTGCCGGTCGTACCAGGGGCCCTCGCGCTCGCCCTGGTCGCGGCCGTGGGCCCGCAGGACCTCCGCGACGAGGTCGCCGTAGACGGTGTCCTTGTCGAGCAGGGCGGGCACCGGCGACAGGCGGGCCAGCAGCTCGGCCGCCACGGTGGACTTGCCCGCCCCCGGCGGCCCGCTGATCACCCACACGGTCGTCATGCGCCCAACCTACGCGGATCTGCGTACACGGGTGCCTCGCCTGGGCGGACGACGTCCGGCGCGCCCGCGGACAGACTTCCTGCTCATGCTGACCGTCTTCGCCAGAGCGTTCCGGGTGCCGGAGCTGCGCAGGAAACTGCTGTTCACCTTGGGGCTGATCGTGCTGTTCCGCCTCGGCCAGATCATGCCCGCGCCCGGCGTGGACGTCGTGGCCGTGCGGCAGTGCGTGGGCTCGGCGAGCGGCGGCGTCTTCGACATGATGCAGATGCTCAGCGGCGGCGCGATGCTCCAGCTGTCGGTGTTCGCGCTGGGCGTCATGCCGTACATCACGGCCAGCATCATCCTGCAGCTGTCCGCCGTCGTGGTGCCGCGGCTCGACACGCTCAGGAAGGAGGGGTCCAACGGGCAGGCGCGGATCACCCAGTACACCCGTTACCTGACCGTCGGCCTCGCCGTCCTGAACGCCACGACCGTGGTCACCCTGGCCCGCTCGGGGAACTTGCTGCCCGGCTGCGCCCGTCCGCTGCTGCGCGACCAGGGGCTGCTCGCGGTGTCGGTGATCGTGGCGACGATGGTCGCTGGCACCTGCGTGGTCATGTGGATGGGCGAGCTGATCACCGACCGGGGGATCGGCAACGGCATGTCGATCCTGATGTTCACGCAGGTCGTGGCGGTGTTCCCGGGGTACATGGCGAAGATCTTCGTGCTCACCCCGTTCGGGTTCGCGGTGATGCTGGCGGCCGGGTTGTGCCTGGTGGCGGCGGTGGTGTTCGTCGAGCAGGCCCAGCGGCGGGTGCCCGTCCAGTACGCCAAGCGCATGGTGGGGCGGCGCATGTACGGGGGGAGCAGCACGTACATCCCGCTCAAGGTCAACCAGGCGGGGATCGTGCCGGTGATCTTCACCTCGTCGCTGCTCTACGTGCCGACGCTGGCCGCGCCGC
The DNA here is from genome assembly GCF_053601695.1 of Nonomuraea sp. NPDC004702. Taxonomy (NCBI): domain Bacteria; kingdom Bacillati; phylum Actinomycetota; class Actinomycetes; order Streptosporangiales; family Streptosporangiaceae; genus Nonomuraea; species Nonomuraea sp. NPDC004702. Next base: position 24,997 of record NZ_JBSGCE010000037.1, read on the forward strand.
TGCTCGGCGCGGAGGCGGGCGCCTGGGTCTCGCGCAACCTGACCGCCGGGACCCATCCGCTCTACATGAGCGTGTACGTGCTGCTGATCGTCTCCTTCGCCTACTTCTACGTCGCGATCACCTTCAATCCCGTCGAGGTGGCCGACAACATGCGGCGGTTCGGGGGGTTCGTGCCGGGGATCCGGCCGGGCGCGCCGACGGCCCGCTACCTGGCGTACGTGTTGTCGCGGCTGACCGCGCCCGGAGCCGTCTACCTCGGCGTGCTGGCGCTGCTGCCGCTGGTGGCGTTCGCGATCCTGCGCGACCCCGGCACGCAGCAGAACTTCCCGTTCGGCGGGACCAGCGTGCTCATCATGGTCGGCGTCGGGCTGGACACGGTCAAGCAGATCGAGGCCCAGCTCCAGCAGCGCAACTACGAGGGCTTCCTGCGGTAGGCCGCGTGCCCGGCAGGGGGGTTTCCTCCGGTGGGCCGCGTGCCCGGCTCAGACCGGCGGCGCGAGACCGGCCCGCATGGCGAACACCACGAGCTGGGCCCGGTCGCGGGCGCGCAGCTTGACCATGGCCCGGCTGACGTGCGTGCGCACGGTGTCGGGGCTGATCACCAGCTCCCTGGCGATCTCGTCGTTGGACCGGCCCGTCGCCACCCACGCCACCAGCTCGCGCTCGCGCGGGGTGAGCGTGCCCAGGCCCTCGACGGGCTCGGCGCCGCCGCGGCCGAACAGGCCGATGACCTTCCTGGTGATGGACGGCGACAGCAGCGCCTCGCCCGCCGCCACCACGCGCACGGCGTTGACCAGTTCGTCGGGCGCGCTGTCCTTGAGCACGAATCCGCTCGCCCCGGCCTGGAGGGCGGCGAAGACGTACTCGTCGACGGCGAACGTGGTCACCACGACGATCCGGGTGCCGGCCAGCGTGGGATCGGCGGCCACGGCGCGCAACGCGGACAGGCCGTCGGTGCCGGGCATGCGGATGTCGAGCAGCAGCACGTCGGGACGGGTGCGGCGGATCAGGTCGAGCGCCGCCGCGCCGTCGGCCGCCTCGCCCACGCACTCCATGCCGGGCTCCCGCTCCAGCAGCGCCCGCAGCCCCATCCGCACGACGGCCTGATCGTCGGCGACCGCCACCCTGATCACGCGGCCCCCGGCGTCCGTACCGGGCACGGCTGTGCCGGCGGCGGGCGCGTCCGGGCCTGTCTGGACGGGGGTGTGCGCGTCCGGGCCTGTCTGCAGTGGGGTTGGGCCGGGGGTGTGCGCGTCTGGGCCTAGGTGGTGGGGGCCTGGGCCGGGGGTGTGCGCGTCCGGGCCTGGGGGGTGGGGGCCTGGGCCGGGGGCGGTCATGCCTCGTACCGGGGGAAGCGGGCGGTCACCTGGAAGCCGCCGCCCTCGCGGGGCCCGGCGATGAGCCGGCCGCCCGCCTCGGTGACGTGGGCGCGCATCCCGGCCAGCCCGCGGCCCTCGGCGGCGCCGTTCCAGCCCGCGCCGCGGTCGGCCACCTCCAGGACGAACGCGCACGGGCCGTCGGCCAGGCGCACCGAGGCCCTGGTCGGGCCGGCGTGCCGGAGCACGTTCGTGAGGGATTCGCGGACCACCCGGTAGACGGCGTCCTTGAGGTGGGCGGGCACGGCGGGATCGGTGGGCTCGACGTCGACCGGCAGACCCGCGGCGCGTACGCCGGCGATGAGGCCGGGCAGGTCGGCGGCCGGCGGGTCGATGCCGTCGAGCGCGGCGCGCAGGTGGGCCAGGGCGGTGGTGCTGGTCTCCCTGATCGCCCGGAGCGAGGCCCGTGCCTGCTCGGGGTCGTCGTCGAGGACGACGAGCGCGAGCCCCGCCTGCATGGCGATGGCGGCGAGCCCGTGACCGGCGGCGTCGTGCACCTCCCCGGCGATCCGCGCCCGCTCGGCCGCCACCACCTCGGCCTTGCCGAGGAAGGCCCCCGACCGCCCGAGCACGACGTCCGCCTGCCCGAACACGATTTCCGCCGCGTGCGGGACGGTCTGCGGGATGGCGTCCGCCGTGTGCGTGACGGCCCCCGCTGTGTGCCGGACGGTCTCCGCTGTGTGCGGGACGGCGTCCGGCGTGTGCGGGGTGGCGGTCGCGGAGGCATCGTCGGCGGCGGCGGGCCGGGCGGGACGAACGGTGGCGGCGGGATGGGCGACCGCGGGCGCCGGGATCCCCCACGCCGCACCCACCGGCCAGGCCCCGCGCCCCCAAGCCGCCTCCCCGGCCCCCAGACCGCACAACGCCCCGCCCCCACCAACGGGCACACCCGGGACGAACGCGGACGGCGACGAGGAATGGGAAGCGAGCGCGGACGACGACGCGGTGTGCGAGGCGAGCGCGGACGCCTGCGTGCTCTGGGAGGCGAGCGCGGACGACGACGCGGTGTGCGAGGCGAGCGCGGACGGCGGTGGGGCGGTGTCGGAGGCGTGGGACGAGGGCGGGGGCTCGGCGTCGGCGGCGGCCGCCGCTGCCGCGGCCCTGGCCTGCGCGAGGCCGCTGAACGACCACGGGAGGGCCAGCCACCCGGCCCAGGCCAGCATGACGACGACCGGGACGTCACCCGCCCGGCTCAGGCGCGACAGCGCCGCGACCGACCTGCGCAGGCGCCCGCCGCGTTGCGTGTGCTCGCTCACCATCCCCCACCCGGCCAGGCTCGTGTCGCCCCGATCCTAGCGAGTTCTGGGCGGCACGGTCCGATCACCGCCCGCCCGGCCGCCCCGAGACGATCTTGACGACAGGGCCCGGATCAGCCCCTCGGGCCTGCACACGCCCCTCGACGAGGGACTGCCCGCCCGTCGGGCTCAGCGTTCGGTCGGCCAGCCGGCGCAGGGACCGAGGTTCGGTCGGCCAGCCGGCGCTGGGACGGCGGGGTTCGGTTGGTCAGCCGGTGTCGGGGCGGGGTCCCGGGTCAGCGCATGCCGTCGGTGAGCCAGCGTAGGGGGTTGTCGTGGGTGATCAGGCGGATGACGTCCTCGCCGGTGCCGGCCTCGCGCAGGCGGGGGAGCAGGCTGTGGAACAGGTGGGCGTAGCCGCAGCCGCCGTACCGCTGGACCTGGGCCACGCGGCTCAGGCCGGTGCTGAGGAGCAGGCGGTCGGCGTGGCCGTCCTCGATGAGGCCGAGCGCGATCCTGGCCGCCTGGTCGGGGCCGAGCGCCAGGACGCTGAGGCTGACGTACGCGCCCGCCTCGGCGATCTTGCGGGCGCCGCCCAGGTCGCCGGAGTAGCCGGCGGCCACGCGGGAGCCGGGCAGGTTCTCGCCGAGCAGGATCTCCAGCAGCGCCGGGGCGTTCTGACCGTGGGTGGCGACGGGCAGGCGCGACTGCCGGGAGGCGCGGGCGGCGGCGCGCAGGCAGCGCTCCTCGCGGGCGGTGGGCTCGGCGCCCCAGCTGCCGACCTCGCCGATCACGCCGGGGAAGACACCCGTGCCGTCCACGCCGCTGGAGATCTCGGTCATCAGGCGCCGGGTGAGCTGCTCGACGTCCTCGTCGCCGACGTCGGTGAACGGCTGGGCGAAGAAGCCGGTCGAGGCGATCACCGGCACCCGGCTGCCCGCCGCGATGCGGGCCAGGGCGGCGGCGTCGCGGCCCATGCCGAGACAGGTGAGCTCGACCACCAGGTTGAGCTCGTCGGACTGGCGCAGCTCGCGGAGCTCCGCGGTGACAGTGGTCTCCTCGTCGAGCCAGCGGTGGGGGTCGGAGTCGATGCCGACCGCCCAGCGCATGTCGTTGCGCAGGTGCTCGTGGGGGAGTACGGCGCCGTTCACCGCTGCCGCGCGGATCGGGCCGGTGACGGTGCGAAGGATGACCTCGGGCATAGCCGACATTAACCGATAGTTGCCGTAATACCCTTACTTCTGGCGGGAAATTTTACTCTTCGTCCTGTTTGGCGGCCTGCTAGTGGTCTGCAAGTGTTCCTGCCAATGTGGGCCGTATCCTGAGAGGCAGCCGACGACACGGGGGAGACGTGCCGATCCAGAACTCCGAGACGGGCGACGCCGACGTGATGAAGGACGAGGCCGCCGACCGCTCCGCCATGCCCGCCCGCCGCGGCGGTCTGAAGGGCCGGCTCGACGGCATACGGTCCACCCGCGCGGGCGCGCTCACGCTGAAGATCGTGGTCGGCGTCATCGGCGCGGTGATGGTGGTCGGCGGCCTGATCATGGTGCCGTTCCCCGGGCCTGGCTGGCTCGTGGTGTTCGCCGGGCTGGCGGTGCTGGCCACCGAGTTCCACTGGGCCCACCGGGTGCTGGAGTTCGGCAAGCAGACGCTGCACGCCTGGACGCAGTGGTACAAGCGGCAGGGCTGGACGGTGCGCATCCTCGTGCTGCTGGTGACCGTGGCCGCCGCCGCGGTGATCGTCTATTTCGGCATGCTGACGCTCGGCATCGACCTGCTGGAGATCGCCCAGCGTTTCGTCTAGTTCCGCGGGGGCTTTCAGACCGGGTCGGTATCGTTCCCGGAATCGCCGCCTTTCCCTGCCTATTCTGCGGGCGTGCTCGCTCACCTCGCCGTCGCGCTGTCGCTGACGTTCCTCGCCCCGGCCGCCGCTCGGGCCGACCTGACGTTGCCGGAAACCGGCGGCATGAAATATCACGAGAAATCGGGCGACCCGGTACGGCTCAGCGCGTACGGCCTCGGCACCGGCCGCACGTACCTGCGCGCCGTCACCGGCGATGCCTTCACCCGGCAGAAGGGCCTGTCGGAGGTGGCGGTCTCGCCCGACGGCCGCCTGACGGCCGGGGTGCCGTCGTCCTACCGGGCGGGCTACGACTCCGTGGTCGTCACCGACCGGGCCACCGGCAAGACCGCGCGGATCCGTACCGTCAAGAAGCCCATGACGGCCGCCTACGCCTCCTGGTCCAGGGACGGCAGGAAGCTCGCGCTCACCGTCGAGCAGAAGAGCGGCGGGACGTGGCGGGTGCTCGGCTTCACGGTGGTGGACGTGCGCGCGGGCACCGCGAGCACGGTCCGCGTCGCGGGCCTGGCCCGGAAGGCCGGGTTCTGGTGGAGCCCCGACGGCAACCTCGTCAGCATGTACGGCACCGGCCTGCGCGTCTACCGCCCCACGGACGGCGCGGTGCTGCGCACGTACGCGGACGTGGGCCTGCCGACCGGCCCCGAGGACTCCTACGCGCCCTCGGGCAAACGCCTGACGACGTGGTGCCCCTCGCGGTTCAAGGAGCAGGTGTGCCTGGTCGACCTGGCCACCGGCGCGATCGCCCAGCGCGTGGCCGTCAAGCCGGCGGCCCTGTTCGGCTGGTGGGACGACACCCACCTGATCGCCGTCACGACGGAAGGGAAGGGCCGCCGCCTGTCGGTGCTCGACCTGACCGGCCGGACGACGCGGGTGCTCGCGGACGTGCCCGCCGCCACCTGGGCCGCCGAGCTGTGGGTCAACTTCGCCAGGACCCGGGTGTCATAGGTACAGGCCGGTGCCGTGGTCGGTCTCCTGGGTGGCCACCGCGTGCAGGTCGCGCTCGCGCATGACGAGGTAGACCCGCGCGTGCACCTCGACCTCGAACTGGTCTTCCGGGTTGAACAGCACCTTGTCGCCCACCTTGACCGCGCGCACGTTCGTGCCGACGCCGCAGACCTCGCCCCACGACAGCCGGTTGGCCATCTTGACCGTCGCGGGGATGACGATCCCGGAGCCGCTGCGCCGCTCCTCGGCCTCCTGCTCCAGCCGGATCATCACCCGGTCGTGCAGCATCTGAATCTCGAACTTGGGCGCTTCCACGGGTCACAGTTTACGAGCCGCCGCAGCTCCGGAATCCCGCGGTCGTCCCAGGTCCCGCCTTTCCCGGGGATCGGGTCACGGCAGCAGGAGCTCGGCGTACACCGGACGGTGGTCGCTGCCGACCGGCGCGAGCACCCGGAAGTCCCGCACCGCCATGCGGTCGCCGGCCAGCACGTGGTCGATCGTCACGCCGGGCAGCGGCCCCCATCCGCCCCACGTCGTGGACAGGCCGCGGCCCATGGCGTCGGCCGCGTCGCGGTAGCCGGCGGCCAGCAGCTCGCGGAGCGGGAGGTGGTCGAGGGTGGCGTTGAAGTCGCCGGCCAGCACGCGCAGCCGTCCGCCGCCGCGCGGCAGGCGCTCCAGCCCCGCCAGCCAGCACGGCTGCCTCCCCGTCCGCTTGGGGGCGCACGGGTGCACCGAGACGATCTCCACCCGGGCCCCGCCGGGGTACGTCAGCACGGCCGTGGCCTGGCCGAACCCGCCCTCCTCGATCAGCTCGCCGGCGGTGAGGGGATGGCGGGCGTACACGGCCGAGCCGCCCACGCCCTTGGCGGGCCACGTCGCCGCGTACGGCAGCAGCTCGCGCAGCCCGGCCGCCGCCAGCCGCCGCTCGGCGACGGGCGTGAACTCCTGCAATGTCAGCACGTCCGGCCGCAGCGACCTGACCTGCGCGGTCAGCTCGGCCGCGTCGGCCGTGCCGACCAGCAGGTTGGCGGCCAGCACGCGCAGCGGCGCGCCGTGGGCGGCCGGCGCGGGGTCGGGCAGGGCGCGGGGCAGCACCGCGACGCCCAGCGCCAGCACCGTGACCAGCGCGACCGCCCCCGCCGCCCACCGTCGCAGCAGCCCGGCGAGTACCAGGCCCAGTGCCGCCCCCACCGCCGCGTGCGGCGTGAACGCGACCACCGGCACCCAGGGCCAGTCCGGCTCGAACCCGCTCAGGCGCACCGCCGCCCAGACGGTGAACGGCGTCACCGCGATCCAGCTCATCCAGCTACGCACGTTCTGTATCGCCATATGTCGTGAAAGGCGTTCACGGCGTGAGAAAGTGTGCTGCATGCGCGACGTGGAAGCCCGGGTCCTGAACGCCATCGACGAGGCGGAGACCGTCGGCCTGCTGGCCGAGACGGTGCGCGTCCCGAGCGTCACGGGCACCGACGCTGAGTCCGACCTCCAGCACCGCTTCGCCCGCCTGCTCACCGAGGCCGGCCTGGACGTGGACGTCTGGAAACTCGACCTCGCCGACCTCACCGCGCGCGCCGGTTTCCCCGGCACCGAGGCCCCCAGGCAGGAGGGCTACGGCGTCGTCGCCGTGACGGAGGGCGAGGGCGTGCCGGCGCTGGCCCTCCAGGGCCACGTGGACGTCGTCCCGACCGGCGACCTGGCCAAGTGGGAGGGCAGCGACCCGTTCGCCGCCCGGATCACCGGCGACGTGCTGCACGGCAGGGGCGCCTGCGACATGAAGGCCGGCCTGGTGGCCAACCTGGCCGTCGTGCGGGCGCTGAAGCGGGCGGGGGTGCGCCTGGCCAGACCCCTCGCGGTGCACTGCGTGATCAGCGAGGAGGACGGCGGCCTCGGCGCGTTCGCCACCCTGGCCAGGGGCCACACGGCGGAGGCCGCGGTGATCACCGAGCCCACCAGCGGCGCGGTCATCACCGCCAACGCCGGCGCGCAGACCTTCCGGCTGGAGATCGCCGGCCGCGCCGCGCACGGCGCCACGCGGTACGAGGGCGTCAACGCGATCGAGGTCTTCTGGCCGGTGTTCGAGGCGATCAGGCGCCTGGAGGCCGAACGCAACCGGGACGTGCCGGAGCTCTTCGGCGCCAACCCCATGCCGTACCCCATCGAGGTCGGCACCGTGCGGGCGGGCGACTGGGCGAGCACCGTGCCGGACCTGCTGGTCGCCGAGGGACGCCTCGGCGTGCGCCTGGACGAGGACCCGGCCGCGGCGCGGGCGGCCTTCGAGGAGGCCGTCGCCTCCACCGGCCATCCGTGGCTGCGGGACAACCCGCCTGCGGTGACCTGGCCGGGCGGCCAGTTCGCCAGCGGCCGGCTGCCCGCCGGGCACGAGCTGCTCGGCGCGGTCAACCAGGCCGTCGCCGACGTCGCGGGCCGCCGTCCGGCCGAGGCCGCCGCGCCGTACGGGAGCGACCTGCGCCTGTACGCGGCGGGCGGCGTCCCGACCCTGCACTACGGCCCGGGGGACGTCCGGTTCGCGCACGCGCCCAGGGAGCAGGTCGAGCTGGCCGAGCTGCGCGAGGTCACCCGCGCGCTGGCGCTGCTCGCGGTGCGCCGCTGCGGCGTCCTGTGAGCAGTTCCCGGTACGACGGTCACAGGGACGACTCGACCGGCAGGCCGGCCCCGACCCAGTCCTCGATGCCCTCGACGTACCGGCGCACGTCGGTGTAACCGAGCGCGGTCAGCCGGTTGGCCACGGCCTTGCTGTTGCCGCAGGCGGGGTTGGAGCAGTAGGTGACGATGGTGGCGTCCTTGTCGGGCAGCAGCTCGGCGGCGCGCTCGGCGACCTCGCTCTCCACTAGGGCGACGGCCCCGGGCAGGTGCTGCTGGGCGTAGTAGGAGCCGCCGAGCGTGTCGAGCACGGTCACGCTGCCCAGACGGGCGTGCAGCTCCTCGCGGGTGATGGTCATTGTGGCCTCCGAGCGAAATGGACTAGAGTCCGGATGTGTGAATGGCCAGGAACCTAACGGACCGCAGTCCGGTTCGTCAAGCGAGCCGCTGGAGCTGCTGACCGGCAAACCGGTCAGGGAACGCGCGGACGCGGCCCGCAACAGGGAGAAGGTGCTCGCGGCCGCCGCGCGGCTGTTCGCCGAGAAGGGCGTGGAGGCCGTGTCGATGGACGCGGTCGCCGCCGAGGCGGGCGTCGGCAAGGGCACGCTGTTCCGCCGGTTCGGCGACAAGTCGGGGCTGGCGGTGGCGCTGCTGGACGCCCGCGAACGCGCCCTGCAAGAGCGCGTGCTGTCGGGGCCGCCGCCCGTCGGCCCCGGCGCTCCGGCCGCCGAGCGCCTGACCGCCTTCACGGCCGCCTACCTCGACTACCTCTACGCCCACCTGGACCTGGTGCGGATGTCCGAGACGGCGAGCCCGGGGGCCCGCTACCGCATCGGCGCCTACCGCTTCTGGCACCGCCACGTCGCGATCCTGCTGGCCGAGGCCCGGCCCGGCGGCGACGCCGACGTGCTCGCCCACACCCTGCTGGCCGCGATGGGCGCGGAGGCGGCCGGGGTGCTGCGGGAGGAGTACGGCCGTGAGCGCGCGACCGCGGGCATCACGGCCCTGGCCGCCGCCCTCGCCCAGCCGGTCTAGCTCAAGCGGTCTGGCTCAGGCGGGGGCGGTCACCCGCCGCCGCGCCTCGGGCACGATCATCGGCGTGCCCGACTGCGGGTCCTGGATGATCTCGCACCGCAGCTCGAACACCCGGTGGACCAGCTCGGGCGTGACGATCTCGGCCGGCACGCCCTCGGCCACGACCTCGCCGGCCCGCATGACGATCAGGTGGGTGGCGTACCGGCACGCCTGGTTGAGGTCGTGCAGCACGGCGACCATGGTCCGGCCGGCCTCGTGCAGGTCGGCGCACAGGTCGAGCACCTCGATCTGATGGGAGATGTCCAGGAACGTGGTGGGCTCGTCCAGCAGCAGGATCGGCGTCTCCTGGGCCAGCGCCATGGCCAGCCACACCCGCTGCCGCTGCCCGCCGGACAGCTCGTCCACGATCCGGTCGGCCAGCCCGGCGACGTCGGTCGCGCGCATGGCCTCGGCCACGGCCGCCTCGTCGGCCCTCGACCACTGGCGCATGAGCCGCTGGTGCGGGTAGCGGCCGCGGGCCACCAGGTCGGCCACGCTGATCCCGTCGGGCACGATCGAGCTCTGCGGCAGCAGGCCCAGCCGCCGCGCCACCTCCTTCGACGGCAGCGCGGTGATCACGCTGCCGTCCAGGTGCACGGCGCCCTTCCTGGGCCTGAGCATCCTGGCCAGCGCGCGCAGCAGCGTGGACTTGCCGCACGCGTTCGGGCCGATGATCACGGTGAAGGACTCGTCCGGGATCGCCACGCTGAGCTCGGTGGCCACGACGCGCTGGTCGTAGGCGAGGGTGAGGCCGGTGCCCGACAGGCGGTGGTCAACCATCAGTGACGGTCCTTTCGCAGGAGCAGGGCGAGGTACGTGCCGCCGACGGCGGCGGTGACCACCCCGACGGGAAGCTGGGTCGGCGCGAGCAGCCGCTGGGCGACCAGGTCGGAGGCGGTCAGCAGCACCGCGCCCATGAGCGCCGAGGCGCCCATCGTGACGCCGGGGGAGCGGGTCAGCCGGCGGGCGATCTGCGGCGCGGCCAGCGCGACGAAGACGACGGGCCCGGCCGCCGCGGTGGCCACGCCGGTCAGCAGCACCCCGGCGGTGATGGCCGCGGCCCGTACGGCCTCGACCTTGACGCCCATGGCCCGGGCCGCGTCGTCGCCCATCTCGATCATCCGCATCGGCCGGGCCACCAGCGCGCACACCGGCAGCAGGACGGCCAGCGCCACCGCGACCGGGATCGCGTGGTCCCACCCGCGCCCGCTGAGGCTGCCGGTCAGCCACGCGCCCGCGGTGGCCGCGTCGTTGATGTTGGCCCTGGTCAGCAGGTAGTTGTTGACCGCCAGCAGCAGCGTGTTCGCGCCGATGCCGACCAGCACCAGCCGGTAGCCCTGCACGCCGCGCCGGAAGGCCAGCGCGTAGACCAGGACGGCGGTGACCACGCAGCCGGCCAGCGCGCCGCCCGCGATCGTCATGGCCGAGCCGCCCGCGACGACGGCGAGGATGCCGCCCGTCGAGGCGCCGGCGGTGAAGCCGATGAAGTCGGGGCTGCCCAGCGGGTTCTTGGTCAGGCTCTGGAAGATCGCGCCGCCCGCCCCGAACGCCGCCCCCACCAGCAGCCCGGTGACCACGCGCGGGGCCCGCAGCCTCCTCACGATCAGCTCGGCGACCGGCGTGCCCTGGCCGAACAGGGCGTCCAGGATGTCGGGCACGGAGACGGTGAACTCGCCGGTGGCGATCGCCGCCACGCCCACCCCGCAGCCGACCGCCACGAGGGCGGCGCAGACGAGCAGGGACCGGGGCGCGAGCCGTACGGACCAGGGGCCGAGACGTACGGTCACAGCGCCGCCACCCGCCTGCGCCGGGCCAGCAGGATGAAGATCGGCGCGCCGATCACCGCCCACACGATGCCCACCTGCACCTCTCCCGGACGCGCGATCAGCCGCCCGACGACGTCGGCGCCCAGCAGCAGCACCGGCGCGGCCAGCGCCGAGTACGGCAGCACCCACCGCTGGTCGCCGCCCACCAGCGCGCGCACGGCGTGCGGCACGACCAGCCCGACGAACCACAGTGGCCCGGCGGCGGCGGTCGCGGCCCCGCACAGCAGCGTGACGGCCACGCCGGTGAGGACGCGCGTCCTGCCGACCGCGACGCCCAGCGAGCGCCCGGCGTCGTCGCCGAGCGAGAGCATGTTGAGCGGCCTGGCCAGCGTCAGCCCGAGCGCCAGCCCCGCCACCATGAAGGGGGCCAGCCGCACCAGCGTGTCCGCGTTCTGCCCGGCCAGCGAGCCGGTCAGCCAGAACCGCATCCGGTCGAAGGTCTGCGCGTCCATGCGCAGGATCGCCGAGGCGACGGCCGTGAACACCATGCCGAGCGCGACCCCGGCCAGCGCCAGGCGTACCGGTCCGGCGCCGGAGCGCCCGGCCGCGGCCAGCGCGTAGACGACGACGGAGGCCACCGCGGCGCCGCCGAAGGCGAACCAGACGTACACGGCGGGGTCGGAGAGGCCGAACAGGCCGAGCGCGAGCGTGACGCCGAGCGCGGCGCCCTCGTTGATGCCGAGCAGCCCCGGGTCGGCCAGCGGGTTGCGGGTCAGGCTCTGGATGAGCGCCCCCGCCAGGCCCAGCGTCGCGCCGACGCCGATGCCGAGCAGCATGCGCGGGATGCGCAGCTCGCGGATGACGACGTGGTCGCTGGAGCCGTCGGGGGCGAGCAGCGCGTCGATCACCGTCGAGAACGGCACCGACCGCGCCCCGAGCGCCACGCTCGCCATCGCCACCAGCGCCAGCACCCCCGCGGTCACGACCAGCCCGCTCACCAGCACGGACGCGGACCGGCGCGGCCGCGGCCCCTCCCCGGTCACCGCCGCGGCACCGGATCGGTGTTCCACGGTCCCCGCCGGACGCCCGCCGGCGGGCTCAGCCGTGTCCTCAGCCGTGTCCTCAGCCGGGCGCACCCGACCCCCTCTCGTAGCGGTCAAACTTAGGCAAGGCTAATCTAATGTCTCCGTAAGAAGGCAAGCCTAACCTTAGGAGCTGGACATGTCGGGACCGGTATTCGCGCGCAGAGGCTTCCTGGCCGCCACGGCAGGGCTCGCGGCGGCCCTGACACTGTCGGCCTGCGGCGGCACCCGGGCGGCGGGCGACGGCGGCGCGACCGCCTCGGCCGCGCCCGCCGCGCAGGGCTGGACGTTCACCGACGACCGCGACAGGAAGCTGGACCTGCCCAAGCGCCCGTCCCGGGTGGTGGCCCAGGTGGGCGCCGCCGCCGCGCTGTGGGACTTCGGCGTGCGCCCGGTCGCCGTCTTCGGCCCGCACAAGCTCGCCGACGGATCCAGGGACCCGCAGGTCGGCAACGTCGACATCGCCAGGGTCGAGGGCCTGGGCAACGTCTGGGACGAGTTCAACGTCGAGAAGTACATCTCCCTCCAGCCCGACCTGCTGGTCAGCAGCATGTACGTCAAGGGCGATCTCTGGTACGTGCCGGCGAAGTCGAAGGAGACCATCGAGCAGGTCGCCCCCACCGCCGGCGTCATGCTCACCGGCCGCAGCGCCACCCAGGTGATCGGCAAGTACGAGGAGCTGGCCAGGTCACTCGGCGCCGACCTCCAGGGCGTGCCCGAGGCCAAGGCCCGCATGGAGGCCGCGACCAAGGAACTGGCCGCCTTCAAGGACCTCAAGATCCTCATGATGTCCGGCGGCGCCGACGCCATGTGGGTCGTCAACCCGCCCGAGTACCCCGACATCGTGCATCTCACCGAGAACGGCCTGGACGTCGTCAAGCCCGCGAAGGTGGACGACGGCGGCTTCTTCCAGACCCTGAGCTGGGAGAACGCCGACACCTACGACGCCGACGTGATCCTCTACGACACCCGTACCCAGTCGCTCAAGCCCGAGGAGATGCTGAAGAAGCCCACCTTCGCCAAGCTCCCGGCGGTCAAGGCGGGCCAGTTCTACCCGTGGCGGGCCGAGGCCCCCTTCAGCTACCAGGGCTACGCCACGTTCCTGGAGGAGCTGGTGGCGAACCTGAAGAAGGCCAGGAAGCTTCAGTAGGCCCCGCGCACCTCGACGATCTCGGCGAGCGGGAACTCCAGGTAGTCGCCGGCCTCCTCGCACCAGGCGTCGAGCGCCCCGGCGCGCAGCTCGCCGTGGCTGATCGTGGCCGTGAGGCCGTCGGCCAGCGTGATGGCCGCCCGCACCCCACGGTCGACGACGAAGCCGAGCAGCGACTGCTGGGCGGTCGGCAGCCTGGTCGCCATCCTGCCGATGACCGCCCAGGTGCGGCCGTGCTTGCCGGAGTCGTCCCGGCCGGCCGCGACCAGGCGGCGGGCGTGCTCGTGCGGGTCGGGGGCGGGCTCGGCGATCACGTACGGCGCGTGCGGCTGCGAGCCGGGCGTGAACTCCGACAGCTCGGCCACCTGCCCGCCGGGCAGCAGGATCAGCTTGCCGTTGTGCGGCTCCTCGGCCCTGGCCCGGTGGATGGTGATCTCCCCGGTGTCGGAGACGGGCACGGGGGAGTAGCCGTTCTCGCGCAGGGCGGCCAGCGTGCGCTCGGCCGGGGCCGCGCTGATCAGCACCGTGGGAGCCAGCAGCCGCAGGCCCAGCCGGGCCAGCCGCCGGTGCCCGGCGATCTCGGCGAGCAGCGCGGTGTCGCCCGCCTGCACCACGCAGCCGACCGTGGAGACCGTCACCTCGCCGTGCCGGCGCGCGGTGTCGCGCACCAGGTACTCAAGGGGCTGCGGGATCGTGCCGACCGTGGCCAGCTCGTCGAGCAGCTCGTCGGCGTCGTAGCCGTGGTCGAGCGCGCCGCGCACGCTCTCGGTGGTGAAGCGCCACACCGAGGCCGCGCCGCGCGACTCGCGCTCGGCCACCCGGTCGAGCAGCGCCGCCAGCTCGGCCGACGGCGGCCCGGTCACCACCGCGGTGAGGTCGGGCCCGAACAGCGCGCTCCTGCGCACGCTGGCCAGCGCCCTGGTGGACGCCTCGGCCAGCACCGGATCGTGCTCGACCTGCGGGACGGCGTCGTCGTTCTCGTCGCCGGGGTCGGCGGTCAGCCCGGCCAGGGCGCGGCCGAGGTCGGTGAGCGCGCCGTTGGCCAGCAGGCCGAGCAGCGTGGCCTCCTCCAGCACGGCCGGCGCGCACTCGGCCAGCAGCGCCTGGTCGAGCAGCGGGGCGTGCCAGTGGACGTTGCGCACGAGGCTGTCGCGGTCGGCGAAGGCGGTGCCGGCCGGCAGATGGGCCAGCGCCGCCAGCACGGCCCTGCGCACCCGGGCCACCGCGCTGCCCGAGGGGTCGTCGCCGAGCACGGTGGCGTACTTGCCGTCGACCTTGCGCAGGGACGACCGTTCCATCCGCCACCACGCCGACAGCAGCACCCGCAGCCGGGCCGAGCCCTCGTCGAGCCGCCAGCGGTCGAAGCGCTCGGTGGGGATCATGCCGCCCGACTGCTCGTCCCAGGCCAGCAGCCTGGCCACCGCGCAGACCTCCAGCAGCAGGCGGGTCTCGTCCTCGTCGCAGCCGGTCTCCTTGGCCACCCTGCGGACCTCGCGCACGCCCACGCCGCCGGTCTTGAGCAGCGGCAGCGGGGTCTTGGAGGTGTTGTCGAGCAGGGCCGCGCAGCGCTCGACCACGTGCGGGGCGGCCAGCGTCATCAGGTGGTCGACCTCCTCGGGGTCGACCGGGATCGAGGCCACCTCGGGCGCCTCGGGCTGGAACGGCGGATGGTAGGCGGGGCCGCGCAGGCACAGCGCCACCTCGCGGGGGATCTCGGCGACGTGCCAGCTCGGGCGGAACAGCAGGCCGTGGTCGGCGCACCACTTCTCCGGCGTGCCGGGGGTGACGAACCGGCCGCCGTCGACGTCGCGGGCGGGGCCGTCCCAGGCGAGGCGGCCGAGCAGCGCGAGCGTGCCGTCGGGGGCGGTGGCCGTCAGCCGGTCGAGGCGGCCGGGGTCGGACAGCAGCTCGATGACGCGGGCGATCGTGCGCCGCTTGTTGCCGTGCGCGGGCAGGCCGAGCACGCGGGCCAGGGCGCGCAGGGCGTCGTTGCTGATCGTCCAGGAGTTGAGGTAGTGCTCCAGCGGCTCGCCGAGGCCGAGCGGCGCCGCCCACCAGCGCGCCACGCCCTCGGCCAGATGGATCACGCCGTCGGCGTCGGGCCAGGCCAGCGCGTGGTCGTACAGATGGTCGAGCCAGGGGGCCACCGTCCGGCCCGGGACGCCGAGGAAGGCGGCCAGCCCCTCGGGCGTCGGCCGGCTCATGGTCAGGCCCGCCTCGGCCAGTTGCAGGGCGGGCAGCGGCAGCCCCCGCATGGCCTCCATGACGGCGAAGCCGTTGCCCAGGCGCTGGGCCAGCGTGTCGAGCCTGCGGGGCCAGGGCGGCGCGATGGCGTCGGGCCTGTTGGCCAGGATGCGGGCAAGCCGGTTTTCGTCTAGTGTGCGCAGCCAGCCGAGCAGGTGATCTTCCATCTGTCAGCACTCTCATGGGGTCGCGTGGGACTCACCGTGAGCCATGACCATCCACGGTAGTGCAGAGCACCCCTCTCTCAGGAGAGGACTGCCCAGACGATCTTGCCGTGGGGCGCGAGTGCCGACCACCCCCAGCGGAGGCTGAGTGATTCGACGATGTGGAGACCCAGGCCGCCGGTGTCAAGGGGGCCAGGGTATCGCAGCACGGGCACCGAGGTGCCGGGATCGGTGAACGCGCTGGTGACGAGCGAGCCGCGGCGCACCAGGGACATGTGGACCGGGCGCTGGCAGTGGGGCTCGTCGAGGCGCAGACCGTGGCGCAGGGCGTTGGTGGCGAGCTCGGAGACCACCAGTTCCATGTTCTCGGCCAGCTCGCCGAGCCCCCAGCCGGACAGGGTCCCCGTGGTGAAGCTGCGCGCGGAGTGGACCGAGGAGGCGGTGGGCGGGAGCACGTACGTGGCGCTCGCGGACGGGCCGGTCACCAGGAGATCGCGAGCCGCCTCCGGCCACCAGCCGACGGGCGGCCACCAGTCGAACGTGGTCCACTGGCCGGACGCCGTGGTGGATTGCACGTGATCATTCTGCGGCAATCTCTCGTGCAGGTGCAAGAGCGAATGCACGTGCAGACAACTCGTGCAACCGCTACGGTTCTCCTCAGATGGTCAATATGGGGGAAAGGGGATCTTGTCCGCGGCCCATGATCTTTCGGCCGCCAAGTGACAGACTGTGTCTTCAAGGAAACGACACAAGGAGCAGCACGTGTCCATTGATCCGCCCGGCTCCGGCTCGACCGTTCGGCGCATCATGCTGGGTGCGAGCCTCAGGCGCCTGCGCGAGGCCTCTGGGCTCGACCGCGGCCAGGCCGGGTTCCACATCCGGGCGTCCGAATCCAAGATCAGCCGGATGGAGCTCGGGCGTGTCGGGTTCAAGACACGTGACGTGGAGGACCTGCTCACCCTGTACGGCGTCGTCGACGATGCCGAACGCCGTGCCCTGCTGGAGATGGTCCGCGAGGCCAACACCCCCGGGTGGTGGCACAAGTACTCCGCCGAGCTGCCCTCGTGGTTCACGACGTACGTGGGCCTGGAGGAGGCCGCGAGCGTGATCCGTACCTATGAGGTGCAGTTCGTGCCCGGCCTGCTGCAGACGGCCTCGTACGCGCGATCGGTCTTCCAGCTCGGCAATCCCGACGCGAGTCCGGACAAGATCGAGCGCCGCGTGCACATGCGCATGCAGCGCCAGGAGCGCTTCACCCAGAAGGACGGCCCCAAGCTGTGGGCCGTCATCGACGAGGCGGCGCTCAAGCGGACCATCGGCGGGCGAGAGGTCATGTCCGAGCAGCTCCAGCATCTGCTGGAAGTCGCCGCCCTGCCCAACATCACCCTCCAGGTGATGCCCTTCAGGTTCGGCAAGCACGCCGCCGAGGGGGGCGCGTTCAGCATCTTGCGGTTTCCCGAGTCCGATTTGTCGGACGTTGTCTACGTCGAGCAGCTCTGGGGTGCCCTGTACCTGGACAAACGTGAGGACATCGACCCGTACCTCACCGCCATGGAGCAACTGTGCGTGGAAAGCACCACGCCAGGGGGCACCGTCGAGCTCATCGGCGGTCTTCTCAGAAAGATGTAGATGAACCACACCTACAACGGCATGCCCGCGGCCGACCTCACCCAGGTCGCCTGGCGCAAGAGCCGCTACAGCAACTCGCAGGGCAACTGCGTGGAGCTCGCGGAGCTTCCCGACGGAGGGATCGCGGTCCGCAACTCGCGCTTCCCCGACGGTCCTGCTCTCATCTATACCCGCGACGAGATCCGGGCCCTGGTGCTCGGCGCGAAGGACGGCGAGTTCGACGGCCTCCTCGTGTAACAGCCTGTTCACCTCCGGCGCGCTCCCTTAACGGGGGCGCGCCGGTGGCGTAACCGGCGGGGAGTTTCCGCAGGTCAGGATGTCGTACATGCTCGACCGGATGAACCTGTACCCGATCGCCGACGACGTGCTGCTCGCGCCGGGCGGCAAGGTCGTGGTCCGCACGTACGGCGTGGCGCCCGCGGGCGCCGCCATCTCCTACCGCACCTGGGTGACCGGCCTGCGCGACCAGCCGCGCTACTGGCACTGGGGCCACTTCGAGGACGCCGCCTCCGGGCACCGCCGGGTGCTGGAGTGGCTGACCGGCAGGGGGCCGCGGCCTTCCCAGGCGCTGACCTGATCGCTATCCTCGTGCCAAGCAAATGCTTGGTAGAGGAGGCGTGGTGCGGCGCGCGATCCACCTGCTCGAAGAGGTCGACTTCCGGCCGATGAACTCCAGGCGGCCGCTGGAGTACCTGACCTGGCTGACCCGCTACAAACGCGAGGACGAGAGCCGCGCCGAGCCCGCCCTGACCACCGGCATGTCCATCAGGTCGCGCGAGATCGACCTCGTCGGCGCCTTCTACGCCGTGGGCATCACCGGCCACCCCCAGTTCAAGGCCGTCACGCTGTGGGACTGCCACGGCGGGTGGGACGGCGGCTGGCGCCAGATGATGGACATCTACCAGGGCGTCGACGAGCGCCTGTTCCTGTCCGACATCGACGACCTGCGCTTCTCCGCCTTCTCCAGGCCGCTCGGCGCCGCGCCGGGCTGCCCGCCGCTCGCCGACGCCCCCGCCGCCGAGTTCTACCTCTTCGAGAGCGCCCGCGTCCGCCCCGGGGCCGCGCTGGACTACCTGGACGCCGTCCGCACCGAGCGCGCCCCCCTGCTGGCCGAGCACGGCCACACCCTGACCGGCCTGTACGAGGTGCTGTTCTGCGACACCGAGGCCGTCACCATGTGGGCCGTCTCGCTGGACGACCACCTGGCCACCCAGCGCGCCCGCGACGCCGCGCTCGGGCTCGACGACGAGGTCCCGCCCGATTCCCGGCTGCTCGACTGGGGCAGGCGGGCCCGCGGCTACCTCGAAGGCCCCTGGCGCGAGACCCTGCTCGCGCCGTTCCCCGGCAGCCGTCTGGCGCGGGAACCACGGCCGGGCTAGCGTCGGCTGCGGAGGCAGCCATGACGGACCCGTACCTCTACGGCGTGGGCGAGGCCGGGGGCGTGGCGTCCGTGACCGTGCCGTACGCCGAGCAGGTGGCGCTCATGGACGATCTGCTCGCCGAGCTGAGCCCGGCCCAGTGGGACGCGCCGATCGCCCGGCACGGCACGGTCCGCGACCTGGTCCGGCACCTGGCCGCCAACGACGCCACCGTGGCCTTCTTCATGGGCCTGCCCGGCGCGGGCGCGGCCCCGGAGCACCGGCGCTGGCGGGAGCAGGCCGGGGCCCTGCTGGAACGGCTCTCCAGGGCCGGGGAGGTGCTGCTCGGGGTGGAGGTGGCGCTGGCGGGGGCGCGCCCGGCCCGCGCGCCGCTGCGCCAGGCCCTGGTCCAGCGCACGTTCGAGACCTGGACGCACGCCGACGACATCAGGGCCGCGACCGGCCGCCCGCCCGCGCCGCCGCGTGCCGGGCACGTGCGCCTGGTCGCCGAGTTCGGCCTGGCGCTGCTGCCCCGGGCGCTGCGGGGGCCGCGCCGCGACGTCTCGGTCACCGTCGTGCTGACCGGGCCAGGGGGCGGCACGTGGACCGTCCCGCTCTCGCGCACCCCGGGCCGGGACGCCGGGCTGATCTCGGCCGGCGCGGTGGACTTCTGCCGGCTGGTGGCCGGCCGGTGGCCCCCGGACGCCTTCCCGCACGCGTCGGAGGGCGACCAAGAGCTCACCCGCGACCTGATCCGCGCCGCCGCCACCCTCGGCTGCGACTGACGGGTCTCCTCAAGGGGCCGCGCCCCCGGCGTTCCCCCTCAGGCGACCGGCGAGTTCCAGCTCAGCAGCACCGGTTCGGCGTGCTCGAAGCCGAGCCGGGAGTAGGTGCCGGTGTCGAGCCGCAGCAAACGGCCGTCCGCCGGGTCGAGGCCGAGCCAGCGGGCGGCCAGCACGCGCAGGAAATGGCCGTGCGCCACCAGCACGACCCGCCCCTCGGCCCCGCGGGCCCGCTCGATCACCCGGTCGGCGCGCGCGGCCACCTCGGCGGCGCTCTCGCCGGGATGCTCGGCGTCGCCGGGGATCACGCCGTCACGCCACAGGTACCAGCCGGGCCGGGTCTTCCTGATGTCCGGCGTGGTGATGCCCTCGTAACCGCCGTAGTCCCACTCCCACAGGTCGGGGTCGACCTCGTAGTCCGTCAAACCGGCCAGCTCCGCCGTACGGCGGGCCCGCTGCGCGGGGGAGACCAGCGCCAGCCCGAACGCGGACGCCTTGACCAGCGGCGCCAGCGCCCTGGCCTGATCCTCCCCCTCGGGCGTCAAGGGCAGGTCGGTACGGCCGGTGTGCCGGCCGGCCGTGCTCCATTCGGTGGCTCCGTGCCTCAGCAACAACATCTCATCCATGAGGTCCATCATCCGGCAGAGCCGCCAGCTCCTCGACGACAGGGGTGAAGGCGGCCAGGTCACGCTCGTGATGCAGCACGAAGTAGGTGACGCCGTGCGCCTCGCGCCAGTGGCGCAGCTGGTCCGCGATGTCGCGGCGGGTGCCGAGCAGCACCTGCGGCGTGTCGCCGAGCCGGGAGCTGTCGGCGGCGCTCCACGACTCCTCCGGCTTGCGCTCGCCCACCTGCATCACGCTGGTGCCGATCTCCAGCAGGTGGTGGCGGGGGCTCCGCCGCAGCAGCGCCAGCTTGGCGAGGAACGCCTCCGGTCCGGCGTCGCGCGGGTCGGGGCCGGTGCCGTCCGCCTTGACGCGGGTGCCGAGGTTGACGATGTCGGCGTGCTCGGCGGCCAGGGCCAGCATGCGGGGGCCGCCGCCGCCCAGCAGGATCGGCGGGCGCGGGCGCTGCACCGGCCGCGGCTCCTGCTCCAGCCCGGCCAGGCGGTAGTGCGCGCCCTCGTACGTCAGCGGGCCGCCGTCCCACAGGCCCTTGATCACCTCCAGGGCCTCGCGCAGCCGGTCGAGACGCACGCCGGGCGGGTCCAGCCGCAGCCCGGCCCGGTCGTACTCGTCGGCCATCCAGCCGGTGCCGAGGCCGAGCTCCAGGCGTCCGCCGGAGAGCAGGTCCAGGGTGGCGGCCTCCTTGGCCAGCACGGCCGGGTGCCGGAAGTCGTTGGCGAACACCAGCGTGCCGACGCGCAGCCGGGTGGTGGCGCAGGCCGCCGCCGTCAGCGCCGCGACGGGCGCGAAGCGCGGGCCGACCAGATGGTCGGGCACCAGCAGCACGTCGAAGCCGGACGCCTCCAGCCGCCTGGCCCGCTCGGCCCACTCCTTGCCGGACCGTGCCCCGCGCAGCACCGCACCGAACCTGAACCGTCGCACGGCATCCTCCTCGACCCGGATCTTACCAAGCGCTTGCTTGGAGTGGCACACTGGTGGCCATGGAGATCCCGGTACGCCAGGCGACGGACGACGAGGTGGCGTTCTTCGGCGAGCACGGCTGGGTCCGCCTGGACCGGCTCGTCGCCCCGGACACGGTCGGCGAGCTGCGCGAACGGGCCCGCGAGCGCCTGCGGTCGCGCAGCCGGGCCGGGGACACGCCGGTCGACCGGGCCTTCGGGCAGTCCCGCGACGTCGCCGCCGAGGACGAGCTGTTCGGCGCGCTGAGCACCAGCCCGGCCATGGGCCGCAACGCCGTGCGGCTGCTGGGCGGGGTGCGGGCCGTGCGCGTGCAGGTCACCAACCTGCTGGTCAAGGAGCCGGGCGAGCACGGCGCCACCGAGTTCCACCAGGACTTCCCGTGGATGCCCATGGACCGCTCGGCCATGCTGACCGTGTGGCTGGCGCTGGCCGACGTGCCCGCCGACATGGGGTCGCTGCGCTTCTACAGCGGCTCCCACCGCTGCGGCCTGCTCGGGCGCAGCTTCACCCGCGCCGGGGACGACCAGCTCAGCCAGCATCCCTGGCTCGCCGAGCTGGAGCTGTCGCCGCCGCTCGACCTGCGGGCCGGGGACGCCACCGTGCACCACGCGCTCACCGTGCACGGCGCGCCCGCCAACCGGCGCGACGCCGCCCGCCTGTCGTTCACCGTCACCTACTTCGACGCCGACGCCCTCTACACCGGGCTGCCGTACCGGCAGACCGACGGGCTCGGCCTGGAGGTCAACCGGCCCTTCGAGCACGAGAGGTTCCCGTGCCTGAGACCGTGAGGGGACCGGTCGCCGACCTCGGGGCGACGCTGATGCACGAGCACGTGTTCGGGCTCAGCCCGGAGATCCTGTGGAACTGGCCGGACGTCCCCGAGGGCTGGGACCTGGAGCGGCGGGCGCGGGAGGCGGCGGCCAAGCTCGACGCGCTCAAGGCCGAGGGCATCGACACGATCGTCGACCTGACCGTCGTCGGGCTCGGCCGGTACGTCCCGGCGGTCCAGCGGGTGGCCGAGCTGACGTCGGTGAACATCGTGGCCGCCACCGGGCTCTACACCTACGACGCGCTGCCGCCGTACTTCGGCAACCGGGGGCCGGGGTCGCTGTTCGGCGGCCCGGACCGGCTGGCCGAGTTCTTCGTCCGCGACCTCGCCGAGGGGATCGGGCGGACCGGGGTGAAGGCGGCCATGCTGAAATGCGCCTCCGACCACCTCGGCATGACCAAGGGGTGCGAGCGGGTGTTCCGGGCCGTGGCCGAGGCCCACCTGGCCACCGGCGCGCCGATCACCACGCACTCGCACAGCGCCTCCAGGGGCGGGCTGGAGCAGCAGCGGCTGCTCGGCTCGCTCGGCGTGGACCTGGAACGGGTGGTGATCGGGCACGCGGGCGACTCGACGGACCTGGCGTACCTGGAGGAGCTGGTGGCGGGTGGCTCCTACCTGGGCATGGACCGGTTCGGCATCGAGACGATCAGCTCGTTCGAGGACCGGGTGGCGGTGGTGGCGGCGATGTGCGAACGCGGCCACGCCGGAAAAATGGTTCTAGGTCATGATTCGTACTGTTTCAATGACCGGTTCGACCCCGACGTCGTACGGCGTCGCCACCCGAACTACCACCTCCTGCACATCTCCCGCGACGTCGTGCCCGAACTGCGCAGCCGCGGCGTCACCGGCGACCAGCTCCACCAGATGCTCGTCGACAACCCCAGGAGGATCCTGCGATGACCTCTGCGACGACCCCCGCTTCGGCGCAGGACTTCGACGTCGCCGCCGACTGGCACGTCGCCGCGCCGTACGACTTCCTGCGCCGCCTGCGCGCCGGACGGCCGGTGTTCCGCAGCGAGCACCTGGGCGCGTACGTGCTGACCCGCCACGCCGACGTGCGCGCCGCGTACGGCGACCCGGCCCGCTTCTCCTCCGAGGGGTCGCTGACGATCTCCCGCAGCCTCACCCCGCAGACCCGCGCCAAGCTGGGCGAGCACGGCTCGTTCCTGTCCAGCTTCGTGGCCAACGTGGACCCGCCCGACCACACCCGCCTGCGCCGCTCGGTCTCCCGGGCCTTCACGCCGCGGGCCGTCGCCGCCATGGAGGAGCGTTTCCGGCGGCTGAACGAGGACGTCCTCGACCGGGTCGCGCCGAGGGGCCGGGCCGACTTCGTCGCCGAGATCGGGCACGAGCCGTCGGTCAAGCTGACCGCCCGCTTCATCGGCGTGCCCGCGGCCGACGAGGCGTTCGTGCAGGCGCACGTCAAGGAC
Organism: Nonomuraea sp. NPDC004702; assembly: GCF_053601695.1. Taxonomy (NCBI): domain Bacteria; kingdom Bacillati; phylum Actinomycetota; class Actinomycetes; order Streptosporangiales; family Streptosporangiaceae; genus Nonomuraea; species Nonomuraea sp. NPDC004702. Next base: position 48,110 of record NZ_JBSGCE010000037.1, read on the forward strand.
TGGTTCATGCTGTTCCTGTCGCCGCAGCCGCCGGCCCGCCAGCTTGAGCTGGCCGACAGCTTCCTGGCCTACCTCGACTACGTCGACCGCCTGGTGGCCGCCCGCGCCAAGGACCCGCGGGACGACTTCACGTCACTGATGACCTCGCTGATCGGCGACGAGCTGAGCCATCGTGAGGTCGTCGAGCTGATCTCCACGATCCTGCTCGGCGGCAACGACACCGTCCCCAACCAGCTCGGCAACAGCGTCCTGCGGCTGCTGCGCGAGGACGCCTGGCCGGTGCCGCCGGACCTGATCCCGGGGGCGGTCGAGGAGTGCATGCGGATCGACGGCGCCTCCCTGGGCTCCTTCCGGCACGCCGTCCAGGACGTCGTCCTGCACGGCGTGACGATCCCGGCGGGCTCGCTCGTCCTGCTGTCCACCGACTCCGCCGGGCACGACGAGACCGTCTTCCCCGACCCGGAACGGTTCGTGATCGACCGTCCCAACGCCGCCGACCACCTGGTCTTCGGGTACGGCATCCACTTCTGCGTCGGGGCGGCGCTCGGCCGCCTGCAGCTGCGCACCGCGCTCGACGTCCTCGGGCGCCGCCTGCCCGGCCTGCGGCTCGCCCCGGACGCGCCCGTCGCCTACCGCAGGTCGCTGGTGGGGCGCGGGCTGAGCGCGCTGGAGGTGGAGTGGTGACCGCGGATCCCTCGAACGGGCGGTTCGGCGGGCGGGTGGCGCTGGTGACGGGGGCGGGGTCCGGCATAGGCGCGGCGTGCGCGGCCCGGCTGGCCGCCGAGGGCGCCCGGGTGGGCGTGCTCGACCTGCGCGCCGCCCCGGCCCGGGCCACCGCCGCCGCCGTACGCGCCCGGGGCGGCGCCGCCATGGCGCTGACCTGCGACGTGTCCGACGAGAAGCAGGTGGCGGAGTCGGTGGCCGCGCTGGTGGCCGCCTTCGGCCGGGTGGACGTGCTGCACTCCAACGCCGCCTGCCTCGACCGCGACGTCTACGGCCGCGACCGCGACCTGACCGCCATGGACGCCGCCGTCTGGGACCGCACGATGGAGGTCAACCTGCGTGGCGCGATGCTGCTGGTCAAGCACGTCGTCCCGGTGATGCGCGACGGCGGCGCGATCGTCCTGACCTCCTCGGTGTCGGGCCTGACCGGCGACGTGGACCACGCCGCGTACGGCACCTCGAAGGCGGCCCTGGTCGGCTTCACCCGCTACGTCGCCACCATGTACGGCGCCCGCGGCATCCGCTGCAACGCCGTCGCCCCCGCCCTGGTCATGACCGCCGCCGCCGAGCGCGCCCTCACCCCCGGGCAGCTCGCCGACAAGGCCGCCGAACGCCTCCTGCCCTGGCCCTGCGCCCCCGAGGACGTCGCCGACCTGGTCGGCTTCCTGGCCTCGGCCGAGTCCCGCTGCATCACCGGCCAGACCATCGCCCTCGACGGCGGCACCCTCGTCCACCGCCCGGAACACGCCATCCACCGCTCCCGCGCCTGACCGCAGGGGCCGGTGGGCGGGAGCCCGGACAGAGGATCTAAGGTCTGGAGAAAAGCGGACTAAGGGGGACGGATGGAGCCGGTCGCGGTCGGGCTGATCGGGGCGGGGCCCTGGGCTGAGATGGCGCACGCGCCGATGCTGGCCAAGGGCCCCCACACCCGGCTCGCCGGCGTCTGGGCCCGCCGCCCCGAGCAGGCCGCCAGGCTCGGCGCCCCGGTGTACGAGCGGGTCGAGGAGCTGTTCGACGCCTGCGAGGCCGTGGCGTTCTGCGTGCCGCCCGGCGTGCAGGCCGAGCTGGCCGTCCGCGCCGCCCACGCGGGCAAGGCGCTGCTGCTGGAGAAGCCGCTCGCCGACTCCGTCGAGGGGGCCATGCGGGTGGCCGAGGCCGTGGCGGAGACGGGCGTGCCCTCGCAGATGATGCTCACCATGCGCTACGCCACCCCGACCCGCACGTTCCTGGCCCGCTGCGCCGAGATCCAGCCGTTCGGCGGGCACGCCGCCAACATCTCCGGCGCGCTGCTCGGCGGCAACCCGTTCGCCACCCCGTGGCGGCTGGAGCGCGGCGCCCTGCTGGACGTCGGCCCGCACGTGATCGACCTGCTCGACGCCGCGCTCGGCCGGGTCGTCGGCGTGCGCGCCCACGGCAACCCGCTCGGCTGGACCGGCCTGCTGCTGGAGCACGAGGGCGGCGCGGTCAGCGAGGCGTCCCTGTGCATGGCGGCCGTCGGCGACCTGCCGCCCTCGACCTTCGAGGTGTACGGCAGGACCGGCAACGCCGTCCTGCTGCCCGGCGACGAGGACCCCTTCGAGGTCGTGGCCGAGGAGTTCGCCCAGACCGTCCGGCGCGGCGGCGGCCACCCGCTGGACGCGGCGCACGGCCTGCGCCTGCAGGAGATCATCGCCGCCGCCGAGGCGCAACTCGACGCCTGACCCCGAGACCCCTTGACGTCGAGGACGTCTGGGGCATTGATAACGTTTGTCCGACGCGCAGTGCTGCAGCGAAGTCCGGTGCGATTCCGGCGCTGTCCCGCAACTGTCATAGCCAGGTCGCCTGCCTCTGCGCCGACGTCATCAACCCTCGTGGAAAAGGGTGATCCGTCGCTCATCGCGGGTCTCTCGGTTCCGACAGTGTGAAAGGACTACTCGTGAGGCCCGTACGCACGGCCTTCGCGGGCGCGCTGCTGGGAACGCTCGTCCTGGCCGGATGCGGCCAGACCGGCGCCAATGTCGCCCCCTCGAACTCCCCCACCGATTCCCCCACCGGCCCCCCTGCCGCGACCGCGGCGGCGAGCACCGGGGACTTCCCGGTCACCGTCGAGGCGGGCAACGGCAAGGTCACCCTCGCCAAGAAGCCCGAACGCATCGTCTCGCTCTCGGCCACCCACACCGAGACGCTGTTCGCGGTCGGCGCCGGCCCCCAGGTCGTCGCGGTGGACGACCAGTCGAACTACCCGCCGGAGGCGCCCAAGAGCGACCTGTCCGGCTTCAAGCCGAACGTCGAGGCGATCATCGCCAAGAAGCCCGACCTGGTCATCCTCTCCAACGACCAGGACAAGATCGTCGCCGAGCTGGCCAAGGTGAACGTCCCCGTCCTGCTCGAACCGGCCGCCACCGGGCTGGAGGAGGCGTACGAGGAGATCAGCGAGATCGGCGCGGCCACCGGCAACAAGGCCAAGGCCGACGAGGTCGTCTCCGGCATGAAGGCGGCCATGGCCAAGCTGGCCGCCGACGCCCCCAAGGACAAGAAGCTCACCTACTACCACGAGCTCGACCAGACGCCGTACGCCGCCACGTCCAAGACGTTCATCGGCCAGGTCTACTCCATGTTCGGGCTGACCAACATCGCCGACCAGGCCCCGGACGCGGCGGGCGGCTACCCCAAGCTGTCGGCCGAGTTCGTCGCCCAGGCCGACCCCGCGCTGATCTTCCTGGCCGACGTCAAGTGCTGCCAGCAGAGCAAGGAGACGCTGGTCAAGCGGCCCGGCTGGAAGAACCTCTCGGCCGTCAAGAACGACGAGGTGATCCAGCTCGACGACGACCTCGCCTCCCGCTGGGGCCCGCGCGTCGTGGACCTGGCCCAGGCGATCGGCGCGGCCGTGGCCAAGGCCGGCGGCGCGGGCTGAGCGTGACAGGCAAGGCGCAGCCGTCGAGGGCGCGTCCCGTCTGGGTGGCGGGCGCCCTCGCCGTGCTGGCCCTCACGATGGTCGCCGGGCTGCTCGGCGGCGCGGCGGACATCTCGCCGTGGCAGGTGGTCCTCCAGGTGGCGGACTGGTTGCCGTTCGTCTCGGCCGACTCGGGCCTCGCGCCGGTCGAGCAGGGCCTGCTGTACGAGCTGCGCCTGCCCAGGGTGCTCGTCGCCGCGGTCGTGGGCGGCCTGCTGGCCATGGCCGGCGCCGGGTACCAGGGCGTGTTCCGCAACCCGCTGGCCGACCCGTACCTGCTGGGGGCCGCCTCCGGCGCCGGGCTGGCCACGACGCTGGCCATCGTGCTGCTGCCCGGTTCGAGCGCGAGCATCCCCGTCGCGGCCTTCGCCGGGGCGGTGGGCGGGGTGTTCCTGGCGTACACGCTGGGCAACGCGGCCGGCCGCTCCGGTGGCGGCACCGGTGGCGGCACTGCGACGTTGGTGCTGGCCGGGGTGGCGGTCACGTCGTTCCTGACCGCGATCCAGACGTTCGTCCAGCAGCTCAAGGTCGAGGAGCTGGAGCGCATCTACTCCTGGATCCTCGGCGACGTCGGCGGCGGATGGGACCAGCTCCTGCTGGTGCTGCCGTACGCCGCGGTCTCCTCCGTCCTGCTCCTGCTGCACGGCCGGATGCTGGACGTGCTCAGCGTCGGCGACGAGGAGGCCGGCAGCCTCGGCGTACGGGCCGGGCGGGTGCGCCTGACCGTCCTCGTGGCCGCCTCGCTGGCCACCGCGTCGGCCGTGGCGGTCAGCGGGCTCATCGGGTTCGTCGGCGTGGTCGTGCCGCACGTCGTCCGGCGGCTGGCGGGCGGCTCGTACCGGATCGTGTTGCCGCTGTCGCTGATCGGCGGCGCGGCCTTCCTCGTGGCGGCCGACCTCATCGCCCGTACCGTGATCGCGCCGGCCGAGCTGCCCATCGGGGTCGTCACGATGTTCGTCGGGGCGCCGTTCTTCGTCGGCGTCCTGCGCATGACCAGGCGGGTGGCCACGTGATCGGCGTACGGGCCCTGTCGGTGCGCCTGGGCGAGCGCGACGTGCTGACCGGCGTCGACGCGCACGTGCGGCGCGGCGAGTGGCTGGCGATCATCGGGCCCAACGGCGCGGGCAAGTCCACGCTGCTCAAGACCGTCATGGGCGCGATCGTCCCGCACGGCGGCGAGGTCGTGCTCGACGAGCGCCCGCTCGCCGCGCTCAAGCCCCGCGAGCGCGCCAGGCTGCTGGCCTACGCCCCGCAGACGCCCGCCCTGCCGCCCGACATGACGGTCTTCGACTACGCCCTGCTGGGGCGCACGCCGTACATCCCCTATCTGGGACGGGAGAGCCGGCACGACCGCGAGGTGACCGGGTCCGTGCTGGACCGGCTGGACCTGACCTCCTTCGCCGGACGCCGCGTCGGCGAGCTGTCCGGCGGCGAGCGCCAGCGCGTCGTGCTGGCCAGGGCGCTGGCCCAGCAGGCCCCCGTGCTGCTGCTCGACGAGCCCACCACCGCGCTCGACCTCGGCCACCAGCAGCAGGTGCTGGAACTGGTCGACCGCCTGCGCCGCGCCGACGGCCTGACCGTCGTCACCACCCTGCACGACCTGACCGTCGCCGGCCTGTACGCCGACTCCCTGATGCTGCTGGCCGACGGCCACGCCGCCGCCACGGGCCGCCCCGAACAGGTGCTCACCGAGGCGCTGATCGGACGGCACTTCGACGCCCGTGTCAAGATCGAGCCGGGCCCCGACGGGCGGCCCGTGGTGCACCTGGTGCGAGGTGGGACGTGAAGCTGACCTATCGCGTGGAGGAGGGGACCCGGCTGGGGTCCCTGCTGTGGGAGTTCGGGCCCGGCTTCCGGATGATCTCCTCGGCCATGCTCGGCGGCGGCATCGGCCCCCGCGAATGGGTGCTGAACGCCCAGGTCGTGGCCGGTTACGCGCGGATGGACCCGGTGGACCACCTGGTCGAGCTGGGCCCGTCCGGCCCCGGCGTCGGCATGCTGACCGCCGCCTCCGTCGACCGGTACGTGCGGGCCGCCGACGGGGGAGCCGAGGCCGTGGCCACCGTCGGGCTGCGCGTCCCCACCTGGGCCGCCGCCCCCGAGGGCGCCGCCGACCCCGAGCTCGCCCCCATGCGGGCGGGCACCGTCAACATCGTCACCGTCCTGCCCGTCGCCATGACCGACGCCGCGCTGGTGAACCTGGTCATGACGGTCACCGAGGCCAAGACCCAGGCGCTGATCGAGGCAGGCTACCCCTGCACGGGCACCGCCTCGGACGCCGTCTGCGTGGTGGTGCCGCAGGACGGCCCCGAGCAGCTCTTCGGCGGCCCCCGCTCGGAGTGGGGCGCCCGCGCGGCCCGCGCCGTCCACACCGCCGTCCGCCGCGGCGCCGAGGCGTGGCGGCCTGGTGACTACAGGTGACAATTTTGGGGGAAGTAGCATGTGGACAAGGGCGTGACTCCCGATACTGAGTGGGTGACCGCATTGGCGATCGAACCGACGACGAGGCGCACCGTTCTTCCCGGCGCGCCGCCGTTCACAGTCGACGACCTGCTCAGGTTCCCCGACGACGGGAACCGCTACGAGCTCTTCAACGGGAGTCTGGTAGTGAGTCCTGCCCCCACCCCCCCGCACCAGGATGCGATCTTCCTGCTTCAGACGATCCTGCACCGCGCCCTGCCGGCGCAGCTGAAGGTGTACTCGACCGTCAACGTCCGAGCCTCGGAGAGAGACCTCTTCATCCCGGATCTGGCCGTCGTCACCAGAGACAAGGCCAGAAACGTCAAGCTCGTCTTCGAGGCCGCCGACGTCCTGCTGGCCGTGGAGGTGGTCAGTCCGAGCACCAAGACGCATGACCGGGGCAACAAGGCGGCCGCCTACGCCGCTGCGGGAATCCCCGCATACTGGCGCATCGAACTCGATGAGGGGCCTTCTCTCTACGTGTATGAGCTCGACGGCGGCTCCTATCGTGAACCCGTCGCCCACAAGGCCGGCACGATGGTGAGTCTGTCGTCACCCTGCCCGGTCAGCTTCGATCCCGAGGAACTGGTCGACTACTGAAGCCGTAGTCGGTCGCGGCGCCTTCGGGGGTGATGTGGCCGGACTCCAGGTCGGCCAGGATCGCCGCCGGGTCCCTTTCCGACGGGGGGCCGAGGCCGCCGCCGCCCGTGGTCTCCACGACGAACGCCTCGCCCGCCGCGAACCGCACGTTGTTGACCTTCGAGGCCAGGCGTTCCACCCGCCCGTCCAGGTGGCGCTTGTGGAAGCCGCCCACCCTGCCGGGCAGGCCGCCGTCCCGGCCCGGGGGCGGGAGGCGCAGGCGGTCGCCGCGGGTGGTGACGTGGCAGTCGGCCAGGAAGCGGTAGACGGTACGCGAGCCGAGCCCGCCCCGGAAGCGGCCGGGGCCGCCGGAGTCGGCGATCGTCTCGACCGACTCCACGAGCAGCGGGCAGCGGCTCTCCACCGGCTCGGCCTGCGGCACCGAGTTGCGGCCGATGCCGAAGTGCACGCCCGTCGCGTCCGGCCCGTCCAGCCCCTGCCGGGCGCCCACCCCGCCGAAGTCGTAGGACAGGTGGATCCAGTACGGCGCCCCCACCGCCGCGATCGAGAACGGCTGGAGGATCCCGCTGGCCGCGATCGCGCGGTCCGGCATCGCGTCCGACATCGCCTGGAACACCGCTTCCATGGCGGCGTAGATGGGGACGTACCGGCCGCCGCACGGATACGGCGAACGGGCGTTCAGCAGGGAGCCCTCGGGCAGGACGACCTCGATCGCGCGCAGGCAGCCGTCGTTCATCGGGATCGTCGGGTCCAGGAAGCAGCGCACCGCGAAGACGGCCGCCGCCAGCGACTGCGACGCCGAGGCGTTGATCGCGGCGGGCACCTGCGGCCCGGTGCCGGTGAAGTCGAGGACGGCCGCGTCCCCGCCGAGCGTGACGGCGACCCGTACGTGGTGCGCCACCCCCGGCCGCACCCCGTCGTCGTCGATCGGGTACGACGCCTCGAACCGCCCCCGGGGCAGCTCCGCCAGCGCCGCGCGGGTCCTGGTCTCGGTGTGGTCCAGGTAGTCCTCGACGCCCGCGGCCAGGCCCGCCACGCCGTACTCGGCCATCAGGGCCTCGACGCGGGCGGCGGCCACCGCCGTCCCGGCCACCAGCGCCCGCACGTCGCCCATGACCTTGTCGGGCGTGCGGCTGTTGGCCCGCAGGACGGCCTCCACGGCCGGTTCGAGGCCGTCCCGGGTGGCCAGGCGGACCGGCGGGAGCTGGAGCCCTTCGAGGAAGATGTCGGTGGCCAGCGGCGCCATCCCGCCGGCCGACAGCCCGCCCAGGTCGGAGACGTGGATCATGGTGGCGGTGAAGTACGCCGGGACCCCGCCGGCGAACACCGGCCGGTAGACCAGCAGGTCGTTGGTGTGCACGCCGCCCCGGTAGGCGTCGTTGAGCGCGTACGCCTCGCCGGGCCGCATGGTGTGCGGCGGGACGTCCTTCAGCAGCTCGGGCAGCGCGACCTTCAGCGCCATGCTGTTCATCAGCGTGGTCGCCATGGACTGCGCGACCAGGCGGCCCCCGGCGTCCAGGATCGCCGCCGAGGCGTCGGAGCCCTCCACGATGAACGTCGAGTACGCCGACCGCACCACCACGATGCTGGCCTCCTCGGCGGCCACGACCAGCGCGTTCCTCAGCACCTCGGCGGTCAGGGCGTCGTTCACGCGGCGCCCTCCAGGGTCAGGCGCACCGCGCCCGACGGGCCGGCCGCGGCCCGCCAGCCGGGCGGGACGACGATCGTGGACTCGGCGTCCTCGACGATGGCCGGGCCGCGCACCCGGTCCAGCGTCCGCCGGGTGTGCACGGGGACGTCGAGCCACCCGCCGGCCTCGGGGAAGTACGCCCTCCTGCGGCCCGCCGCACCCCCACCAGACCCAGGTGCGGCGGGCGTGGCAGGCGTGGCGGGCGTGGCGGCGTCGGTGACGCGGACGCGGTAGCTGACCAGCTCGATCTCCCCTTGCTGGACAATCCCATACACCTGCGCATATTTCGCGAAGAACCGCGCCGCCAGCTCCTCCCGCGACTCCGCCCAGTCCACGGTCAGGTCGTGCGACTGGCCCTTGAACCGCACGTCCACCGACCGGGCCACCCGCACCCGGGCGACGCCCAGGTCGGCGGCGGCGTCGGCGGCCAGCGCGGCGAAGACCTCCGCCGGGTCGCCCGCGTCCAGCCGCGACAGCACCCGGTCCGTCGAGAGCGCCCCCGCCAGCAGCCCGGCCGCCGAGGCCACCCCGCAGTACGCGGGCACCACCACCGTCGCGATCCCGAACCGCCGCGCCACCCCGGCCGCGTGCATCGGCCCCGCGCCGCCGAACGCCACCAGCGCGAACCCCCGCGGGTCGATCCCGCGCTGGACCGTCACCACGTGCACGGCCGCGGCCATCGAGGCGTTGACGATCTCGTGCACGGCGTGCGCGGCCTCCTCCCGGGACACCCCGAGCGGCCCGGCCAGCCGGTCCACGGCCTTGGCCGCGAGCGGCGCCGACAGCGGCATCGAGGCCGAGGAGAGGTAGCCGAGCACGAGGTCGGCGTCGGTGACCGTCGGCTCGCCGCCGCCGAGCCCGTAGCACGCGGGACCGGGGGAGGAGCCCGCCGACCGGGGCCCGACGCGCAGCGCGCCCGCCGGGTCCAGCCACGCGATGCTGCCCCCGCCCGCGCCGACCTCGGCCAGGTCGATGGCCGGCGTCTTGATCGGCACGCCGGTGCCCGCCCGCCGCCCGCCGAAGCTGCCCTTGCCGCCCACGTGGAACTCGTGGGTGATCTCCGGACGTCCCCCGCGCACCACGCACGCCTTGGCCGTCGTGCCGCCCATGTCGAACGAGATCACGTCCGGCAGCCCGGTCGCGGCCGCCGCCAGCACCCCTGCGGCCGGGCCCGACTCGATGGTGGACACCGCGCGCCGGGCCGCCAGCTCGGCCGAGACGACCCCGCCGCCGGACTCCATGACGTGCACGGGCGCGTCGATGCCGATCGCGGCCAGGCGCTCGCGCAGGCGCGAGAGGTAGGAGGTCATCAGCGGGCCGATGTAGGCGGACATGATGGTGGTGGTGGCGCGCTCGTACTCGCGGATCTCGGGCCAGATCTCGCAGGAGGCCACCACGTGCGGCACGTGCTCGCGCAGGATCGCCGCGGTCCGCCGTTCGTGGGCGGGCTCGGCGTAGGAGTGCAGCAGGCAGACGGCCGCCGAGGTGATGCCGCGCCGGGCGATCTCCGCGGCGGCCCGCCGTACCGAGCCGGGGTCCAGGGGGGTGAGCACGGCGCCGCGGGCCGAGACGCGCTCGTCCACCTCGAAGCAGTCGCCGGGCGCGACCGGGGGAGGGGGCGGCGTGAAGCGCAGGTCGTACCGGTCCTCCTCCACGCGGGCGTAACGGCCGAGCGGGACGGCGGCGCGGAAGCCCCGGGTGGTCACGAACGCCACCCGCGCGCCGGTGCGTTCGAGCACCGCGTTGGTCGCCAGCGTGGTGGCGTGCACGACCCGGGTGACCCGGGCGGGGTCCACGGATCCGAGCGCGCGAGTAACGCCGGTGAGTATGCCTGCGATGGGGTCGTCGTGGGTGCTCAGACACTTGGCCACGGCGGTGACCCCGTCGGGGCCGCTCAGGACCACGTCGGTGAAGGTGCCGCCGACGTCGACGCCGATCGCGAACCCCATCCCGGTACGGTAGATCCCCGAGCAAGCGCTTGTCTATGTATCGATCTCTTGACTTACGGCATCTGATTGGGAACCTGGATCTATTCAGTGTTTGGAGCCAAGATGGCGCGCATCACAGCTCTGGCGGGCGGCGTGGCGGCGGTGCTCGTGCTGCTCGCGATCCCCGCCGCTCTCCCCGCCGCGGCCCACAATCATCCCAGCGGGATCACCGATCTGGTGACGCCGGCCGTGGTGCGGGTGGAGGCGGTGTCCCATGTGGAGATCACGCTGCTCGACCATATCGGCGAGCTGAAACACGTGGAGCGCTCCTACGACATCCCGTTCGCCTCGGGCACGGGGACCGTCGTCAACCCCGAGGGCGACGTCGTCACGCTCAGGCGCAACGCCGTCAACCCCGATGACGTCGCCGTCTACGCCGCCAACAAGATCTTCGCCGAGCACCACAAGGTCAAGATCCCGCTCGACTACCAGAAGCACAAGCTCAAGGACGACCTGCTCGACCACCACCTGCAGGAGTGCTACCCGCCCAAGACCAGCACCGCCACCTGCATCATCGACGTGACCACCGACATCACGGTGTTCACCAACGTCTCGCCGCCCGGCCAGGGCCTGAAGTACAAGTGCATCAAGGCCGGCAAGACCCCCGACACCCCCGCCGTGCTGGTCCCGCTCACGCCCGCCGCCGGCAGCGTCGGCATGCCGACCGCGCCGCTCGCCGACAAGGTGCCCGAGCAGGAGGGCTCGCCGACCAACGTGGCCGGCTTCCTCGGCCGGCCGGGGCCCGGCGTCCAGGAGACCGTGCAGATCGCCCACCTGGCCAAGGGCGGGCAGGCCGGCGTGTCCGGCAGGCCGTTCGCCGACCCGGAGAAGAAGGTGGACGAGCCGGTCAAGCTGGGCGCCCTGGTCGACCAGGGCCTGGCCGGCGCGCCGGTGATCGGCGACAAGGACGGGCACGTCATCGGCATGCTCATCGGCGGCGGCAAGACGGCCAGCATGCTGGGCGTCAGGGAGATCACCGCCACCCTGGCCGCGGCCAAGGTCGCGCCGCGCAGGGGCGCGATCGACACCGCCTTCGAGGCCGCGCTGACCCGCTACCACACCAGGTACTACACCGAGGCGGCGCCGGGCTTCCAGCGCGTCCTGGAGCTCTACCCCGGCAACGTGGTGGCCGCCACGCTGCTCAAGACGTCGCTGGCCAAGCGCGGCGGCCCCGAGGACCAGGGCACCAAGCAGGCGGCGGCGCCCCCGTCGCGCTCCACGCCGCTGTGGCCGTTCCTGGTGGCGGGCGGGCTGCTGCTCATCGCCGGGGCCGGCCTGGTGTTCCTGCTGTGGCGGCGGCGGGCCCCGGAGAGACCGGTCGAGCTGCCGGAGACCCTGCCGGCGCCCTCGCCCTTCGACGAGGGCGCGAGCCAGACCGTCGTCGTGCGCCGCTCGCAGCCGTTCCAGGCGGTCCCGCAGCAGCAGCAGGTGATGACCGCCCCCGACTCGCCGCCGGTCAAGTACTGCACCTCGTGCGGCATGAGGCTCGGCCCGGCCCATCGTTTCTGCGGCTACTGCGGCCATCCCATCGAGACGTGATGCAATTGAACGACAGATCGCTCATCGGCCAGGAGGTGGCCGGGTACTACATCGAGGACATCGTCGGCAAGGGCGGCATGGCCGTCGTCTACCTGGCGCTCGACCCCCGGCTCAGCCGCCGCGTGGCGTTGAAGATCCTCAACCCGGTGCTCTCCGTGGACGACAGGTTCCGCCAGCGCTTCATCCTGGAGTCCAGGACGGTCGCCAGCATCGAGCACCCCAACATCATCCCCATCTACGAGGCCAACGCCGACGCCGACGGCGTGCTGTACATCGCCATGCGCTACGTGGACGGCCTCGACCTGCGCCGGCTCATCTACGACCGGGGCCCGCTGCCGCTCGCCCAGGCCAGCCAGATCTTCGCCCAGACGGCCGCCGCGCTCGACGCCGCGCACGCCCACGACCTGATCCACCGCGACGTGAAACCGGCCAACATCCTGCTGGCCGGCGACCACGTCTACCTGACCGACTTCGGCATCACCAAGCACCGTTCGTCGATCTCCGGCCTGACCCAGACCGACCAGTTCATCGGCACGCCCCGGTACATGTCGCCCGAGCAGATCAACAAGGAGCACATCGACGGCCGGTGCGACCAGTACGCGCTGGCCTGCGTGGTCTACGAGGCGCTGAGCGCGCGGCTGCCGTTCCAGCGGGAGAACGACATCGCGCTGCTGTGGGCGCACCTGGCCGAGCAGCCCGCGCCGCTGTCGCAGCTGCGTCCCGAGCTGCCGCCGCAGGTGGACGTCGTGATGGCGCGCGCGCTGGCCAAGGCGCCCGAGCAGCGCTACGCCACCTGCGTCGAGTTCGTGACCGCGCTGCGCGACGCGATCAGCGGCCAGGAGGCCGAGCCGGGCGGCCGGCACCCGTCGGGGCCCCATCTGGTCCCGCACGCCGTCCCGCGCACCGGCCCGCACGCGGCGCCGGTCCCGGGAGCGGCGGCGGGTCCACAGGCAGGCCCTCGTACGGGGCCTCAGGCCGTCCCACAGACAGGACCGCAGCAGAGCCCGTACGCGGTGCCCGGCACGGGCCCGCACGGCCTGGGGCAGCCCTCGGGGCCGCACGAGGACCATTCCCGGCGCGCGGCCCCCACCCATCCCACGGCTCCGGCCAGGCGGCCGGGGCGGCTGCCGATCGTGGCGGTCACCCTGGTGGCCGCCGTGGCCGCGCTGACGCTGGTCGCAATGATCATCTTCAACCACCGCGGCGACACCTGGTCGCGCTACGCCGCCAGCGCCGCCGCGCCGCTGGCCTTCGAGTACCCCGGCGACTGGACCGCGCGCACCCACCAGGACCTGTTCGCCGTGGCCTCGCCGCACGCCACCGAGTTCGAGTCGCTGTTCGTGGCCGGTCCGGGCGCCGACTGGTCGGCGATCTCCCAGATCGTCGCCGACGACCCCGACAGCGCCGTGGGCGTGTACGTCCAGGTCTCCGACACCCTCGACGCGGGCGGGGACTCCGAGCAGATGAAGAGCAAGATGGACAACCTGCTGCCCGGCCAGGTGGACCTCGGCAAGCCGGTCCAGGACCAGGCGGGCAGCAGCCCGGCCACCCGCTTCGACGGCGTCCTGCACGACCCGGCCGGCGGCACCCGGCTCGGATTCGTCAGCTACGTCATCGACCGTCAGCCCAAGACCATGCTCGTGATGTACTTCTGCGCCAAGAACACCTGCGACGACGCCGTCCAGACGCGCATCAGGCAGAGCGTGCGCCCTTCGTAGACTTGTAACTGACTTGTGCCCGGCTTGACCTGGGTGTCCAAGCCGGGCATCGGCCGTCTACCCTCCGCCTGTGGGCATACGAATCGTCATCGCCGACGACCAGGCGATGGTCAGGGCCGGGTTGCGCATGGTCGTCGAGAGCGACCCCGGCATGGAGGTCGTCGGCGAGGCCGGCGACGGACGCGAGGCCATCGCGGTGGCCCGCCGCACCAGACCCGACATCGTCCTGATGGACATCTCCATGCCCCGGCTCGACGGGCTGGCCGCGGCCAAGGAGCTGCTGGACACGCCCTCGCCGCCCAAGGTCATCACGCTCACGACGTTCGACACCGACGAGAACCTCTACGCCGCGCTGCGCGCCGGCACCAGCGGGTTCCTGCTCAAGGTGTCGCCGCCCGAGCAGCTGCTGGAGGCGATCAGGGTGGTGCACGCCGGCGACGCGCTGCTCGACCCGGCCGTGACCAGCCGGGTCATCGCCACGTTCGCCGGGCGCGCCGACCCCACGCCCTCGCCGATGCTGGCCGAGCTGACGCCGCGCGAGCTGGAGGTGCTGCGGCTGCTGGCCAGGGGGCTGACGAACGCCGAGATCGCCAGGGACCTGTACGTCGGCGAGGCCACGGTCAAGACGCACGTGGCCAGGGTGCTGATGAAACTGTGCCTGCGGGACCGGGCCCAGGCGGTCGTCTTCGCCTACGAATCAGGGGTTGTGCGCCCTGGTGCGGCCTGAGGTTTGACGGACAGGGGGGTACGTATGTGTATATTTTCCGTGAGAAGGCGGTAGCAACAGGAGATATTTCATGCCATCGTTCCCCCGGGTGCTGTTCGACGAGGCCCACAGCGAGTCGTGGACCATCCGCCGCGAGGTCGCCGAGACCATCAATCCCGCCCATCCCGACGACAACAGCTACGCGCGCGCGGCAGCCGCGCTGCGCCATCTGGGGCACGACGTGCTCGCCCACACCGAGGGCGCCCTGACAGCCGGGGCGCTGGCCGGCCAGGACGTCCTGGTGATCGCCCACCCGTCCGGCGACCGGTGGGAGCGCACCACCGGCCACGGCAGCCCCGTCTTCGCCGCCGACGAGCTGGACGCCGTCGAGTCGTTCGTGGCCGAGGGCGGCGGGCTCGTGGTGCTGGCCGAGGAGGAGCAGGACAAGTACGGCAACAACGTCGCCGAGCTGCTCGCCCGCTTCGGCGTCGGCGTCGGTCACACGACCGTGCGCGACCCGAAGAACGCCCACCGCGAGGTCGCCACCTGGGTGCTCGCCGAGCGCGCCACGGGCGACGGCGTGCTGGCCGGCGTCCAGCGGGCCTGCTTCTACCGCTCGGGCGTCCTGACCGCCCCCGAGGAGGCGACGGTGCTGTTCGCCACCTCGGCCACCGCCGACCCGGCGGGCGCGCCGCTGGCCGTCGCCCTGCGGCACGGCAAGGGCCGCGTCGTCGTGTTCGCCGACTCCGACCTGTTCGGCGACGACTCGATCGAGGACTACGACCACCGCAGGCTCTGGGGCAACGTGATCACCTGGGCCGCCCGCGTCCCCGGCGGCGACGAGGCCGCCGGATCCCGGGACGAGGCCAAGGCCGCGCTGTTCACCCGGCTCAAGGAGGCCGTGGAGGAGCTGCGCCCGCTGCAGGTCAAGGACGGCTCGGTGCCGGAGGAGAAGGAGCGGGCCAAGGCGCTGGTCGCCGAGATCGGCCGCCGCGTGGGCGAGATCTCGCCTTATTTCCCCCATGACGCCGCGTACCTCCAGGCCGTCCAGGACGACCTGGCCGCCTGGGCCGAGCAGGACCTCGGCGTGCCCGACTTCCTGCGCGCCCTGGACCTCTTCCACCCCGACACCCAGCGCGTGGACGGCCTGGAGCACGTCGTGGTGTTCCCCATGTACACCCAGAACGGCAACCTCAGCCGCAACCTCGAAGCCGTCTGGATCCGCACCATCTGGCCCGACTGGCTGGCCCGGCTGGAGGCCGGCGGCTACGACAACCCGATGTTCGTGCCGATCGCCTTCGAGGACTTCACCTCCGGCTACGACACCCACTCGGCCGTGCTGTTCCCCGAGACGGTCGCGGTGAGCCAGGCCCCGGCCCGCTTCACCTGGGGCGGCATCTTCGCCGACCGCGAGTCCGCCCGGTTCCGCCGGGTCTCGGCGGCGGCCGCCGCCACGCTCCGGCTCGACCTGCCGCCGGACGCCGCCCGCCTGCTGGACTCCCAGCAGCTCGCCCAGGACACGTTCGTGCTGTGGGACCTGATCCACGACCGCACGCACAGCCACGGCGACCTGCCGTTCGACCCGTTCATGATCAAGCAGCGGATGCCGTACTGGCTGTACTCGCTGGAGGAGCTGCGCTGCGACCTGACGGCGTTCGGCGAGGCCGTGGAGCTGGAGGGCAAGGGCGTGCCGCACGCCCGGTACGTGCAGCTCGCCATCCTGTTCGACCGGCTGTTCAGGTTCCCGGTCACCGGTGACCGGGTGCGCAACTACGACGGGCTCGGCGGCCAGCTGCTCTTCGCGTACCTGCACCGCAACGACATCGTCCGCTGGACCGACAACCGGCTCACGATCGACTGGGAGCGGGTCGCGGACGGCGTGGCCGACCTGCGGGGCGAGGTCGAGAAGTTGTACCGCGACAGCATCGACCGCTCCAAGCTGGCCCACTGGCTGGCCGCGCACGAGCTGGTCAGCGCGTACGTGCCGCCGGCCCCCGGCTCGGTGTGGGCCAAGGGCGTCCAGGCCCTGCCCGAGGAGCAGAAGGCCAAGGTGGACGCGGTGCTGCCGGACGAGTTCCCGCTCAGCATGTTCTACGAGGCCCTGCGCCGTAAGCTGACAGACGTGGTCGAGTCGACTAAGGGGATCCGCGCATGATCATCCTGGTGACGGGGGCCGGCGGCCCCACCGGGGAAGCCGTTTCCGAGCACTTCCGCAAGCAGGGGCACACCGTGATCGGGGTCGACAAGGACGACGTCGACCTGCTCGACCGCGCGGCCGTCCAGGACCTCGCGGCCCGGATCGACGCCGAGCACGGCCGGGTCGACGGCGTGGTCCACCTGGTCGGCGGCTGGCGCGGCTCGCGCACGTTCGCCGACACCCGCCTGGAGGACTGGGACGCCCTGCACGACCTGCTGATCCGCACGCTCCAGCACGTGTCGCTGGCCTTCGAGCCGCTGCTGCGCAAGAGCGACAACGGCCGGTTCGTGATCATCTCCGCCAAGGCCGCCCAGCGCCCCACGGCGGGCGGCGCGGCCTACGCGGCGGCCAAGGCGGCCTCGGAGGCGTGGACGCTCTCCCTGGCCGACGCGCTGTCCGGCACGAACGCGGCAGCGGTCATACTGGTGGTGAAGGCCCTGGTCAACGACGCGATGAGGGCCGCGAAGCCGGAGGCGAAGTTCCCCGGCTTCACCGACGTCGGCGACCTGGCGGAGGCGATCGCCGGCCTCTACGACCGCCCCGCCGCAGACATCAACGGCACCCGATTGGACCTCACTTCTTGATCCCCCGGCACGACCCCCAGCTCAAGGCGTTCGCCAGCGACAACTACGCCGGCGTGCACCCGGAGATCCTCCAGGCCATCGTCCAGGCCAACGGCGGTCACCAGATCGCCTACGGCGACGACGTCTACACCGAGGCGCTGCAGCAGGTCTTCCAGCGGCACTTCGGCGACGGGGCGCGGGCCTGGCCGGTCTTCAACGGCACGGCGGCCAACGTGGTCTCGCTGCGCGCGATGACCGCCCACTGGGAGGCGGTCATCTGCGCCGAGAGCGCCCACATCCACACCGACGAGGGCGGCGCACCCGAGGTGGCGGGCGGCATCAAGCTGCTCACCGTGCCCACGCCCGACGGCAAGCTCACCCCCGAGCTGATCGACCGCCAGGCGTGGGGCTTCGGCGACGTGCACCGGGCCCAGCCCAAGGTGGTGTCCATCTCCAACACCACCGAGTGGGGCACCGTCTACACGCCCGAGGAGATCGCCGCGATCTGCGCCCACGCGCACGAGCTCGGCCTGCTCGTCCACCTCGACGGCTCGCGGCTGACCAACGCCGCCGCCGCGCTCGACGTGCCGATGCGGGCCCTGACCACCGACGCGGGCGTGGACGTGCTCTCCTTCGGCGGCACCAAGATCGGCCTGCTGTACGGCGAGGCCGTCGTGGTGCTCAACCCGTCGGCGGCCACCGGCGTCGACTACATCCGCAAGACGTTCATGCAGCTGTCGTCCAAGATGCGGTTCGTCTCGGCGCAGTTCGAGGCGCTGCTCTCGGGCGACCTGTGGCTGCGCAACGCGCGGCAGGCCAACGCCATGGGGCGGCGGCTGGCCGAGGCCGTGGGGCGCATCCCGGGCGTCACGCTGCCCCGGCCCGTGGAGGCCAACGCGGTCTTCGCGATCCTGCCGGCGGACGTCACCGAGCGGCTGCAGAAGCGCTTCCGGTTCTACACCTGGAACGAGGCGACCGGCGAGGTGCGCTGGATGTGCGCCTTCGACACCACCGAGGCGGACGTCGACGCGTTCGCGGCGGCGGTCACCGAGGAGATGCGGGCCTGACCGGCGGTCAGGAGGCGTGCCGCTCCGCCTGCGTGGCCAGGCGGGCGGCCTGCCAGCCGCCCATCCCGTGCACGCCGGGCCCCGGCGGCGTCGAGGACGAGCAGAGGAACACCCCCGGCAGCGGGGTGCGCCACGGCGCGGCCGACCAGACCGGCCGCCGCACGAGCTGGACCAGGTCGTTCAGCCCGCCGCCGATGTCGCCGCCGACCAGGTTGGGGTTGCCCGCCTCCAGGGCGGCGGGGCCGGTCGCGTGCCTGGCCAGCACCCGGTCGCGGAAGCCGGGCGCGTACCGCTCGATCTGGGCCTCGACGGCGTCCGTCATGTCCGCCGCCGAGCCGTTGGGGACGTGGCAGTAGGCCCACAGCGTGTGCCCGCCCCTGGTCGGATCGGCCGCGTACGGCTGCACGACCAGCACGTACGGGCGGGGCGAGTGCCGTCCGGCGGCGACCTCCGCCTCGGCGAGCGCGATCTCCTCCAGCGTCCCGCCCAGGTGCACGGTCCCGGCCCGCGCGACCTCCGGGTCACGCCAGGGCACCGGGCCGTCGAGCGCCCAGTCCAGCTTGAAGACGCCGGGCCCGTACCGGTAGCGGCGCAGGCCGCGGCGGTAACCGGCGGGCAGGTCCGCCATCGCGAGGAACTGCCGGGGCGTCACGTCGAGCACCACCGTCCGGGCGTCGAGCTCGTCGAGCCGCTCGACCCGGTGGCCGGTCACCGCCTCGCCGCCCAGCGACCGCAGCTCGGCCACCAGCGCGTCGGCCAGCACCTGCGAGCCGCCGCGCACGACCGGCCAGCCCACCAGGTGGGCCAGCGCCCCGAGCACCAGCCCGTAACCGGCGCTGACGGGGGAGCGCAGGTCGAGCATGGAGTGCGCGGCCAGCCCGGCCAGCAGCGCCCGCCCCTCGACGGTGCGCAGCGCCCCCCGGCCGAACGTCGTGGCCGGCAGCGCGGCCGCGGCCCCGAACCCGGCCGCCCGCGCGAACGTGCGCGGCCCGGCCCGCCACGGCCCGAGCGGGCTGAGCAGCACCTCCATGAGCGGGAACCCGGCCCGCGCCGCCGCCCCCGCGGTCGCCTGCCAGACCCGGCCGTCCCTGCCGAGCCCTTCGGCCGTACGGGCCGCGTCGCGGTGCAGCAGCACGGCCGGACGGTCGTCGAGCGGATGGGCCGCGGCCACCGGCGGATGGGCGAACTCGACCCCCTTGAGGCCGAGCGCCCGCATCGCCGGCGAGGCCAGCGCCATCGCCATCACGGTGGCGCCCAGGTCGTGCACCCGGCCGGGCAGCGTCAGCTCGCCGGAGCGCAGCCCGCCGCCGAACCGGTCGGCCGCCTCCAGCAGCAGCACCTCGCGCCCGGCGCGGGCCAGCATGACCGCGGCGATCAGCCCGTTGGGGCCCGACCCCACGACGACCGTCTCAGCCCTTGCCGTGACCATGGCGCCCGCCCTTCCGCGCTCCGGGGCTCCAGCCTCTCACGCCGCCCCGCGCGGGGTTCAGGAGGCCAGGATCGACGGGTACGGCTGCGCGCCCCGTTGCTTGAGCAGGTCGGTCATCAGCTTGATCTCACCGCTCTGCCCCTGGACGATCTTCTGGGCCATGCCGGCCACCTCGTCCCGCTTGGACAGCTTGAGCAGCCCCTCGGCCATCTCCACGCCGCCCTCGTGGTGGCGGATCATGAGCTGCAGGAACAGCACCTCGGCCTGGACGCCCTGCAGCTCCTTGAGCTTGGCCAGCTCCTGCGGCGAGGCCATGCCGGGCATCGCGCCCGCGGCCGTGCCCGCAGCCGTGCCCGCGGTCGTGGGCGTGGCGCCGTGGCCGTGGCCCGCCATCCAGGCCATCGGGCGCTGGTCGGTCGCCTGGTCGAGGCCCCACTGCTGCAACCAGCCCTGGAACATGCCGCGCTGGTTGGACTGCGTGGTGATGATGTCGAAGGCGAGGTTCCTGATCTCCTTGGCCGGGCCCTTGTCCCGGATGACGAACGCCATCTCCACGGCCTGCGCGTGATGCGTGGCCATGTCGCGGGCGAACCCGGCTTCGGGCGAGGAGTCCCCGGGCGTGGAGTCGCGGCCGAACAGCAGGAACGCCGCGGCGAGGAGCACCAGCACGGCGCAGACGATCAGAACGGGTTTTCTGGCGGGCTTTTCCATGGCCAGTCCAGCGTACCCATCCCCGCGCAAGCTGTGATCCGACGCTTATGCGCCTCTTATTCTCCGCATACGCCGGTAGGGCATAGGGTGACCGAAGTCAGGTACGCCGATGGAGGGACGATGACGAAGGAGAAGGCGCAGGCGCGGCGCGAGCATCTGCAGAAGATGCGGGCCGAGCAGCAGCGCAAACAACGCCGCGCCGCACTGCTCATGTGGGGGACGGGCGGTCTCATCGTCGTGCTCCTCGTCGGCGTGGTCGGCATCTACCTGGTCAACCAGGCGCGCGCGACGTCGCTCGACGCGGTGACCAATTACAAGTACGAGGCCGGCCAGCACGTCGCCAAGTCGGTCACCTACAAGGAGACCCCGCCCGTCGGCGGCGAGCACAACAACTACTGGCAGCAGTGCGCGGTCTACGACAAGCCGATCCACAACGAGCACGCGGTGCACTCGCTGGAGCACGGCGCGGTCTGGATCACCTACCGCCCCGACCTGCCCAAGGCGCAGCTCGACGCGCTGAAGGACGTGGCCACCTCCACCGGCCAGCAGGACTACATGCTGGTCAGCCCCTACCCGGGCCTGCCGGCGCCGATCGTCGCCTCGACGTGGGGCCACCAGCTCAAGCTCCAGGACCCGTCCGACCCCAAGCTCCCGGCCTTCATCAAGAAGTACCAGAACGGCCGTGACACCCCCGAGCCGGGCGCCATCTGCGGCGGCCAGGACGCCATCACCACCACGTCCGACCAGGCCCCGCTGCCGCCCGCGCCGACCGGCAACACCCCGATGGAGACGCTGGCGCCCTCGCCCAGCCAGTCCAAGTAACCCCCCTTCGCGACACGTCGAGGGCCCGGCTCCGGCCGGGCCCTCGACGTGTGTCCGGGGGCCCGCGCTAGAGGTCGCCGACGAGCAGGCCGCGGCGCAGGCGGGCGTACTCCTCGAAGGAGATGCGGCCGTCGCCGTCGGCGTCGGCCCGCTGGAAGGCGGCCGAGAGCCCGTCGTCGCGGTTCCACAGCGTGCGGAACTCCGCGGCGGTGAGCTCGCCGTCGCCGTCGTGGTCGGCGAGGTCGAAGGTGGCGCGGAACATGGGGTTCAGCACGCCGTCGAGCGCGCCCGTGCGCACCAGCGCCTGGAAGGACTCGACGTACTCCTCCCTGCTGATCCGGCCGTCGTGGTCGGCGTCGAGGGCGTGGACGTGGACGTCCCAGGTGTCGAGGAACGCCGCCACGACCTTCTCGCCCTCAGGGCTGTCCGGCCGCGCGCCGGCCCGCCGGATGCGGTGGCGGGCCAGCGCGAGGTAGTCGTCCTTGGTCAGGAAGCCGTCGCCGTCGGTGTCGAGGTCGTCGAAGTTGCGTTCCGCGCTGCCGCGCAGGAGCACCGGATCCATCCAAGCCTCCGTTGTCACGGATCGTCATGGTCTCGTGACTCACCGTAACGTGCGGATCCGTGACGGCCAAGGCCCGGTAGCGTTCCACACGACCGGGCCCGCGGCTCAGGTCAGCGCCTCCTCCAGCGGCGACCACTCCAGGCCGTGCGCCTCGGCCACCGGGCGGCTGGTCAGGCGTCCCTCGTGGGTGCTCACGCCGGCGGCCAGGGCGGGGTCCGTGCGGACCGCCTCGCGCCACCCCTTGCCCGCGACGGCCAGCGCGTACGGCAGCGTCACGTTGGTCAGCGCGAACGTCGAGGTGTGCGGCACCGCGCCCGGCATGTTGGCCACGCAGTAGAAGACCGACTCGTGCACCCGGTACGTCGGCTCGGCGTGCGTGGTCGGCCGCGAGCCCTCGAAGCAGCCGCCCTGGTCGATCGAGATGTCCACCAGCACCGAGCCCGGCTTCATCCGGCTCACCAGGTCGTCGGTGACCAGCATGGGCGCCTTGGCCCCCGGCACCAGCACCGCGCCGATGACCAGGTCGGCCTCCAGCACGGCCTTCTCGATCTCCAGGGTGTTCGACGCGACCGTCTGGCAGTGGCCCTGGTAGATCATGTCCGCCTGGCGCAGCTTGTCGATGTTGCGGTCGAGGAGCAGCACCTCGGCCTGCATGCCGAGCGCGATGGCGGCGGCGTTCATGCCGGACACCCCGGCGCCGATCACCACGACGTTCGCCGCCCGCACGCCGGACACGCCGCCCATGAGCACGCCCCTGCCGCCCTGCGAGCGCATCAGGTGGTACGCGCCGACCTGCGGCGCCAGCCGTCCGGCCACCTCCGACATCGGGGCGAGCAGGGGCAGCGAGCCGTCCCTGTTCTGCACGGTCTCGTAGGCGATGGACGTGACGCCCGAGTCGAGCAGGGCCCTGGTCAGCGGACCCGAGGCGGCCAGGTGGAGATAGGTGAACAGGATCTGGCCCTTGCGCATCCGGTGGTACTCCTCGGCCACCGGCTCCTTCACCTTCATGATCAGGTCGCACGTGGCCCACACCTCGTCGGCGTGCGGCGCGATGACGGCGCCCGCCGCGGCGTAGTCCTCGTCCGGGATGGCCGAGCCGAGGCCCGCCTGCCGCTCGACGTGGACCTGGTGCCCGTGGCGTACCAGTTCGTGGACGCCCGCGGGGGTGAGTGCGACGCGGTATTCGCTGTTCTTGACCTCGCGGGGAACTCCGACCTTCATGGGGTCATCCCTCGTTCGCGTGGAAAGTTGCCGACAACCTGCGTTCTCATTTCCATTTTTCCTCCGATCTCACAGATAGGTGAGGATTTTTCGGCTGATTACCCCGCTGCTGCCCGTCCTCGATAAGCTCACCGGCAGCCCGAACGTCAGGATGGGGTCGTCAACGATGGACAGACCGGTAGAGGCGCCTCCCGCGGAGCCGGAAGAGCCGGAGGAGCCGAAGGCCAGCCGCCTCACCACCATCGTGCTGACCGTCTCGCTGGTGCTCGTCGTCGTCGTGGCGGGCGTGCTCGGCACGGTCGCCGTCCTGATGACCAAGAGCCCCGACAGCCCGCTGCTCGGCGGCGCGCCGCCGCAGCGCCTGGCCGTCCCCATCCACTTCGCGCCGGTCAAGGAGACCAAGACCGCGCCCTGTCCGGGCGACCCGGCCGTGCTCGACGAGCAGCAGACCACCTGTTACCTCCTGGAGGACGGCGTCACGGTCGGCGCCGTGCAGCGGATCGAGGCCGTCCGCGGCACCGACAACTCCTACTCGGTGCGCATCGCGGTCGCGCCCGTCTTCAAGGACCGGCTGGTGCGGCTCATCGACGAGCTCCAGCCCACGCAGCGGCAGGTCGCGATCGTGCTGGCGCCCGAAGGCGAGCAGACGCCGAAGACGGTCCTGGCCGCGCCGGTCGTCACGCAGAGCATGGACGGCGACAGCCTGAGCATCGCGGGCTTCACCAAGGAGGAGGCCGACGCGCTGGTGGTCCGGATGCTCGGCACGCCGCCGTCCCAGCCGTCGCAGCCCGCGCAGCCGCAGTCGTCCCAGCCGGGCACCGACCAGCAGCCCCAGCAGCCGACGAACCAGCAGCCGACGGACCAGCAGCAGCCCACGAACCAGCAACCCACGAACCAGCAGCAGCCGAACCAGCAGCCGCAGCAGCCCACGGACACCGGCCAGGGCACCGCGACCACCGGCACGACCGCCCCCGCGGGCGTCGCCCGCGTGCCCGACAAGCGGTACGCGAGCTGCAAGGAGGCCCAGGCCGCCGGCGACGGCCCCTACACGCGCGGACGGCATGAGGAGTACTCCTGGTATCCCGACCTCGACCACAACGGCGTGGCCTGCAACAGCGCTGACATCCGCTAGCCGAACAGGGCCCGGAGGGCGTCGATGCCGAAGTAGGCCAGGAAGACCAGCGAGACGGCCCACAACAGCCACGGGATCTCCGCGAACCGGCCCCTGGCCGCCTTGATCAGCGTGTACGAGATCACCCCTGCCCCCACTCCGTTCGTGATCGAGTACGTGAACGGCATCAGCGCGATCGTCAGGAACGCCGGCACGGCCAGCTCGATGTCGGTCCAGGGCACGTTCTTGGACTGCGTCATCATCAGCGCCCCGACCAGCACCAGCGCGGGCGCCGCCGCGGCCGCCGGCACCACCGCGGCGATCGGCGTGAACAGCAGCGTCAGCCCGAGCAGCGCCCCGGTCACGACGCTGGCCAGACCGGTGCGCGCGCCCTCGCCCACACCGGCGGCCGACTCGACGAAGACGGTGTTGGCCGAGGCGCTGACCGAGCCGCCGATCATGCCCGCGACGCCGTCGACGGTCAGGATGCGGCCCAGCCGCGGCACCCGTCCGAGCTGGTCCACGAGCCCGGCCTCGTCGCTGACGCCGATGATCGTGCCCATCGCGTCGAAGAAGCCCGACAGCACCAGCGTGAACAGCACCACGGTCGCGGTCAGCGCGCCCGCCCTGGCGAACCCGCCAAACAGGTCGAACTGCCACACCAGCCCGAAACTCGGCGCCGCGACCAGCGATTCGGGCATGTGCGGCACGACCACCCCCCACTCCTTGGCGGGGACCGGCACCAGCGAGTTGACCAGGACGGCCAGGACCGCGGTGACCGCGATGCTGATGAGGATGGCGGCCGGGGTCCTGCGCACGTACAGGACGATCATCAGCAGCAGGCCGAAGCAGAACAGCGTGACCGGCCAGCCGGTGAGATGGCCGGTCGCGCCGAGCTGCACGGGGGTGCCGGTGCCCCGGGCGACGAAACCCGCGTCCACCAGGCCGATCAAAGCGATGAACAGGCCGATGCCGACGCTGATCGCGTGCTTGAGCGCCAGCGGGATCGCGTTCATGATCAGGGTGCGCAGGCCGGTGACGGCCAGGACGATGATGACCGCGCCCTCCAGCACGACCAGGCCCATCGCCTGCGGCCAGGTCATGTGCGGCGCGGCCTGGTAGGCGACCACCGCGTTCAGCCCGAGCCCGGCGGCCAGCGCGAACGGCGCGTTGCCGACGAACGCCATGAGCAGGGTGGACAGCGCGGCCGCCAGCGCGGTCGAGGTGGTCAGCTCGGCGATCGACAGCCGGGCGCCGGTGACGTCCTTCGCGCCGGCCAGGATGATCGGGTTGAGCAGGATGATGTAGGCCATCGCCATGAAAGTGGTCAGGCCGCCGCGGACCTCGCGTCCGACGGTCGTCCCCCGCCCGGTCAGCTCGAAGAGTCTGTCGAGCACCACACGTCCCCCTCGTCATGGCGAGGGGAGTGCGGGTCACCTACCCGGCGGGGGACATGATCACGCCTTCTCGTGCCGCCCGTGGCCGACCAGGCCGACGAACTCCTCCAGGCCGATCCGGCCGTCGCCGTCGGTGTCGGCGGCGTTGATGAACGCCTCGATCTCCTCCTCGGAGGCGCCGTGAACCCCCAGCGCCTCGTTGGCCTGCCTGATCTCGGCCGCGGTCAGCAGACCGTCGCCGTCGGTGTCGAAGCGACTGAACTCCGCCTCGGCGGCTTCACGACCGCTTGCCATCGGATACCTCCCCGTGATTGGACAAGGCGATATCTTCCGGCCTGATCGGAACGCGAGTCAACCGGAGCCCGGTCGCGGCGCGCACGGCGGCGGCGACGGCGGGAGTGGAGGAGAGCGTGGGCGGCTCGCCGGCGCCGCGGAGGCCGTACGGCGCGGACGGGTCCGGATTTTCCAGGATTTTCAGCTGCATGGGCGGCATGTCGAGCATGGTGGGGATCAGGTAGTCGGTGAACGACGGGTTCAGCACGCGGCCGTCGCGCACCTGGATCTCCTCCATGAGCGCCAGCCCGAGGCCCTGGGCCGTGCCGCCGTGGATCTGGCCCTCCAGCGCCTGCGGGTTCATGATCTTGCCCACGTCCTGCACCGCGGCCAGCTCCACCACCTTGACCAGCCCCAGCTCGACGTCCACGTCCACCACCGCGCGGTGCACGCACAGCGCGAGCTGCGTGTGCGAGTCGCCCTGCCCGGTCACCGGGTCCATCGGCTTCGTGGGCCGGTGCCGGTACTCGCGGGTCTCCTCGATCGGCCCGAACCTGGCCAGCGCCTCCCGCGGCGGCAGCCCCTCGAACCGCTCGCGCACCGCCTCGCAGGCCGCCTTGACCGCGCCGCCCGTCACGTAGGACTGCCGCGAGGCCGACGACGAGCCCGCCGAGCCCACGGCGGTGTCGGCGGTCGCCACCGTCACGTCCTCGATGCCCAGCTCGGTGCGCGCGATCTGGGCCTGGACCGTGACCAGGCCCTGGCCCACCTCGGCGGCGGCGGTGTGCACGGTGACCCGCGGCTCGCCGCCGACCAGCTCGGCCCGCACCCGGGCCGTGGAGTAGTCGTCGAAGCCCTCGGAGAAGCAGATGTTCTTGATGCCGACGCCGTAGCCGATCCCGCGCCGCACCGACTCGCCGTGCGTGGTCTGCGAGACGCCGCCCGGCAGCGCGCGCAGGTCCGCCCCCGTCCGCGGGGCTGGCAGCGGCATGGCCTCCAGCTCGCGCAACATGCCGCCCAGCGGCGCGGGGGAGTCGATCACCTGGCCGGTCGCCAGCGCCGAGCCCTGGGAGACGGCGTTGCGCGCCCGGATCTCGACCGGCGACAGGCCGCACGCCTCGGCCAGCCGGTCCATCTGCGACTCGTAGGCGAAGCACGCCTGCACCGCGCCGAACCCGCGCATCGCCCCGCACGGCGGGTTGTTGGTGTAGACGCCCGCGGCGTCGATCCACACGTTCGGCACCTCGTACGGCCCGGCCCCCAGCGAGGCGGCGTTGCCGACCACGGCGGGGGAGGAGGAGCAGTACGCGCCGCCGTCCAGCAGGATGTCGGCCTTGACGTAGACCAGCCTGCCGTCGCGGGTCGCGCCGTGCTCGTAGCGCATCAGGGCCGGATGGCGGTGCACGTGGCCGAAGAACGACTCCTCGCGGCCGTAGACGATCTTCACGGGGCGGTTCAGGCGCAGGGCCAGCATGCACGCGTGCACCTGCATCGACAGGTCCTCCCGGGCGCCGAACGCGCCGCCGACGCCCGACAGCGTCAGCCGGACCTTCTCCGGCGGCAGGCCCAGGCAGGGGGCGAGCTGGTCGCGGTCCACGTGCAGCCATTGGGTGGCGATGTACAGGTCCACGCCGCCGTCCTCGGCCGGGACCGCGAGACCCGACTCCGGGCCGAGGAACGCCTGGTCCTGCATGCCGACCTCGTACTCGCCGGTGACGACGACCTCCGCCTCGAACGTGTCGCCCTTGCGCACCGGCTGGCGCCTGACGTACTCGCGCGACTCGCGCGGATCGGTCACCGCCGGGCGCGGCTCGTAGTCGACCACGACGGCCCGCGCCGCCCTGCGCGCGGTCTCCGGATGGTCGGCGGCCACCAGCGCCACCGGCTCGCCCTGGTGGCGGACCTGGTCGATGGCCAGCACGGGCTGGTCCTTGTGGTCGAGCCCGTAGAACTTCTCGCCGGGCACGTCCTCGTGCGTCAGGACGGCCAGCACGCCCGGCATGCGCAGCGCCGGGCCCACGTCGATCGACCGGATCCAGGCCGACGGGTGCGGGCTGCGCAGCGTCACGCCCCACACCATGCCGTCGAGCCACAGGTCGGAGGCGTAGGCGAACTCGCCGGTCACCTTCAGCGTCGCGTCCGGCCGCCGCGCGCTCGTGCCGACCCCCTCGGCCCCGCCGACGCCTTCGGACCTGGTGGAGTGGACCGTCTCCGTCATCCTCCGAGTAGAGCACCGGCCCGGCCCGGCCTCCTATGCCCGTGACGTGAAATCCCGGTCATCGCTTGACAGAGCGGGCTTGTATATTCCTCCAAGTGCGCATCAGTGACCTGCTGGCGATCGACGAGCTGGGTCTCAGGCTGCTGGCCGGCGACCCGGAGCGCGAGTTCGGCACGGTCCACATCACCGACCTGCCCGAGCCGGGGCGCTACCTGTCCGGCGGCGAGCTGGTCCTGACCGGCCTGATGTGGCGCGACACCGCCGCCGACTCCGCCCGTTTCGTCACCGCCCTGGTCGAGGGCGGGGTGTCCGCGCTCGGCGCGGGCGCGGCCCGGCTCGGGCACGTGCCCGCCGACCTGGTCTCGGCCTGCCGCCAGGCCGGGCTGCCGCTGGTCGAGGTGCCGGTCGAGGTCTCCTTCCGCACGCTGGCCGAGCTGGTCGCGCCCCGGCTGTCCGGCGACGTGCGCGACGCCCTCGGGCGTCACCGCAGGCTCGTGGCGGCCCTGGCCGAGGGCGCCGACCTGCGCGGGCTGTTCGAGCTGACCGCCGCCGAGCTGGGCGTCACGGGCGCCGTCCTGTCCGCGTCCGGTGAGGTGGTCGTCGGTACGGCCGCCGATCCGGCGGGGCTGGCCAGGGCCTACCTGACCGCGCCCCGGCTGCCCGCGCTGGCCGGCGGCGCCACTCTCTTCGCCGTCGGACGCGGCCACCGGGCGGCCGGCTGGGTCCTGGCCTGCGACGGCGACCTGCTCGGCCGCGCCGACCTCGGCTACGAGCTGGCCGCCTGCGTGGCGCTCGAACGCGGCCGCCTGGAGGAGGGCCGCCGGGTCGAGCGCCGCCTGGCCGGGCAGCTCGTGGCGGCCGCCCTGGCCGACTCCGACGCGGCCGAGCTCAACGCCCGGCTGCGCACGTGCGGCATCGACGCGGACGAACCGTACGCCGTGGTCAGCGCCACCGCCCCGCGCCCCGGCACCCCCACCGCCCCCACGGCCCCCGCCGTCCTCGGCGGCCGGATCCTGGAGGAACTGCTCGCCCGCGAGGTCGTCGCCGCCCCCGTCCCGGCCGAACCACCTCAGGGCAGCGGCGGCACGGCCGTTGACGGTGGCGGTCGCGGCGGCGGCGGTGGGGCGGTGGCGGTGGTCGCGTTGCGGGGGAGGAGCGTCGGGGAGCTGGCCGCGCGGTTGCGGGCCGGGGCTGCCGTGCTGGCCGCGCTGCCCGGCGCCCGCCTGAGCGTCGGCCTGAGCGGCGCGCTGACCGGCGCCGCCGCGCTCAAGGGCGGCGTGGAGGAGGCCGGGCACGCCAGGCGGCTGGCCGAGGCCCGCGACGGCGGCGTGGTCACCAGCGACG
The DNA here is from genome assembly GCF_053601695.1 of Nonomuraea sp. NPDC004702. Lineage (NCBI taxonomy): Bacteria > Bacillati > Actinomycetota > Actinomycetes > Streptosporangiales > Streptosporangiaceae > Nonomuraea > Nonomuraea sp. NPDC004702. The sequence continues at coordinate 77,381 of NZ_JBSGCE010000037.1, forward strand.
AGATCTACACCCACGCGCTGCTGCTGGCCACCGTGCCGGGCGACGTGCGCCGCTCCTTCTCCGACCGGCTGCTGTCCCCGCTGCTCGCCTACGACCGCCGCCACCAGTCGGGCCTCGTGCGCACGCTCGACGTCTTCCTCGACTGCTCGGGCTCGTGGAACGCCTGCGCCGAACGGCTCCACGTGCACGTCAACACGGTCCGGTACCGCATCCGCAGGATCGAGGAGCTGACCGGGAGGAACCTGTCGGCGATGTCCGACCGCGTCGACTTCTTCCTCGCACTCCGCGACACCACCCCGCCCCGCTGACCTCACGCCTCCCGCTCCGCCGCCCCCATCGCCGCCCGCACGGCCGCCAGCTCGGCGTCGGCCCGCCGCTCCCACAGGGCGTTGCCCCCGGACTCCGCGTTGGCCACCGCCTCGGTCGCGTGGGACAGCGCCTCGTCCAGCCGGCCGAGCATTCTGCAGGCCCTCGACATGGTGATGAGACACTCGACCATGAACCGGTACCCGGTTCTGCCGAGCAGCTTCATTCCCTCGCTCATGTGCTCCAGGGAGAGCTCGGGATCGCCCAGGTCGAGCATGACCTGCGAGAGCACGACGTGCGCGTGTCCCTCATGCGTCGTGTCACCGCTCTGGCGGGCCGCGGCCAGGGCCCGCTCCAGAGGGTCCCGCGCCTGCGCGTGGCGCCCCATGCCCTGGCGGGCCGTGCCGAGCATCAAGCAGGCGAAGCGGACGCCGACTTCGGAGCCGATCTGCGTGGCGACCGCGAGCTGCTGTTCGGCGTGGGGCAGCGCCTCTTCGTAGCGCTGTCTGGCGACGTAGGCGTTCGACAGGTTCCCCAGCACCCGCATCTGCCCGAAGCCGTCGCCGAGTCGCCTCGCGATGGCCAGCTCGGCCTCCAGGTGGGGGATCCCCTCCTCGGGACGTCCGGTCAGGCGCAGCCCGTTGGCGATGTGGCCGTGGGCGATCTGTGCGCCGGCGTCGTCGCCCAGCCGTTCGCACACCCGCAGTGCCATGGTGTTGAGCGTCAGCATGTCGTGGCCCTCGTGCGACCGCTGCTGATGCCACAACATCGCGAACGTGAGCCGCACGCCGAGTTCGGCGATCTCGTCGTCCGGGGAGGAGAGGGCCTGGACGGCCACCGCGTTCAGGACGTGCTCCTCCGCCCGCAGCCAGGCGAGCGCCTCCTCGGGCGTGCCGAACGCCCGGGACGTCGCTTCGTCCACCGGGCGCCCGGGCTGGACGCGGTGGGGGTCGATGACGACGTTCGCCTGCCGGGCGGAGGCCGCGAAGTACCCGAGCACCCGCAGGAGCGGCTTTTCCGGATCGCGTACGGGCAGGTCGCCGGCGAACAGCCGGACGAGGTCGTGCAGCTGATGACGACCGTCCCCGGTACGTTCGATCAGGTTCGCCTCCGCCAGCCGGTCCAGGGCGCGCCGTGCCTCGTCCGGTGTTCTGTCCAGCAGCACCGCCGCCACGTCCGCGGTCATGTCCGGCACGTGCAGCCGTCCGAGGAGAGGCAGGGCGCCGGCCGCCAGCCGGTCCACGGGACGGCTGCCGCCGATGAGCCCGTCGTAGCTGGCGGCCAGGCTGGACCGTACGGCCAGGTCTCCCGCGGCCAGCTCCTGCAGCCGTCTGCGCTGGTCCGCCAGCCGCCTGCCGAGGGTGCCCACGGTCCACTCCGGATGATCGGCCAGGCGGGCGCCCGCGATGCGCAGGGCGAGCGGGAGGCCGTCGCAGAGCCGGACCAGCGTCGAGGTCCCGGCCGGGTCGGCGCCCACCCGTCCGTCGCCGGCCAGCTTGGACAACATCGTCGTCGCTTCCGCCTCCGACAGCCGTCCCAGCCGGAGCTGGACGCAGTCGTCGCCGACGTTGAGCGACTCCCTGCTGGTCACGAGCACGCTGACACCGAGCGGCGTGGACAGGAACGGCCGGATCTGGTCCAGCCCGGAGGCGTCGTCCAGGACCACGAGCAGGTTCCTGCCGTGCAACCTGCTGCGCCACATGGCCGCCGCCTCGTCCAGCTCGGCCGGGACGTCCTCGCGAGGCGTCCCGATCCCGCGCAGGAGCCGGCCCGCGAGCCCATGGGCGGACAGACGCGGCACGTTGGGGGTGCTTCCGCGCAGGCTCACGTAGAGCTGGCCGTCGGGGAAGCGGTCCCGCACGGCGTGCGCGACCCGTACGGCGAGGGCCGACTTGCCCACGCCGGGCGGTCCGGAGATCACGACGAGCGGATGCGGCGGGACGTCGTCACGGGGAGCCAGCAGCGCTGCCAGCCGGACGGTCTCCTGCGCCCGGCCCACGAAGCCGATGAGCTCGCGCGGCAACTGGCGGGGAACCGTCTCGGCGGCGACGCGGACGGACGCCCGATCGCCCGCCAGCACGACCCGATGAGCCTCGCGCAGCCCCTGACCGGGGTCGATGCCCAGCTCCTCGGCCAGGCTCACCCGGACGTCCTCGTACGCCCTGAGCGCCTCAGCCTGGCGGCCCGACCGGCTCAGGGCGAGGATGAGCAGCTCGTGCAGACGCTCGCGCAGGGGATGGCGGGCGGCCAGCTCCCGCAGCGTGGCGATGGCTTCGCCGGCGCGGCCCTGCTGCAGGAGGAGCTCGGAGCGGCCCTCGAAGGCGACCAGGCGCAGTTCGTCCAGCACGGCGCGTTCGGTCTCGGCGAAGGGGCCCGTCACCCCGCTCAGCGCCACGCCCCGCCAGAGGCCGAGCCCCTCGTCGAACAGGCGTAACGCCTCTTCCAGAGCACCCGTGCCCCGCGCGCGCAGTGCCGCGTTCACCAGCTCGGAGAAGGCGAAGGCGTCCACCTTGTGCGGTTCGACGAGCAGTTGGTAGACGCCCGCCTTGCTGATCAGCAGCCTCGACCGCTCACCCGGCCTGCGGCCCGGCTCCAGGGTGCGCCTCAGCCCCGCGACGTAGGTATAGACGCTCTGCCCGGCACTGGCCGGGGGCTTCTCCCCCCACAGCCCCTCCACCAGCTGATCCATGGTCACGACCCGGCCCGGCGGGGAGACCAGCATGACCAGGACGGCCTGCTGGCGGGCGGGCCCCAGGTCGAACGCCACCCCGTCGCGGGCGCCGGTCACCGGGCCGAGAAGGCCGATGCTCAGACTGTCGCTCATCCCCGCACCTCGCTCATGCGCCCCGGGCGCCCGTGGCCTGCCGTGCCTCTCGTACGGCCTCCTGCTCGCTCCTGGCCTCCTGCTGCCATTCCGAGGCCAGCCTGTCGGTCACGGCCGCGGTCAGGGCCGCGGTGACGCAACCGGTGGCGCTGTCCAGCTCGCCCAGAGCCCGGTAGGTGCGTGACAGTCCGAGGAGGCACCGCAGCCGCGCCACCCGGTTGCCGGCGGGCTCGATCAGCTTCAGGGCGAGCAGGAAGTTCGGCAGGGCCTGGTCCGGCATGCCCAGGTCGAGGTGGACCTCGCCGAGCACCCCTCGAAGGTGGGCCTGGTGGGTGGTGTCGCCGACCTCCTCGGCGTCGGCCAGGGCCAGGCAGAGGATCTCGCGGGCCTGTTCGAGCCGGCCGCATCTGTGGTGGGCCTCCCCGAGGATGAGCCTCGCGTAGCGGACGCCCACCCGCGCGCCGATCAGCCCCGCGACGGCGAGCTGCTGCTCCGCCAGGACGATCGCCTGCTCGAAGTCCTCATCGTGGTAGTGCACGTTGGCGAGGTTGCCCAGCGCGCGCTGCTCGGAGAAGGCGTCGCCCAGCCGCCTGGCGATCGCCAGCTCGATCCGCAGGTGCTCGACGGCCTCGTCCCTCCTGCCCTTCATCCTCAGGGCCGTGGCCAGCTCGCCGTGCGCGTGCATCGCCATCTCCACGTCGCCGAGCCGTTCGCAGACCCGCAGCACCATCAGGCCGAGCTCCACCAGGTCCGTCGTGCGGTAGGCGCGCTGCAGGGGCCAATGCAGGGCGAAGGCGAGCGCCAGGCCCAGCGCGGCGATGTCGTCGTCGTCGGCGGTGAGCGCCTGGCGGGCCGCGGCCAGCAGCACGGCCTCCTCCTCCAGCAGCCAGGCCGTCGCCTCCTCCCGCGTGCCGACCTGGTGCGTGACGGCTTCGGCGACCGGGCCACGCTGGACGCGGTGCGGGTCCATGACCTGGCTGGCCAGCCGGGCGGAGGCCGCGTAGTACGCGAGCGCGCGCAGCACCGGCTTCTTGGCGTCGGGGGGACGCAGCTCGCCCGCGAACAGGCGGACGAGGTCGTGGAGCTGGTAGTGGCCCGGCCGGGGGCGGTCGAGCAGGTGCGCGTCGGTCAGTCGTTCCAGGGCCAGGTCGGCGTCGGCGGGGTCGGCGTCGAGCAGGGCCGCGGCAGCCTCGGCGGTGATCTCGGGCACGTGCAGGAGGCCCAGCAGGGACAGCGCGCGGGCGGCCAGCCGGTCGAGGGGGCGGGGGCTGCGTTCGAGCGCGGTGAAGCTGGCCGCCAGACCGGCGCGTACGGCCAGGTCGCCGGCCACGAGCTCGTGCAGCCGCCGGCGTTCGTCGCCCAGCCGGCCGGCCATCGTGGCGACGCTCCAGTCGGGGCGGCTGGCCAGGCGGGCCCCCGCGATGCGCAACGCCAAAGGCAGGCCGTCGCAGAGCCGGACGAGCTCGGCGGTGTCGCCCGCGCCGGCCCGCACGCGCTCCTCCCCGGCCAGCCCGGCCAGCATCGCGGCCGACTCCGCGGGGGACATCCGGCCGAGTTCGAGCTGGTAGGAGTCCTCGCCCCAGGTCATGCTCTCGCGGCTGGTCACCAGCAGCGCGGTGCCGAAGGGGGTGGACAGCAGCGGGCGGATCTGCGCCAGGTCGGCGGCGTCGTCCAGCAGGACGAGGACCCGGCGGCCGTGCAGGAGGCTGCGCCACGTCGCCGCCGCCTCGTCCAGGTCGGCGGGTACGGCGTCGGCCGCCACCCCCAGCCCCCGCAGGAACCGGCCGAGCACGTCGAGCCCCGTCAACGCGGGCAGCTCCGGCGTCGCGCCGCGGCAGTTGACGAACAGCTGGCCGTCGGGAAAGCGGTCCTGGACCAGATGGGCGACCTGGGCGGCCAGCGCGGACTTCCCGACGCCCGGCGGCCCGGAGACGATCACCAGCGGCGTCGGCGGACGCCCGCCGCCGGGGGCCAGCCGCCGCTCCAGCTCGTCCAGCTCACGCGAGCGGCCCACGAACCCGGCCAGGTGGCGCGGGAGCTGGTGCGGCACCCCGTCGCCCCGCCACGGCCCGGGCTCCCCGCGCAGCACCAGCTGGTGACACTTGCGTAACCCCTCGCCCGGTGTGAGGCCCAGCTCCTCCAGGAGCAGGACCCGGCCCTCCTCGTAGACCTTCAGCGCCTCGGCCTGACGGCCCGAGCGGTAGAGGGCCAGCATGAGCAGCTCGCGGGTGCGCTCGCGCAACGGGTGGCGGACGGTCAGGTCGCGCAGGTCGTCGGTGATCTCGTGGTGGCGGCCCAGGTGCAACAGGCTCTCGTGCCGCTGTTCCAGCGCGGTCAGGCGTAACAGCTCCAGCCGGGAGCGTTCCCGTTCGGCGAACGGGCCGGTCAGGCCGGTCAGCGCGGTGCCGCGCCACATCGCCAGGGCCTCGTCCAGGAGCTGTACGGCACGGCGGTCGTCACCCTCGCGGCGGCACGTGCGGGCCTCGTCCAGGCGTTCGGCGAAGCACAGGGAGTCGACCTGTACGGGCCCGACGTTGAGGGCGTATCCCGCGCCGGTGCCCGACAACAGCCGCGACGGGGCGCGCCGCCCGCGGTCGGGCTCGAAGGCGCGGCGCAGGCCGGCGACGTAGGTGTAGACGCTCTGCTCGGCGTTGCGCGGCGGCTCGTCGCCCCAGATCCCCTCGACGAGCCGGCTCATCGGGACGGGCCGCGCGGCGGCCGAGGCGAGGACGGCCAGGGCGGCCCGCTGCCGGGCAGGACCGAGATCGACGGGCCGCGATCCGCGTTCGGCGTGAACGGTTCCGAGAAGGCGGATGTAGATGTCGTCGCTCACGCGTCCTCCCCGTTCACAGCCCCGGCGTCCCCCTTACCAGGGCAGCGTATTCAGAATTCCGTGGCGGTATGGCGATCACGCGACTGTAGATCAAATGTAGAAGGGTTCGGGTACGCTCAGCCCGGTGGTGAGAAGAGGGGGCACATCCGCGGACCGGGCCTCATCGTCCCCTGCTGCTGGAGAGCGCTCGTCCATGGGATCGGTGCGGTTCGGAGCACAGCCACGCGCCGTACCCCCTCTTGCTGCGAGCCTCAGCAGCAGTGCTGATCTTCCTGGAAGGAAGAGAGGGCAGACGTCGCGGCGTTCGCGGCCGTAACATTGCCTCCTATAGTCACCAAGGCGACAATCGCGGTGACTAGCGCGGACAGGGCAATACGCATGCGCATGGGGGGTTCTCCCTCGCCTGTGTGGGGTTGCTCGGACTTCATCATCTCAGGGAGCAACGACTGTGACCACATCTGACCTGGTCGGACTCCGCATCAAGACCGTTCGGCGACAGCGTGGCCTGTCACAGGCACAGCTGGCGCATCCAGAGTTGTCGGACAGCTATGTCTCCTTGATCGAGAGTGGCAAGCGTACCCCTACCCCCGCCGTCCTGGAGCTGCTGGCCCAGAAACTCGACTGCTCGCTGTCCTATCTGATCAACGGCGTGACCGCCGAGCAGATGGAGGACATCGAGCTGGCGCTCGGCTACGCGCGTCTCGCGCTCGAGAACGGTGAGGTCGCCGAGGCCCGGACGCGCTACACCGAGCTGCTGGCGAACAACAATCTGACAGGCTTGACAGCTTTGCGTCAAGAGACCGAATTCGGACTCGCCTTCGCCGCTCAGGCCAGCGGAGACTTCGACGGCGCGATCGCGATCCTGCTCAGGCTGTCGGAGGAGGAGCTGCCTCCCGACCGCCGCGTCGAGATCGCCTCCAACCTGTGCCGGGCCTACCGCGAGAGCGAGCGGCTCACCGAGGCGGTGGAGGTCGGCGAGCAGATGCTGAGCAGCACCACGCGACCCGCTTGGAACGATCTGCTCGTGGAGCTCGGCGCCGGCCTGCTCGCGGCGTACATGGAGCGCGGCGACCTGCTGCGCGCCCGGCAGTTCGCGGCCGAGCTGCTGAACGCCGCCGACGCCCTCGGCACGCCGCGCTCGATCGTGGCCGCCAACTGGATGGCCTCCAACACGGCCTCCGCCACCGGGCACGCGGAGGAGGCGCTGTCCTTCGCCGAGCGCGCCATGGCCGTGCAGCTGGAGACCGGCCAGCCGGGCAGCATCGCCAGGATGCGGCTCGCGCACGCCCGCAAGCGCCTGCTGGCCCGCCCCCAGGAGGCCGCGGCCGTACGAGACGTGCTGCGTGGCGCGATCGCCGAGTTCGAGCAGACCGCCACCAGCACCGTCGAGCGGGCGCGGCTCCTCGTGGAGCTGGCCCGTGCCGAGTGCATGACCGGTGACCTCGACGAATCCGTGGAGCATGCCGACAGGGGCAGAGGGCTGGTGCCCAACACCGCCTCCGCCCTCAGGGCCGAGGCGGAACTGCTGCTCGCCAGGGTCTACGGCTCGGTCGGCCGCATGGACCAGGCCGAGCGGCAGCTGTCGTCCGTACGCGACTCGCTCTCGCCGTTGCCCGACTCCCGCCGGTCGGCCGCCACCTGGTACGCCACCGCCGAGACGATGGAGCAGCTGGGCGACTCCGACGGCGCCGTGGACGCCTACCAGCGGGCTCTCGCCTGCGCGGGGCTGTAGCGAGGTCAGGACCGGGCGGTGGCGTCGGTAGCCTTGGGGGTGCCATGAAGAGTTCCCCGCTCGCGGCACTCACCGCGATTCTCGCCGCCCTGTTCGTGCTCGGCACCGCCACCCCGGCGCTGGCCCACGACTCACTCAAGAGCAGCGACCCGGCCAAGGGCGCCGAGGTCGAGGCCCTCGACGAGGTCAGGCTGGAGTTCACCGCCAAGGTGCGCATGCCGTTCGTCATCGTCCGGGGCGCGGATGAGGCCGTCTTCCAGGAGGGCAAGCCCGAGGTCGACGGCGCGGTGGTGCGGCAGGCGGTCAAGGGGCCGCTGCCGGGCGGGAAGTACACCCTCGCCTACCGGGTCGTCTCCTCCGACGGCCATCCCATCGAGGGCGAGATCCCCTTCACGGTCAAGGCGGCTCCGGCGGCCTCGCCGAGCGCGTCGGCCACCGACGCGGCGTCGGCCGCGCCCTCCACCGCCGCCCCCGCTCCTTCCTCCGCCGCTCCGGTCGCTCCCGCGGCCGACCAGGCGGCGGCCACGCCGAAGGGCGGCTTCCCGACCTGGCTGGTCATCGTGATCGGCGCGCTGGTCGGCATCGGCATCGGGTTCCTGTTCAGCGCGCGGAAGAAGAAGCCATGAGCAGAACGGCGCGGCTCGCGCTCGCGGGCGCGGTGGCGGCGGTCGCCGCCCTGGTGATCGGCATGATCGCCGGCGGCCGGGCCTTCCCCAGGATCATCCCCGGGCTGCCCGACGCCGGGGCGGTGGTCAGGTGGGGCCTGCCGGTGTCCAAGCTGCTGATGGACGTCACCGGCGTGCTCACCGTCGGCCTGCTGCTCACGGCCGCCCTGCTGCTGCCCAACGACAAGGGCATGCTCGGCAAGCCGGGCCTGCTCTACGTCAGGGCCTCGTCCTGGACGGCGCTCGGCTGGGCCGCCTCGGCGTTCCTGGCCATCGTGTTCACCACGGCCGACTCCTGGGGCCGTACGGTCCCGCAGATCCTCAACCGGGAATACCTGACCAGCACCGCCACCCAGACCACCCAGGGCGTGGCGCTCACGCTGGTGGTGCTGTTCGGGGTGGCCATCGCGCTGTTCTCGCGCGGCGCGATCACCGCCGGGTCCGCGGCCGGCCTGCTGGTGTTCGCGCTGGTGACGATGTTGCCGCCGCCGCTGACCGGCCACACCTCCTCCTCGCCCAACCACGACCTGGCCACCTCGGCGGTCTCGCTGCACCTGCTCGCGCTGGCCCTGTGGGTGGGCGGCCTGGTCGTGCTGGCCGCGCACGCGATGCGCGGGCAGCCGCAGCTCACCGTGGCCGCCGCCCGGTTCTCCGCGCTGGCGCTGTGGTGCTTCGTCGCGGTCGGCCTGTCCGGCGTGTTCAGCCTGGTCGCCCGGCTCGGCGCGCTGTCCGACCTGTGGACCACCCAGTACGGCCTGCTGGCCCTGGCCAAGATCGTCGCCTTCGTGCTGCTCGGCTACGTCGGCTACTGGCACCGGCAGCGCACGCTCGTCGACCTGGAGGCGGGCCGGCCCAGGGCGTTCACCCGGCTGGCCGGCGGCGAGACGCTGCTCATGCTGGCCACCGTCGGGCTGGCCGTCGCGCTGTCGCGCACGCCGCCCCCCGAGTTCAGCGTGCCCGCCGACCGGGCCTTCGAGCTGCTCGGCTTCCCCGTCCCGCCGGAGATCACGATCGCGAACGTGTTCTCGCTGTGGTGGTTCGACCTGTTCTTCGCCGCGGTGGCCGCCGTGCTCGCCGGGCTCTACGGCGCGGGCGTCTACCGGCTGATGCGGCGCGGCGACTCCTGGCCGTGGGGGCGCACCGCCGCCTGGTTCATCGGCATCGCGCTGCTGGTGTTCGCCACCCAGAGCGGCCTGGCCCGCTACGCCAAGGTCCTGTTCGACGTGCACATGATCGAGCACATGACGCTGTCCATGATCGTGCCGATCTTCCTGGTCCTGGGCGGCCCGGTCACGCTGGCGCTGCGGGCGCTCAAGCCGGCGGCCCGGCGGGGCGACAGGGGCCCCCGGGAGTGGATCACCACGATCCTGCACAGCCGGGCGGTCAAGGTCATGTCCCATCCGGTCGTGGCGACGGCCATCTTCGTCGCCTCCACCTACGCTCTCTACTTCACGCCGCTGTTCGAGTCGGCCATGCAGGAGCACCTGGGGCACATCTGGATGACCCTGCACTTCCTGCTCAGCGGCTCGCTGTTCTTCTGGGTGATCATCGGCGTCGACCCGGGCCCGAGCCGGCTGCCGTACGTCGGCCGGCTGCTGATGCTCTTCGTCACCATGCCCTTCCACGCCTTCTTCGGCATCGCGCTGATGATGACCGGCTCGGTGATCGCCGCCGGCTGGTACGAGCCGCTCGGCCGTACGTGGGGCGACAACCTGCTGCAGACCCAGCAGGACGGCGGGGCCATCGCGTGGGGCTTCGGCGAGATCCCGACGCTGCTCGTGCTGCTGGCCATCGCGGCCCAGTGGTACCGCGACGACGAACGGCAGGCCCGGCGCGCCGACCGCAAGGCCGACCGGGGCGGCGCACGCGACACCGAACTCGACTCCTACAACGACTATCTCGCCCGTCTCAACCGCGCTGACAAGGGCGAGTAGCGGTTCGGCCATGGCACCCTATCCTCGGCTCACAGGTCTCAGGACCGCCGGGTAGCCTGTCTCACAGGGGAGAAGGGCATAACCTCATCAGCTAGCGTGCGCAGACCTTGAGGGGGGATTGCGCGACGCGTGCGGGGCGCCGGAGTGGGGACCGGCGCGGGCCCGGGGTGCCGAGGAAGGCGAGACCATTGGCGGAAGAGACACGCATGCGCGGGGGGCAGAGCCTGGCCGAGGCGCTCGAAGGCCTTCTGGCGCAATGGTCGGAGCGGACGGGGATCACCGTCGAGACCTGGGCGCTGCCCGGCACCGACGTACCCTCGCGGGTGTCCGGCGGCGTCATGGAGACGATGCGCGAGGCGCTGTCCAACGTCGAGCGCCACAGCCGGGCCCGTACGGTCGCGGTGGCGGTGACCACGGGCCCGAGCGGCCTGCGCCTGACGGTCAGCGACGACGGCCAGGGCTTCGCCGAGGGCGGCGCGGGGCGCGGGATCGCCCGGATGCGGGCCGCGTTCGCCGAGCTCGGCGGCACCCTGTCGGTCAACGGCGTGCCCGGCGAGGGCACGACGGTGAGCGGGGCGATCCCCAGGCGACGCTGACGGCCGGGGCCGGTCAGGGGAGGGTCAGGATCTCGCTGCCCGTCTCGGTGACCACGATGGTGTGCTCGAACTGGGCCGTGCGCTTGCGGTCCTTGGTCACCGCGGTCCACTTGTCGGGCCAGATGTCGTAGTCGATCGTGCCCAGGGTGAGCATCGGCTCGATGGTGAACGTCATGCCCGGCACCAGCTCCACCCGCAGCGACGGGTCGTCGTAATGGGGGACCATGAGGCCGGAGTGGAAGCTCGTGCCGATGCCGTGGCCGGTGAAGTCGCGCACCACGCCGTAGCCGAAGCGCTTGGCGTACGCCTCGATGACGCGGCCGACCACGTTGAGCTGGCGGCCGGGGGCGACCGCCCTGATGGCCCGCATCATGGCCTCGCGGGTGCGCTCGACCAGCAGGCGCGACTCCTCGTCGACCTCGCCCACCAGGTAGGTGGCGTCGGTGTCGCCGTGGACGCCGCCGATGTAGGCCGTGATGTCGATGTTGACGATGTCGCCGTCGCGCAGCACGGTGTCGTCGGGGATGCCGTGGCAGATGACCTCGTTGATCGAGGTGCACAGCGACTTGGGATAGCCCTTGTAGCCCAGCGTGCTGGGGTAGGCGCCGTGGTCGATCAGGAACTCGTGGCCGATGCGGTCGAGCTCGTCGGTGGTGACGCCCGGGGCGATGTGCCGGCCGACCTCTTCGAGCGCCTGCGCGGCGATGCGGCCCGCCACGCGCATGCGCTCGATGATCTCGGGGGTCTTCACGTCGGACTCGCCGGTCGTGGGGCGCTTCTTGCCGACGTACTCCGGCCGCTCGATGTGGGCGGGGACCTTCCGGACGGGCGAGACTCGCCCGGGCTGGAGCAGTGTCGTCATGAAACACGAGTCTACGGGGCAGAATTGACCATGTGAGCGAAGGCCAGTGGTGGTTCTGTCTCAAGCACATGCGGGTCGAGCCCGACCAGGGCTGCCCCAACAAGGACCGGATGGGTCCCTACGCCTCGGAGGAGGAGGCGGCGGGCGCGTTGCAGCGCGCCGCCGACCGCAACAAGGCGTGGGACGAGGCCGAGCAGGAGGACGAGTGACCCCCGCCTACGGCACCACGGCGTAGGCCCGCACGGGGAAGGTGCCCATGCCCGCGATCATCGGGGGCGCGGCATGGAACCTGAACCCCTCCGCGGGCAGCGCCGACAACCCCGTCAGGTGCTCGACGATCGGGATCCCCGCCTTCAGCAGGATCGTGTGGGCGGGGCGTTCGCCGTGCGGCGGGGTGTCGTCGATGTTGAGCGAGTCGATGCCGACCAGCGCCGCGCCCTGCTCGGCCAGCCACGCCGCCGACTCGGGCGCCAGGTACGGGTGGTCGCGGAAGTAGGCGCCGGTGCCGAAGTGGCGGTCGAAGCCGGTGTGGATCAGCACCGCCCGGCCGCGTACGTCGAGCGCGGTGTCGGGCGCGGTGTCGAGCACCACCTCGCGGCCGTCCCCCGAGGCCGGTACGACCAGGCCGGGCAGGTCGGCCAGGCTGCTCAGCGGCACCTGCGCCAGGTCCTGGCCGCCGGCGTAGCGGTGGTGCGGGGTGTCCAGGTAGGTGCCGGTGTTGGCGGCCAGCGTGATCACGCCGATCTCGAACTCGGTGCCCGGGGCGTAGACCTCGCGTGAGTCCTCCCTGCTCAGGTGGGTGCCCAGCGTCGGCCCCGGGACGCCGGGATAGGTGGTCATGCCCTCGGTGATGCGGTGGCTGAGTTCGACGATCATTTGGCGGCTCCCACCCGGACGAGTCGGACGAGGGCCACCGTGCCGATGGCGGCCCAGACGAGGTTCAGCCCGGTCGAGGGCCAGGCGGCGTTGTAGGCGCTGTTGACCATGAGCCCGAGCGCGCCGAGCAGGTTGACGACCTGGTACGTCGCGCCGTCGCCGGACAGCCGCGCGGACGAGACCAGGGCGTACCCGGCCAGCAGCAGGGCGGCTCCGGCCCAGCCGACGGCGTCGAGGAGGAGATCCATGGCCGATATTCTCTGGATTTTTGGCCTTAAAGCACAAATAAAGAAAGCTAAAGGTAGACGTAAGCTGACCTGCATGGATATTGATCCTCGACGCCTGCGTGTCCTGCACGAGGTCGCCCGCCGCGGCGGCGTGATGCGCGCGGCCGAGGCGCTGTTCCTCACCCCCTCCGCGGTCTCCCAGCAGCTCGCCCAGCTCGAACGCGAGGTCGGGCTGGCGCTCATCGACCGCTCCCAGCGCCGCGTCTCGCTCACCCCGGCGGGACGCGTGCTCGCCGGGTACGCCGAGCGGGTCGAGGAGGAGCTGAGCGAGGCCAGGAAGGAGCTGACCAGGTTCACCGAACGCCTGGCCGGGCCGGTGCGGATCGCCGCCTTCCCCACGGCGATCAAGCACATGCTGGTGCCCGCGATGCGCGCCCTGGCCGAGCGCCACCCCCGCATCACGCCGGTCATCCACGAGGTCTACGGCCAGCCCGCCCTCCAGGAGCTGCGCCTGGGCGCCGTCGACCTGCTCATCACCGAGCAGGACATGAGCCTGCCGGTCCCGGCGCAGCCGTCGCTGAACGTCCGGCCGCTGCACGTGGACGAGTTCCGGGTCGTGCTGCCGCCGGACTGGCCCGAGCCGGAGTCGACGGCCGACCTGATGCGCCTGCCCTGGGTGGCCGCCGAGCCGGACCAGGCGTGCGGGCAGGCGCTCGACCGGCTCGCCGGGATCCACGGCGTCGAGCCGCGCAGGACGCACGTCGTCACCGACTTCTCGCCGGTGCTCGCGCTGGTGGCGGCCGGGCACGGGGTGGCGATCGTGCCCGCGCTGGCCCTGCTCGACGTGCCGGAGGGCGAGGTGCGGGTGAGCGAGGTACGGGAGGTGGGGGCGCGCCGCCTGGACGCCGTCACCCGGGTGAGCAGGACGCGGTCGGGCGAGCCGGACCCGGTGCAGGCGGTGGTGATCGGCGCCATCGAGGAGGCCACCGAGAACCTGCGGGCCGCCCTCGGCCCCCGCCTCGCCGCCCAGCCCTGACCCGAGAGCCGTCCTCGGCCCCTGTCTCGCCGCCCAGCCCTGACCCGCGAGCCGCCCTCGGCCCCTGTCTCGCCGCCCAGCCCTGACCTGCGAGCCGCATTCGGCCTCTGATCCGCGGCCGCGTCCTACTCCGACAGGCGGGGGCCGCTGACCTTCTCCAGCAGGCGGGCCAGGCGCTCGCGCAGCCCCGCCCGCCGCTCGACCTCACCGGCCGCCGCGCTGACCAGGTGCTGGGCGCCGTCGAAGGTGATCAGCCCGGTGGCCGGGACGGCGATGGCGTCGTGGGCCAGCCCGCTCAGCTCGGAGTCGGCGCCCTCGATCGCCAGGATGGTGGCCCCCGTACGGCGGGCGTCGTCGACGCGTTCCAGCAGCGGGACGGGCGCCGCCTGCTCCGACAGCACGAACAGGGTCTCGCCGCGGCCCGCCTGCCGCAGGCGGTCGAGGCCGACGCGCAGGTGGGCGGGGGCGTCGGCGGGCGGCGACCAGCGGATCAGGGTGGGGGCGAGCTGCGGCAGGCCGGAGAACCTGGCCTCGTCGCTGAGGTGGGCGGTGACGTGCCAGGGCTCGTCGTCCGGGGGGCCGACGAGCAGCAGGCCGCCGGGCGAGCGGGTGGTCCGCAGGGCCAGGCCCAGCTCGCGGGTGCGTTCGAGCCAGCCCGTCGTGGCCAGGAGCTCGCGCAGGAATGCCACCGAACCTGAGTCCATGCCTCCATGGTGCACGAGGAGCGCGGCGGAGGTGGCCCGTTCGCGGCCGGGTGCCCGCCCCCGGGCTGCGACGCGTGCGGCCGGGGCTGGCATGATCGGAGCCATGACAGATGTGAACGGGCTCTCCATCGCGATCCTCGGCGGCACCGGCGACCAGGGGAAGGGGCTGGCGCGGCGGTTCGCGCTGGCCGGGCACACGGTGCTGATCGGCTCGCGCAGCGCCGAGCGGGCCCAGGAGGCGGCCGGCTCGATCGGCTCGGGCGCGCGGGGCGGGGCCAACGCCGACGTGGCGGCCGAGGCCGACGTCGTGATCGTGGCGGTGCCGTACGAGGGGCACAAGGCGCTGCTGGAGTCGTTGCGCGCCGAGCTGGCCGGGAAGATCGTGGTCGACTGCGTCAACCCGCTCGGCTTCGACAAGCAGGGCGCCTACGCGCTGCCGGTGGAAGAGGGCAGCGCCGCCCAGCAGGCCGCCGCGGTGCTTCCCGAGAGCCGGGTCGTGGCGGCCTTCCACCACGTGTCGGCCGTGCTGCTGATGGACCCGGCCGTGGAGAAGGTCGACCTCGACGTGCTGGTGCTCGGCGACGACCGCGAGGCGACCGACACCGTGCAGGCGCTGGCCGAGCTGATCCCGGGGGTGCGCGGCGTCTACGGCGGCCGGCTGCGCAACGCTCACCAGGTCGAGGCGCTGACCGCCAACCTCATCTCGATCAACCGCCGCTACAAGGCCCACGCCGGGCTGCGCGTCACCGACGTCTAGAGCCAGCCCGCGTCCTCGGCGACGCGGACGGCGTCGATCTTGTTGCGGGCGCCCGTCTTGGTGATCGCGGCCGTGAGGTAGTTGCGCACCGTGCCCGCCGACAGGTGCAGGCCGGCGGCGATCTCCTCGGCGGTCGCGCCCCTGGCGGCCTGCCGGAGCACGGTGGTCTCGCGGGGGGTGAGCGGGCTCTCGCCGTACTCCATGGCCGAGGAGACCAGCTCGCTCTCCAGCACGCGCAGGCCGGCCGCGGTGCGCCTGATGGCCTCGGCCAGGCGGTCGCCCGGGGCGTCCTTGACCAGGAACGCCTCGATGCCCGCGGCCAGCGCCCGGCGCAGGTGGCCGGGCTGCCCCATGGCCGTGAGCACCAGGATCCGGCAGGACGGGAGCCGTTCGCGCAGCTCGGCGGCGGCGGTGATGCCGTCGGTCACCGGCAGGTCGATGTCCACGACCGCCACGTCGGGCCGGACGTCGAGGGCCACCGGCACGATCTCGTCGCCGCGCACGACCTCCGCCACCACCTCGATGTCCGGCTCCAGCCGGAGCAGGGCGGTGAGCGCGGCGCGGATCATGTGCATGTCCTCGGCCAGCAGCACCCGGATCACGCCGGAACCTCCATGGCCAGCAGGAAGCCGCCGCCGTCCGTGGCGGCGGCGGCGCACGTGCCGCCCGCCTGGGAGGCCCGTTCGGCGAGCCCGGTGAGGCCACCGCCGGGCACGCCGGGCTCAGCGCCGGGCTCGCCGGTCGCGCCGTCGTTGGCGACCTCCAGGCGGACCCGGCCGTCCCGCAGCGACGTGGTGATCGTGCAGGTGGTGGCCCTGCTGTGACGCAGGACGTTGGTGACCGCCTCGCGAACCCCCCACGCCAGCGCCTCCTCGGCCCGCCGGGGCAGCGCCACGTCGGCCAGGTGCGCCTGGCAGCTCACCCCCGACGACTCCAGCAGCGCCGCCGCGCGGTCGGTCTCGCCGCTCAGCGACATCGCGCGGTAGCCGCGGGCCACGTGGCGGACGTCCTGGGCGGCCTCGCGGGCGACGCGTACCAGCTCGCCCACCTCGCCGCGGGCGGAGGCGGGGTCGCGGTCCATCAGGCGGGCGGCCAGGTCGCCCTTGAGCGCGATGGCGGTGAGGCTGCGGCCCAGGCCGTCGTGCAGGTCGCGGGAGATGCGCAGGCGTTCCTTGAGCACGGCGGCGTCGGCGAGCTCGGCCCTGGCCTCCTCCAGCTCGGCGGCGACGCGGACGAGCCGGACCAGGACGTAGATCATCGAGCCGGTGATGGGGATGGCGATCACGTAGAACAGGGTGACCACGGCGTAGTGGAGGCCGATCCACATGATGGCGCCCTCGTACAGCATCATGAGGACGACCAGCGGCACGGCCCAGCGCAGCCCCAGGAACACCAGCAGGGTCCCGGCCAGCAGCGGGGCGGCGATCGACGACCAGCCGCTCGGCAGCAGGTAGTCGCCCGCGTAGGTGACGACGGCCTGGAGCGCCAGCGTGGCCGGGAACAGCGGCGGGCGCCCGCCGCGCAGGGCGGCCCGCATGTTGACGTAGTGGGTGGAGACGACGGCGACCGTCACGGCCGCCGCGAGCAGTCCGATCGCCGGGCCGCCCATGAAGTAGAGCAGCCCGATGAGCGAATAGACGACCGAGACGCCCGTGATGAGCACGCGCGCGAGCCTCTGCGCCGAGGACGAGACCACCACAGCAGCGATTATGTCCGACTCAGGACCGGCGCGGTTCCCAGCGGAACCACGACCGGATCGCCACCACGCCCACCACCGCCCACCCGGCCAGGACGAGCGCCGGCACGAGCGCCTCCCCGGTCTTCGCCGCGTGCACCACGGCCGAGGTGGGCAGCAGGTCCAGCACCGGGCTCAGCCACGAGGGCAGCGGGATCGGCCCCATCGCGCCCGCCGACACCGCGGCGACCAGGAACACCGGCATGGCGAACGCCCCGGCCAGCTCACTCCGCGGGATCGCCGCCGTGTACGCCGCCCCCAGCAGCGCCATGACGGCCGAGCCCGCGGCGGTCACGGCGGCGAACAGCAGCGGGTCGTCCGGCAGCGGCACCCCGGCGGCGAACCGCACGGCCACCGCGCACAGCACGATCACCAGGAAGGTCTGCGTGGCCGTGCTGGCGACCTGGCCGGCCAGGATCTGCGCGTCGGTCAGCAGCCCGGCCCGCAGCCGCTTGAGCACGAGCTGGTCGCGCCGGTTGGTCAGGGCGACCGCGATGTTCATGAACGCGGTGAGCGCCAGCACGATCGCCAGCGAGCTGTGGAACACCGCCGTCGCGAACGGCACGCCGCCCCCGGTGACGTGCCGCATCAGCGCCGGCATGCCCACGGTCAGCCCGACGGGGGTGATCACCGAGGCGGCCAGCATGGCGCGGTCGCGCCAGAACAGGCGGGTGCCGAGACGGTAGGTGGCGGTCAGGCTCATCGGGCGCTCCTGGGCAGGTCGAGGAAGAGGTCTTCGAGGGTGGCCGCGCGGACCTCCAGGCCGGTCAGCCGCAGCCCGCGGCCGGCCGCCCAGGTCAGCAGCGTCTGCGCGGCCAGGTCGGGGTCCTCGGCCCGGCAGACGGCGGTGCCGCCGTCCACGGTGACCGGCAGCGGGAGGTCGTCCGCGGAGATCCCGGCGGGCAGCCGGAACGTCACCCGTCCGCCCCGCGCGGCCAGCGTCTCGGCCATCCCGCCGGCCGCGACGATCTCACCCCTGTCCATGATCGCCATGGACGAGGCCAGGCGCTGGGCCTCCTCCAGGTAGTGGGTGGTGAGCAGGATCGTGGTGCCGCGCGCGGCCAGGCCGGAGACGACCTCCCACGTGTTCGCGCGGGCCTCGGGGTCCATGCCGGTCGTGGGCTCGTCGAGGAACAGCACGTCGGGGCGGCCGAGCAGGGCGAGCGCCAGGTCGAGCCGGCGCTTCTCGCCGCCGGAGAGCTGGCGCACCCTGGTCCCGGCCTTGTCCGTCAGGCCGGCCAGGTCGAGCGCCTCCCCGGCCGGGCGCGGCGCGGGGGTGAAGTCGCGCCAGACCGCGACCGTCTGGGCGACCGTCAGGTCGGGGAAGAACCCGGCCTCCTGGAGCATGATGCCGACGCGCTGCCGGACGGCCGCGCGGTCGGACCAGGGGTCGAGGCCGGCGACCCGGACGGCGCCGCCGTCCGGCCGCTGGAAGCCGGCCAGCACCTCGACCGTGGTGGTCTTGCCGGCGCCGTTCCGGCCGAGCAGGGCGAAGATCTCGCCCTCGCCCACCCGGAACGAGACGCCCCTGACCGCCGAGAATGTCCCGTGGTTCTTCCTGAGCTCGTTCACCTCGATCATGTGTCCGACTATGGCCGGACGGGTCAGGGGGCCGACAGTGAAGAATTCACGACTTCCTGGACAGCTTCAGCAGCGCGTCCGTGACCCCCTCGGGGTCGATCACCTGGTGCAGGTGGAGGCCGGGCAGCCGGGTCACCGGCCAGCCGCGCCCGGCCGCGTCGCGGGCCACCTCCTCGTACGGCGGCCCGAACCACACGCACGAGCACCTGACCGCGTCCCAGCCCGCGGGCACGGGGACGGGCTGCGTGTAGTAGTCGAGGGGCAGTCGCGGCTGCTCGCCCGTGACCAGCAGCCGCTGGGCGGGGTCGGGGAGCATGGCCACGATGTCCTCCTCGTCCCACCAGTCGGTCCAGCGCGGCAGCACGCCGTCGGGGCCCGCCAGGCCGCGCAGGAACGGCAGGAAGCCCTCCTCGGCCGTCCTGACCAGCCCCTGGGACGGCGGCACGTGCGCGTCGGCGAACACGCAGGCCACCACCCGGTCGCCCAGCCCCTCCTTGATCACCGGCACGAAGAACCCGGCGTTGCTGTGCGCCACCAGCACGAGCGGCCCGTCGGAGGGCACGGCCGCGCGCACCGCCGCGACCACGCGCGGCCAGTACGGCGCCCCGCCGGCGGACACGCCGGTCAGGTCGGGGACGACGGCCGCCCGGCCGCGCCGCCCCAGCGACTCGGCCACCGGAGCCCACGTCGAGGGCCCGACGGAAGGGCTGTGCACCAGCACGAAGGTCGTTTCCATGGCCCCCACCCTGTCAGACGACGAGGGCGTGCCGGGAGACGGGTTTCCCGGCGCCGTCGTAGGCCGCCCAGGCCGCCGCGAGGTCGCACACCGCCCGCGACAGCTCCTCCTCGGGGAACAGGAAGTGCAGGCGCAGGTGGGCGGCGTGGCCGCCCAGCGGGTCGAAGGAGCCGCCCGGCGGCACCGCGACGCCGTGCCGGAGCGCCACCTGGGCGAAGGATCCGGCGTCGCCGCGCGGCAGGCGCAGCCAGACGGTCTGGCCGCCCTGGGCCGGCTCGAACGTCCAGGACGGCAGGCGCGCCCGCAGCTCGGCGCACAGGTGGTCGTGCCGCCGGCGCAGGGCGCTCACGCGGGCCTGGCGCACCTCGTCGAGGCGGCGCAGCAGCGCGACGGCGGCGAGCTGGCTGAAGACCTCGCCGCCGAGATCGTGCACGGCCCGCAGCCGGGACAGCCGCGAGACCACCGGCGCCGCCGCGCGGATCCAGCCCACCCGCAGCCCGCCCCACACCAGCTTGCTCAGCGAGCCGACGGTGACGACCCGATCCCCGCCGCCGAAGGCGGCCACCGGCGACGGCGTCCCGCCCGAGAAGCACAGCTCGGCGCAGACCTCGTCGTCGATCAGCGGCACGTCGTGCGCGGCGGCCAGGGCGGCCAGCCGCCTGCGGCCCGGGTCGTCCATGACCGCGCCGTCGGGGTTGCGCGCGGTGGGCACGCCGTAGACCAGCGCCGGCCGCTCGCGCACGGCCCGCCGTGCCTGGTCGTCGCCCAGGTCGACGGGCTTGACGACGGCCGCCGCGTGCCGGAACACCTCCAGCGCGCCCGGGTACGTCGGCGACTCGGTCAGCACGGTGTCGCCCGGCGCCACCAGCAGCCCGGCCAGCAGCGTGAGCGCCTGCTGCGCGCCCGTCGTCACCATGATCTGGTCCGCCGTGGTGGGCAGGCCGCGCGCGCCGTAGTAGCCCGCCAGCGCCTCGCGCAGCGCGGGATCGCCCGCCGGGTGGTAGCCCAGGTCGCGCAGGCCCGCCACCCGCGCCCCCGCCTCCTGGTACGCCTCGAACAGCGCCGGCGGCGGGTCGTCCGGCGCCGCGCAGGTCAGCAGCCGCACGCCGTCGGAGTCGTGCAGGAGGTTCAGCATCAGCGGGTTGGCCGCCACGCCGCCGGCCGTCCTGGTGGCCGGCGGGTCGCCCGGCGCGACGCGGGTGCCGCTGCCCTGGCGGCGCGTCACCCGGCCCTCCTGCTGGAGCAGCTCGTAGGCGGCGACCACCGTCCCGCGGCCGACCGCGAGCCGGTCGGCCAGCACCCGGTCGGGCGGCAGCCGTTCGCCGGGCGGGAGCACGCCGTCGTCGACGAGCGCCCGCAGCCGGGCGGCGAGCAGCAGGTAGAGCGGCCCGCGCCCGGAGGCCCACCGGCCCAGCAGGTGGACGAGGTCATCGGGATTGGCTCTATTCATGGACCAATTCTCCGGTATTGGCTCTGCACTCGCACACCAATCCGGGGGATATTCGATGACATGAGTGATTTTCGCCCTGAGACGCGTGCCGTCCACCTGCCGCAGCCCCCGGTCGAGGGCAGCCGGCCGATCGGCATGCCCATCTACCAGAGCGCCGGGTTCGCCTTCGACGACCCCGAGCTGATGGGCGTGGCGATGACCCGTCCCGACGACGCCTTCGTCTACGGCCGCGACACCAACCCCACCGTGCGCGCCCTGGAGCTGGCGGTGTCCGGCCTGGAGGGCGGCGCCGCCGCGCTGGCCGCCGCCTCCGGCATGGGCGCGATCAACACCGTGCTGCTCGCCCTGCTCAAGCCCGGCGACCACCTCATCGCCCAGCGCTCCCTGTACGGCGGCACCGCCACGATGCTCAACGACCTGGCCGGCAGGTTCGGCATCGCCGTCACCCACGTCCCCGAGAACGACCCTGCCGCGCTGCGCGCCGCCGTCCGGCCCGAGACGCGGCTGGTCTACCTGGAGACCATCAGCAACCCGATGGGGCTGGTCGCCGACCTGCCCGCGATGTGCGCCACGGCCCGCGAGCTGGGCGTCCTGTCGATGGTGGACAACACCTTCGCCACGCCCGTGCTCTGCCGCCCCCTTGAGCACGGCGCCGACATCGTCGTGCACTCCGCCACCAAGTACCTGTCCGGCCACGGCGACGTGATCGGCGGCATCGCCGTCTTCGCCGACCCCGACCTGTACGGCAGGGTCTGGCACTTCGCCACCGAACTGGGCGCCGCGGCCGCGCCCTTCACGGCCTGGCTGACGCTGCGCGGGATCCAGACGCTGCCGCTGCGCATGGAACGCCACTGCGCCAACGCCGACCTCCTGGCCCGCCGGATCGCCGAGCACCCCGCCGTGTCGGCCGTCCACTGGCCGGGGCTGCCCGCGCATCCGTCGTACGAGCTGGCCGCCAAGCTGCTGCCCGCCTTCGGCGGCGTGTTCTCCTTCGAGCTGGCCGGCGGGCGGGCGGCGGGGGAGGAGTTCATGCGGTCCGTACGGCTGGCGCGCATCGCCCCCTCGCTCGGCGGCGTCGAGACCCGCGTCATGCAGCCCGCCACCACCTCCCACCGCTTCCTCGGCCCCGAGGACCTGGCCAGGCACGGCGTGAGCGAGGGCATGGTGCGCGTGGCCGTGGGCATCGAGCATCCCGAGGACCTGTGGGCAGACGTGGCCCAGGCGCTCGGATAGCGTCGGCTCATGCCCGCCGACCGCGGGCGCACGACCGAAGGAGAGCCGTGACCACCGTCACTTACCAGGACGTCCTCGACGCGGCCGGCCGGATCGAAGGGCACGTGCTGCGCACGCCCGTCCTGGAGATCTCGCCGGGCCTGTTGCTGAAACTGGAGTTGCTGCAGCACTCGGGCTCCTTCAAGGTGCGGGGGGCCTTCAACCGCATCCTGTCGGCCGGCCCGTTGCCCGCCGCCGGGGTCATCGCGGCCAGCGGCGGCAACCACGGATTGGCCGTCGCCCATGCCGCCAGGGCGCTCGGCGTGCGGGCCGAGATCTTCGTGCCGGAGGTGACGAGCCCGGTGAAGGTGGCCGGGCTCAAGGCGCTCGGCGCGCACACCACTCAGACCGGGGCGATCTACTCCGAGGCCGCGGAGGCCGCCGCCAAGCGCGCCGCCGAGACGGGCGCGCTGGCCGTGCACGCCTACGACCAGGCCGAGGTGCTGGCCGGGCAGGGCACGACCGGGCTGGAGATCATGGAGCAGACCGGGGGCGTGGACACGGTGGTGGTGGCCGTGGGCGGCGGCGGGCTCGCCGGCGGGATCACCCTGGGGGCCCGGGCCGGGGGTGACGCGCCGCGGATCGTGGCGGTGGAGCCGTACGCCATCCCCACGCTGCACGAGGCGCTGCGCGCCGGTCGTCCGGTGCCGGTGCAGGTGGGCGGGGTGGCGGCCGACGCGCTCGGCGCCACGCAGCTCGGCGGGCTGGCGTTCGAGGTGTTGTCGGGAGCCGGGGTGGACAGCGTCCTGGTGGACGACGACGCGATCGTCGCGGCCCGGCGGACGTTGTGGGAGCGGCACCGGCTGGTGGCCGAGCCCGCGGGCGCGGCGGCGTACGCGGCGCTGCTGTCGGGGGCCTACCGGCCCGCGGCGGGTGAGCGGGTGGCCGTCGTGGTCTGCGGCTCCAACACCGACCCCGCCACGCTCTCCGGCGCGGCGGGGTGAGCCCGACCCAGGTGCGCGGGACGCGGGAACGCGCCCGGCGCCTTTCCGTGGTGCGGGAAGGCGCCCGGGGCCTTTCCGTGGTGCGGGAAGGCGCCCGGGGCCTTTCCGGGGAGCGGGAAGGCGCGCGCGGTCAGCAGTAGGTGTGCTCGGGGGCCGGGAAGGCCCCCGAGGTCACCTCGTCGGCGAAGGCCCGCACCGCGCGGTCCATCTCCGAGGCCAGGTCGAAGTAGCGCTTGACGAACTTGGCCGGGCGCGGCGTCAGCCCCATCAGGTCCTGCCACACCAGGACCTGCGCGTCCGTGGACGGCCCCGCCCCGATGCCGACCGTGGGGATCGACAGCGACGTGGTCACCCGGTGGGCCAGGTCGGCCGGCACGCACTCCAGCACCACCGCGAACGCCCCGGCCCGCTCCAGGTCCTTGGCGTCGGCCATCAGCTCGTCGCCCGACTGGCCGCGCCCCTGCACCCGGTAGCCGCCGAGCGTGTTGACCGACTGCGGGGTGAGCCCGAGGTGCGCCATGACCGGCACGCCCGCCGACACCAGCGCCTCGACCTGCGGCAGCACCCGCCGGCCGCCCTCCAGCTTGACCGCGTGCGCCCCCGCCTCCTTCATGAACCTGGCCGCCGACTCCAGCGCCTGCTGCGGCGACCCCTGGTACGACCCGAACGGCAGGTCCGCCACGACCAGCGCCCGCGACGACCCCCGCACCACGGCCGCGGTGAGCGGGACGAGGTGGTCGAGGGTGACCGGGAGAGTGGAGTCGAAGCCGTAGACGACCATGGCCGCGGAGTCGCCGACCAGCAGCACGGGCACGCCCGCCTGGTCGAACACCCGGGCCGTCATCGCGTCGTAGGCGGTGACCATGGGCCACCGCTCTCCGCGCTCCTTGGCCGCCGCGAGGTCGCGGACGGTGACCCGGCGGCCCGACGCGCCGCCGTACAGCGTGGTGGAAGACATGGAACTCCCTCCAGAAACGTCTCGAGGCGTCCCAGTGACGTCCCCGGACTCCTTCGATGATGTCATGCGGGAAATCCGGTGGCGAAACTGTCGGTGCCTCTTGACACAATCGACGCGGAGGTAAACGACACACCATGGCTCTCGACCAATACCGCAGGCTCTTCCGGCTCCCCGGCGTCCGCACTCTGCTCCTGGTGGGGATGCTCGCGCGCGTCCCGGCCACCGCCATGGGAATGGCGCTCACCCTCCACGTGGTCTTCGGGCTGCGCCTCGGCTACGTCGAGGCCGGCGTGGTGACGATGGCCAGCACGGTCGGCATGGCCGTCGGCTCGCCGCTGTCGGGCCGGTTCGTCGACCGCCACGGGGTGCGTCCCGTGCTCGTCGTCACCACCCTGGCCCAGGCGGTGTTCTGGTCGTGCGCGTGGGCGCTGCCGCTGCCCGCCCTCGCCGTCGCGGCGGCCGTGGCGGGCCTGCTCAACCTGCCGGTGTTCAGCGTGACCAGGCAGTCGCTGGCCGCGCTGGTGCCGCCGGAGCAGCGGCGCACCGGGTTCACGCTCGACTCGATGCTGGTCGAGCTGTCGTACATGACCGGTCCCGCGCTCGCCGCGGCCGGCATCACCACGCTGGGCAGCACGACGACGCTGGTCCTCATCGGCGTCGGCATCACGGCCGCGGGCCTCGGCCTGATCGTGTTCAACCCGCCCACCCGGTCGGCCGTCGAGCTGGAGGAGCCGGTGGTGAAGGTGCCGCGGCGGCAGTGGCTCACGCCGGGCTTCGTCGCGCTGCTCGGCACCACGGCGGCGGCCACGTTCATCCTCACCGCGACCGAGCTCGGGCTGGTGGCCACCATCAACACCGCGGGCGAGACGCAGTGGGTGGGCCTCGCCGTGGCGATCTGGTGCCTCTACTCGCTGGTCGGGGGCTTCGTCTACGGCGGGTTGTCGCGCGGCTTCTCGCCTCTGGTGCTCATCGCGGGCATGGGCCTGCTGACGATCCCCGTGGGCCTGGCCGGCGCCGACTGGCGGTGGCTGATCCTGGCGATGCTGCCCGCCGGCCTGCTGTGCGCCCCGGCGCTGTCCTCCACCGTCGACGTGCTCAGCCGCTGGGTGCCCGCCGCGGCCAGGGGCGAGGCGATGGGCCTGCACGGCACGGCCCTGCTCATCGGCGGTGCCGCGTCCTCGCCGATCGCCGGGGCGATCATCGACGGCAGCGGGCCGACGTGGGCGTTCGTGGTGGCGGGGCTGGTCGGGGTGGTCATGGTGGCGGTCGCGCTGCCGCTGTGGCGGCGGCGTCCGCCGGTCGCGGGCACGCCGGTCGCGGGCCCGCCGGGTGACGCCAAGGAGCACGTGCTGCCTGCGGCGGCGACCAAGAGCTGATCCGGCGGTAGTTCCAGCCTGCCGGCCGTCCGGGCCGGGGGCCTGTCAGCGGTGTCCGCAGGGCCTTGTGACGGCCCCTGTGCGGGGTGAACAGGGTTTCCCGTTTGTTTCCCCGTGCGCACTCCGCCCGTCAGACGAAAGTTACGAAACGAGACCGTTGCGTATCGGAATACCTTGCGATACGGTGTCGTTGCGAAACTTGGTCGTATCGAAATTAAGGACGTTCTCATGGATCAGAACGCGGGGCATCCACGCAGGTGGGGCATCCTGGGAGTGCTGGTGTTCAGCCTCCTGGCGGTCGTGCTGGACAACACGATCCTCAACGTGGCGATGAAGACCATCGCCGACCCCCATGCCGGCTTGGGCGCGACGCAGGGCCAGCTGGAGTGGGCGATCAACTCCTACACGCTGGTGTTCGCCGGGCTGCTGTTCACCTTCGGCGTGATCGGCGACCGCACCGGCCGCAAGCGCATGTTGTTCATCGGCATGGCGCTGTTCGGCCTGGCCTCGCTGGCCAGCGCCTACTCCCAGGACCCGATGCAGCTGATCCTCGCCAGGGCGGCGATGGGCATCGGCGGCGCGGCGATCATGCCGGCCACGCTGGCGATCATCTCCAACGTGTTCCCGCCCGGCGAGCGTGGCAAGGCGATCGGCATCTGGGCCGGCGGCGTGGGGCTCGCGGTGGCGATCGGCCCGATCACCGGCGGCCTGCTCATCGAGCACTTCTGGTGGGGCTCGGTGTTCCTGATCAACGTGCCGATCGTGGTGATCAGCATGTTCCTCATCGCCGCCTTCGTGCCGGAGTCGCGTGACCCGAAGCCGTCCAGGCTCGACCCGGTGGGCGTGCTGCTGTCGATCATCGGTCTGGTCGCGCTCGTCTACGGCATCATCCGCGGCGGCGACCTGGGCACCCTGGCCAGCGCCGAGGTGATCGTCCCGACGGTGGCCGGCCTGCTCGTGCTGGGCGTGTTCGTGTGGTGGGAGCGTCGCATCGACAACCCGGTGTTCGACGTGCGCAACTTCAGCAACGTACGGTTCAGCTCGGCCATCGGCATGATGGGCCTGGTCTTCTTCGCGATGATGGGCGGGATGTTCTTCCTGACCTTCTACCTGCAGATCGTGCTGGGCTTCAGCCCGATCCAGGCGGGGGCCCTGATGATCCCGTTCGCCGCCGCGCAGCTCATCTTCGCGCCGCTCAGCCAGCGGGTGAACCAGCTCTTCGGCGCCAAGCTGTCGGCCACGGTCAGCATGCTCGTGGTGACCGCGGCGCTGGGCAGCTACGCGCTGATGGACGTCGACACGCCCGTGGTGCTGATCGAGATCATCTTCTTCGTCCAGGGCGCGGCGATGGCGAACATCATGCCGCCCGCGACCACCGCCATCATGGAGGCGCTGCCCAGGGAGAAGGCCGGTGTGGGCTCGGCCATGAGCAACACCGTCCGTCAGGTCGCCGGCGCGCTCGGCGTGGCCGTGCTCGGCTCGGTCCTGTCCAGCAGCTACCGCGGCGAGATCGCCTCGGCGCTCCCCGCCGGCGCCCCGCACACCGCCGGTGAGTCGATCATGCAGACGCTGCAGTTCGCCGGAACGCTCGGCGAGCGCGGCCATGCGCTGATCAAGCCCGCCTTCACCGCCTTCGTCGACGGCATGCACGTCACGGCGATGGTGTCGGCCGTGATCGGCCTGGTGGGCGTCGCGGTGGTGGCCAAGTGGATGCCGGGCAAGGCGCGCCCGGTCCAGCAGGCGGAACAGAAGGAACCAGCGGTAGTGTGAGGCCGCGATGACGATCCAGGATTCAGGGACTGCCCGCCCGGCGGGCCGTCCGCGCAGCGAGAAGGCCGAGAAGGCGATCATCGACGCGACCCTCGACCTGATCGGCGAGGGCATGGGGGTGTCGGAGCTGTCGATCGAGGCCATCGCGTCGCGGGCGGGCGTCGGCAAGACCACGATCTACCGGCGCTGGTCCAACAAGGAGGACCTGGTCGTCGACGCCCTGTCCACGCTGAAGGCGCCGCTCCCGCCGCTGTCCGGCATCTCCGTGCGTGACGACCTGATCGTCCTGCTCGACGCGATGCGCCGGGAGGCGGGCCAGGCCCGCACCCGGTGCGTGATGAACATCGCGATGAGCGAGGCCGATCGTTATCCCCGGCTGATGGAGCGCTTCGTGAAGCGGGCCGTCGAACCGCGCAGGGAGGCGCTGCGCTCGGTGGTCGCGCGCGGCGTCGCCACCGGCGAGCTCCGGCCCGACCTCGACGTCGACCTGGTGATGGCCCTGTTCTCCGGCACGATGATGTGGCAGTCGAAGTGGGGTCCGGCCGGCGACCTCCCGGCCGACCTGGCCGAACGGGTGGTCGACATGGTCCTGCTCGGGCTGGCCGGAGACCGCGCCGAGCCCTGAGCCGCCCTCACCCGCCACGGAGGCGCGTCCCTCGGGACGGCCTCCGTTCGTCGTTCCGGGGCCTGTGCCCTACTGTCGCGCCATGCCCTGACCCGCCTGCGCCGCCGGGCCGGGGGCGTCGGTCAGGGTGAAGGGCACGGTGGCGGCCACGCGGCCGTTGACGATGACGTCGAGCTCGCGCGGGCCGGGCGGCTCGTTGCGGGTGGTGACCGGGCGGAAGGAATGGCTCTTGCGCAGCGTGAACGCCGCCCCCTCGGCGGTGGCCGAGCGTTCGCCCAGGTGGAAGACGCGGCGCGAGCCCGCCCGGCGGACGGCGTACTTGAGCACCAGCGGGCCGGGCGCGCCCGCCGTGACCGTGACGGTGAAGGTCAGGCTGCCGCCGACGGCGACCGTGTCGGACTCCAGGGTGAGCGCCCGCGCCGAGCCGCTGCCCGGCGTGGCGCCCAGCAGCGCGAGCGCCTCGGGATGCCCGGACCGCAGCAGGCCGCGCACCGCGTGGCGGACGACCCGCTCGACGTGCGAGCCGCCGCCCGCCCGCCAGCGGGCCAGCACGGCGAGCGCCGCGTCGGGGTGGTCCTTGGCCAGGTCGTTGACGTGGTTGGCGACGGAGCGGCGGACATATTCGCTCGGGTCGTCGCGCAGCAGGTCGAGCAGGGGCAGGGTGGGGCCGGGCGTCATCAGCCAGCCGACCCGCGGCGCCCACGGCAGGCGCGGCCGGGAGCCTTCGGAGGCCAGGCGGCGCAGGTGCTCGTCGGGGGACTTGGCCCAGCCGTACATGATCTTGAGGGCGTCGTCGCGGTGGCGGTCGAGGTAGGGACGCACGGCGAACTCGCCCGTCGAGTACGGCGTGAGCGCCGCCAGCGTGGCCATCGCCGCCTCCAGGTGGCCGAGCCCGTGGACGGCGGTGTGGTCGGTGAGCGGCCAGCCGCTCCACAGGTCGAGCTCCCCGCGCGCGGCGCAGGCCCGCACCAGCTCGGCGGCCCGCGGGTAGGGCAGCGGGAGGGCGTCGTGGAGGGCCGCGGAGACGTGCCTGACGCGGCCCTTCAGCTCCAGCGGGCCGAGCCCGGCCAGGGCGTGCTCGGTGAACCGGGCGCGCGGGAACGACGGCCACACGGCGGCCATGCCGCCGGCCAGCACCGAGACGGACCGGGCGTTGATCAGGTCTTTGAGCGGTTGTGCCACGCGCCCACCCTGCCACGCACGACCGACAATCCGGGCCTACTCCAGCGTCCACCGCGGCGCGGGCTACGCCTCCCAGCTCACCACCGCCCGCTACGAGCAGGCCCGCCACACGGTC
>NZ_JBSGCE010000038.1:0-106177 GCF_053601695.1 Nonomuraea sp. NPDC004702
GGGGCCGGGAACCGGGGCCGGGAACCGGGGCCGGGAACCGGGGCCGGGAACCGGGGCCGGGAACCGGGGCCGGGAACCGGGGCCGGGAACCGGGGCCGGGAACCGGGGGTCAGGGAAGCAGGTGGAGGAGTTCGGTTTCTTCGTCGGTGGTGAGGCCGGCGCGGGTCACCCGGTGGCCGGAGGCGCGCAGCCAGGCGAGCGTGTCGCGGGCCGTGTCGGCGACCGGGCGGATGCGCAGCCCGGCGGCCAGCGTGGCGGAGGTGTCCCGGGCCATGAACCCGGCGTATTCCGGCAACGGCAACCACAGCGGCAGCGAACGCGGCCCGGCCCAGGGCTCGACCTTGTGCCCGGTGAGGAACTCCCGGCCCGCCCAGACGAGCTCCGGCGCCACCGCCAGCCCCTCGGCGATGCCCGCCAGCATCTCCCCCCTGGTGAAGGGCATGGAGATGCCGTCGTAAGGGCCGGTCAGCCCGGCCTGGGCCGCGTCGAGCGTCCAGGCCGCGAGATCGCGTACGTCGACGAGCTGCACCAGATCGCCGGGCGAGCCGGGAGCCAGCACGCGGCCGCCGCGCGCCAGGCGCTCGACCCAGTAGGTGAACCGGTCGGACTGGTCCTCGGGGCCGACGATCAGCCCGGCCCGTACGTGCAGCGCGCCGTCGCCGAGGATCTGCTCGCACGCCACCTTGGCCGGCCCGTAGTTCTCCGGGTCGCTCTCGTCGGCTCCGGCGGGCAACGGGTCGTGCAGGACCTGGCTGACCCGGGTCGCGTCGGAGTAGACGCTGCACGACGAGACGAACGTGTAGTGTCCGGCCCGGCCCGCCAGCTCCGTGACCGCGCGCCGCACCTGGCTGGGCAGCCTGGCGACGTCGACGACCAGGTCGAACGACCCTTTCAGCGGCGCGAGCCCGCCGTCTTCGGCCCGGTCGACCCGGACGAACTCCACGCCCGAGGGCGGCTCGCCGGCCACGCCGCGCGCCGCGCACACCACCTCGTGCCCGCGGTCGCGGGCCTGCCGCGCGATCTCCCTGGACAGAAACCTCGTGCCGCCGAGAACAAGTGTCCGCATGCCTGCCATCCTGGCCCACCCGGCCCGTCCGGACCCCCGCTCTTCACTTCCAGCGCAACACTCCGATCGCCTTCAGCGGTCATGTATCCGCGGAGCGGCGGACATGCTCTCATAGGGGTGATTCGGGGACTCAGTTCAAGTCAGGCGAGGAGACATGCCCGAACCAGGCTCCCCAGAACCCGGCATTTCCGGCGACGGCTCCCGTCGTACGGCGCCGACCATCGAAGAGGCCGCCCGGACGATCCTGCTCGACGTGGCCTCCGAGGAGGTGCGTTTCCTGCCCCTGGCCTGCGCGGACTTCTTCGGCAACCCGGCCGCCCGCAGACGCGCGGTCCGCGCCACGCTGCGCGGACGCGAACGCGACCAGCCCACCGGCTTCGACGCGGGCGAGGGCATGCAGCTCGTGCTCGGCGTGGTCCTGACCCTGCTCAACGGCGTGGCCTGCGAGGTGCTGACGGGCATGACCACCGAACGGGTCGACCGGCTGCGGGCCCGGTGGCGGGAGCGCCGCCGTCGCAGGGCGCTGACCTCGGCCGTCGCCCCGCAGGGCGAGCGCACGCCGTTGCCCAGGGTCAGCGCGGTCGAGGCGGCGGCGATCGGCGCGCAGGCGGCCGAGATCGTGCTGGCGGCGGGGATGCCCGAGGAGCTGGCCCAGCGCGTGAACACGCTGCTCGCCGCGGCCCTCATCGACCCGCGGCCCTGACCGTGGGCCCGCCCGCCGGCCCCTTCCGGCAGGCGACGGCGCGGGCCGGCACGCCCGCGGCGCCGCCTCCTCCGCGGCTGGACCCGTTCGCGCTGCCGGCTGCGACCACGGCCCGTTTCCTGCTCATGATCGTCGTCGCGGTCACCAGCGCCGTCCACCTGTACCTGCTCCTGCTCGACCGGTACGCCGCCGGCAGCCCTGACCGCGGCTATCGTGCCTGTGCCCTGGCCGCCGGATCCGGCGCGGGACGGATCCCCGACGGCGTCCTGGTCTCGGCCTACATCGACTGTGTCCAGCGATATTCGGCGCGCACCGGGTGGGTGGTGATCGGCATGGTGGCCGGGCTGCTGGCGGTGGCCGTGGTGATCCACCTCCTGCACCCGCGTCTGGTCATGCTCTCCGGCCCGCGGCCGCTGGCCCAGTTCGCGGTGGACGAGGGCAT
Organism: Nonomuraea sp. NPDC004702; assembly: GCF_053601695.1. Lineage (NCBI taxonomy): Bacteria > Bacillati > Actinomycetota > Actinomycetes > Streptosporangiales > Streptosporangiaceae > Nonomuraea > Nonomuraea sp. NPDC004702. The sequence goes on from NZ_JBSGCE010000038.1 coordinate 2,212, forward strand.
GGCCGCCGTGGTGCGGCGCGTCGAGGACACCGTACGGGCCCTGGCCCCAGGGACGGAGGTGTACGTCGCGACCCTGCGCGCGAGCGAGAGCGGCCGGGCCTTCGGCCGTCGTCCCCGGTACCGGATCATCCTCGACCTCGGGCTGCTGCGCGCGGCCGACGCCGACCCCGGGCAACTCGACACCGTCCTCGCCCACGAGCTGGCCCATCTGCGCAACAAGGACGTCGGCCTGACCACGTTCGCCTTCGCGGTCTGGTGGGCGTACCTGCTGGTCGTCGCGCTACCGCTGCTGGTGCTCGCGGCGGTCGAGCCGGGCCTGCTCACCGTCCTGCCGTGGCGGCTGGCGGCCGTGCTGGCCCTGCTGTGGTTCGCCCGCACCTCGGTGCTCAGGACCAGGGAGTACTACGCCGACCTGCGCGGCTGCGCCACACCGGACGGCGAGCGGCTGATCCTGGCCACCCTGAGCCCGTCACGACCGCACAACCGGCGGCGCCGACGGGACCGGGGGCCGTGGTCCTTCCACCCCGGCGACGAGGAGCGGGCGGGCGTCATCCGCGGCGCGCCCCGGCTGTTCCGGATCGGCGTGGTGGAGTCCGCGGCCGCCGGCGCGCTGCTCGGACTGGGGTACTCGCCGTGCGTCCAGCTCGTGGAGATGACCTTCACGGTGCCCGTGGCCTCCCTGTTCAGCCCGGAGCGCCTGGCCGTCGGGGTGCTGTTCGGGGCGCTGGCCACCGGGGCGGTCGCCGGCACCGTGTGGCGGGCCGGGCTGCTGGCGCAGGCCACGCACACGCGTCCGCCGTCCACGCTGCCCGCCGCGCTGGCGCTGACGGCGGGGATGGTGACCGGTCAGCTCGTCGCGCCGCCGCTGGCGACCGCGGCCGGCTCGTGGGGCGACATCCTGGCCGGCTCCCCCGTGATCGCGGTCGTGCTGGCGGCGCTGCTCGCCGTCCTGTTCCAGCTCATGCTGAGGTGGGCGGTCCTGTGCGCGTCGGTGTGGCTGCCGCTGGCCCGGCGGGTCCGGACGGCCGCGCTGGCCGGCTCGGCGCTGTCGGCGGTGATCTTCGGGGCGTGGCTGAGCCACTGGTTCGACATGATCGCGTCGATGATCGGCAGCGCGGCGAGCTGGGACATTCTCTGGTACGGCCTGTACACCGCCGCTGTCAGCCCGGCGTTGCAGCTCTGCGTCGTGCTGGCCTGCGCCACCGCGTCGATCGGCTGGGCGGTGCGGCGTGGCCTGCCGCCCCGGCCCCTCGCGGCCGTCTGGCGGGACGCCCCGCCGAGCCGTCTTGCGGCCCCCCGCATGCCGCTGCCGGCGGTCAACGTCACCGCGCCGGCGATCTGCCTCGTCTACGCCGGGGTGATGATCCCCTTCTACGGGTGGCTGCGCTCGGCCTTCGGCGGCGTGCCGCTCACGGGGGCCGTGCCCATGGAGAGCGCGGCCACTCTCTTCGCCCCTCTGCTCGTCGTGGCGACCGCCGTGGCCCTGACCGGGGCGTTCTGCTTCGGTGTGGCGGCCGGGGGGCGGGGCGGCACCGCGCCGGTCGTGGCGGGCGCGGGGATCCTCATGCTGCTGACCGTGTTCGGCCTGGTGCCGCTCATCATGATCCACTTGGTCATCGCGGCGTGCGGCGCCGAGAACCTGTGGTCCTGCATGGCTCCTCTGCCGCGCCTCGTCGACCTGTCGCAGAGCGGGCCGTTCTTCTCGGTCGGGTTCGCCGGGCTGATCGTCGTGGGCACCGCCGCCGCGTGGCTGGGCAGCGCCGTGCGCGGCGCCGCGCAGGCGCTGTCCGCCGCGGGCCCCCGGCCTTGGGGAGCGCGTCCGTGGCACGGCGTCACCGGGCGGCCGGTCGGCGCCGTGTTGTCGCTCGTCCCCACCGCGCTCGCCACGGTGCTCTTCGGCTACCTGGCCGTCACCATGGTGGCCGCCGCGGGGGACAAGCCGGTGGCCGTCGATCGCGCGGCCGTGACCCGCGAGCTCGGCGCGGCTCCCCGGGGTCCGCTGCCGCCGGCCCGCGCCTGCGCGGCCGTCGGCGCGGTCAGCTCCGGACTGCTGTTCACCGACACCTTCGGCGACTTCTCCCGCGTCATCGCGGGCATGGCCAGGAGCGCCGGGTACGCCATGGCCGCGCGCGACCCGGCCGTCCAGGCCATGGGACGCGAGACGGCGGCCGCCCTGCTGGCCGGGGACTCCGCACGGGCGATCCTCGACCATGGCGCTCTGCGCCACCTGTGCGTGGTCACGGGCGTGCTGCCCTAGTGATCACTCCTCCTGCGCGGGCGGCAGCCGCAGGGCGATGACGGCGATGTCGTCGAGGCCGGTGCTGGGCAGGCCGCTGAGCACCTGGTCGCAGAAGCTCTCCAGCGGCTCGGCGGCCAGCGACTCCGCCACCCGGCGCAGCCGTTCGAGACCGAGGTCCAGGTGCTCGCCCGACCGTTCGATGAGCCCGTCGGTGTAGAGCAGCAGCGTGCTGCCCGGCGGCAGCGGCTCGGTCCAGGAGGCGCGGGTCTCGTCGTCGAAGAAGCCGAGCAGCGGGCTGACGGCTTCCTCCAGGAAACGTCCGTGGCCCTGGGCGGTGACCAGCAGGGGCGGCGGATGGCCGGCCACCGCGAACCGCAGCCGGTGGCCGCCGTTGCCCTCCTCCACGCGGGCGAACACGCACGTGGCCGTGACCTCGGAGGACAACGACTCCATCGCGACGTTGAGCCGGGTCAGGATCTCGCCGGGCGGCTCGCGGCGGTCCATCGCCAGCGCCCGCAGCATGTTGCGCAACTGGCTCATCAGGACGGCCGCCGACAGGTCGTGCCCCGCCACGTCGCCGATGACCAGCGCCGGGACGCCGTCGGGCAGGACGAAGGAGTCGTACCAGTCGCCGCCCACCTCGGCGGCGCTGGGGCTGGCCCGGTAGCGGGCCACGATCCGCAGGCCGGGCAGGCGCGGCGGCTCGGCGAGCAGGCTGTACTGCAGGGCCAGCGCGACCTGCTGGGTGCGCTGGAAGCGGATGGCCCGGCTCAGCGCGTCGTGGGCGTGGCCGAACATGTTGCCCAGCAGCGTGATGTCGGCCCGGTTGATCGCCGGACGGTCCCCGCACGTCACCACCCCGACCACGGCGGGCACCGCGCCGTCGACCACGACCGGCAGGACCAGCATGCTGTTGGCGTCGTTGGCGGCCAGCCACGCGCGGGTGCCGGCCGGCGCCAGGTCGGGCGGCGGGCACCCGGCGGGGAACGTCTGGAGCACGGGCCGCCGCCGGCGAACGACCGCCACGAAGGCGTTGCCGTCGTCGAGCTGCTCCTCGCTGTACGGCGACAGCGGCGCCAGGCCGTGACGTGCCGCGGTGACCAGCCGCTCGACGACGAACGGCGCCTCGCCGCGCCGATCGCCGGTCAGGTCGGTGATGAGGTAGACGCTGCAGCCGTCGGCCAGCTCGGGCACGATGACGTCGGCCAGCGCGCCGAGCATCTCCTCCAGGCTGCTGAGCTGGGCCGTGGCCGCCGCGGCGCTGTCGAGCAGGCGCTGCCGCCGCTGCTCCTGCCACTGCTCCTCGATGTCGGTGCACGACCCCACCCACTCCACGACCTGGCCGTTCTCGCAGATGGGCACGGCGCGCAGCTGGAAGTGCCGGTAGGAGCCGTCGGCGGTGTGCAGCCGGTAGACGTGCTGCCAGGTCTCGGTGGCCCTGCTGACCGCCCCGGCCCACGACCTGATCGTGTCCTGGCGGTCGTCGGGATGGACCATCCTCAGCCAGCCCTGCCCGCGGTGCCCCTCCCACGGCTGCCCGGTGACCCGCTCCCAGCTCGGGCTGGGCTCCTTCACGTAGCCGTCGCGGGTGGTCACCCAGACGATCTGCGCGCTGACCTTCATCAGGCTCTCGTAGCGGCGCAGGATGCGGCGGCGCTCCTCGGCCAGGGCCTCGATCCGGCGGGCCGCGGTGACCTGCTCGGTCACCTCCATCACCACTTCGAGCACGCCGTAGTCACCCGGCCCGAAGACCACGCGCGACAGGCTGGAGGTGAAGAACCGCGGCTCCTCGCACTGCGGCCCGACGACGTACTCCGGCTCCGCCGTGGTGACGAACGGCTCGCCGGTGGCGTAGACGTGGTCGAACTGCGCGCGGAAGTGCACCTGGACGAACTCCGCGAACGCCTCCTCGACCGGCATCCCGGTGCGGCTGTCGGCGAACAGGGAGCGGTAGGCGGCGTTGGTGTAGACCAGGCGGTGGTCGGGGCCGCGCGCGACCGCCACGCCGACCGGCGCCGGTTCCAGCACCTCGAACGCCAGCCCGCTGCCCGCGGGCTCGCCGTCAGCCCCCATCGTGACCTCCCCCGACGGCCACAGCCTCCCTTCCCCCTACCCGCGCACGATCCGCCCCGAACGCGCGCCGCGGGGGCCGGTCAGCCGCCGGCGCCCGGCGGGACCAGGCCCGACCGCTCCTCCAGGTAGGCGATCGCCCCGACGCCCTCCTCGGCGAAGAACACCAGCTCGGTGAGGGGCAACGGCAGGAAGCCCTCCGCCTCCATGCGCTGGAACTGCTGCTTGAGCCCGTCGTAGAAGCCCGCGGTGTTCAGCAGCACGACCGGCTTGCTGTGCAGGCCGTGCTTGCGCAGCTCCAGGATCTCGGTGGCCTCGTCGAGCGTGCCGCTGCCGCCCACCATGATGACGAAGCCGTCGGCGCGGGACAGGAGCTGCGCCTTGCGCTCGGCCAGGTCGCGGGTGATCATCATCTCGTCGGCGCCCGGACGGGCCTTGTGCGCCAGGAACTCGACCGAGACGCCCACCAGGCGGCCGCCGGCCTCCTGCACGCCGTCGGCCATGACCTTCATCAGGCCGCTGTCGGAGCCGCCCCACACCAGGGTGTGCCCGCCCTTGCCGATGAGCTCGGCGAACTCGCGGGCGGGGCGGGTGTAACGCTCGTCGAGGTCGGCGGCGGAGCAGAAGACGCAGATGTTCACGCCGTAACTGTAGGCGAACCTGTCCAGGCCAGGGCACCTGGGAAGGATCTGCCCAAGATCCGTCGAGCCCGGTGCCCGTCCGTCGCGGCGGGGGTACGTCCTGGTCCATGAAGAAAGCCATCAACGTCTGCTTCGGCGTGGACGTGGACGCCGTGGCGGGCTGGATCGGCTCGTACGGCGGCCAGGACTCGCCCAACGACATCCAGCGGGGCGTGTTCGCCGCCGAGGTCGGGACCCCGAGGCTGCTGCGCCTGTTCGCCCGCGAGGGGATCAGGACGAGCTGGTTCGTCCCCGGGCATTCGGCGGAGTCGTTCCCCGACCAGATGCGGCGGATCGTCGAAGCCGGGCACGACGTCGGCGCGCACGGCTACATGCACGAGAACCCGGTCGCGATGTCCGCCCAGCAGGAGGAGGACGTCCTGGCGCGCAGCCTGGAGGTGCTGGACAAGGTGCTCGGCGTCCGGCCCCGGGGCTATGTGGCGCCGTGGTGGGAGATGTCCGCGCGGACCGTCGAGCTGCTGCTGCGCTACGGCTTCGGCTACGACCACTCGCAGTCCTACCGCGACTTCCAGCCCTTCTACGCCCGCAAGGGCGAGCAGTGGACGCACATCGACTACGAGCAGGCCGCCTCGACCTGGATGAAGCCGCTCGTGCCCGGCCAGGAGGTGGACCTGGTGGAGTTCTCGGCCAACTGGTACCTCGACGACCTGCCGCCGATGATGTTCATCAAGAGCTCGCCGAACAGCCACGGCTTCGTCAACCCGCGCGACCTCGAACAGCAGTGGCGCGACCAGTTCGACTGGGTCTACCGCGAGCTGGACTACGCGGTCTTCCCCGTCACGCTGCATCCCGACGTCAGCGGGCGTCCCCAGGTGCTGCTGATGCTGGAGCGGCTCATCGCGTACATGCGCGGGCACAAGGGGGTCACGTTCATGTCGATGGCCGAGGCCGAGATCGACTTCCGCGCCCGCTTCCCCTTCGACGGGCGGGCGCGCCCGGCCGACATGCACTGAGCCGCCCCCGGCCGGGGACGGCTCAGGCCCTCGTCTATGCCCAGGGCGGGCCGACGACCCAGCTCACGTCCGCCGCCCAGGAGGCGGCGTTGTCGAAGGCGTGCGAGCCGCCGTTGCTCGCGATGTAGACGGTGTTGTCGTAGTGGCGCAGGAACCGGTCGGGGAAGTTGGCGGCGGCGAACGACGTGCCCTGACCGCTCTTGCCGGCCTGCGGGCAGAAGGTGGCGTCGGCGGCGAACAGCGCGCTGCCGTCGTCGTGCTGCCGGTAGAGCTGGTAATTGCGGTGGCGCAGGTAGTCGCCCGGGTAGTTCCGCGACTCGAACGACACGCACGAGGCCCCGGCCAGGCCGCTGCGGACGATCCACGTGGCGTCGCTCCTGTCCAGCGACGAGCTGCCGGCACCGATCACCGACGTGACGACCTGGTCGTTCTGGTGGCGCAGGTAGCGGGTGGTGCAGCAGGCCGTGGTCGCGCGCAGCGAGACGGACGCGCCGGGGGTGAGCGTCCCGTCCGCGCCGCCGGTCGTGGTGGTGTAGCCGGCGGCGACGATGTTCGCCTGAACGGCGTTCTCGGTGGCGTTCGAGGGGTAGCCCGCGGTCATCACGCCCTCGTAGAAGGTGCCCGCCGAGCCGTTGCTGTTGTCGCCGCCGATCCCGAGGATGATCGCGCCCTCCTTCTTCATGGGGTTGTAGCCGGGGGCGTTGGGACGGGGGCCGTCGTAGTAGGTGGACAGGCCGCCGGACTGGGCGTTCCCGGCGCGGATCGCCCAGTGGTTCGGCTCGCCCTTGACGACGGCGGTCAGGTAGCGGTGGCTGACGCTGGGGTCGCCCGGGTTGTAGCCCGGGTTCACGCCGGAGAACAGGCCATTCTCCAGGTCGGCCATGACCCAGGGGCCGTTGCCGGTGCCGTAGCCCCAGACCTTGATGTCGCCGAAGTAGATGGCCTCCATGGTGCCGTTGCCGTTGTCGCGGCTGTTGGTCTCGGCGTTGCCGTAGTCGAAGCAGCAGCCGCCGTTGTGGTGGGTGCCGTCGAAGACGGCGTACATGCCTTCGGGCTGGTCGCCCTTGGCGATGCCGTTGGTGACGTTGTCGCGGTAGCCGGTGCCGGGGGTGACGCGCACGCCGTACGCCTTGTGGCCGTTGACCATGGTGGGGGCGGCGGTCGCGATCGCGAGGTTGTCGTACCCGCCGGGCGCCGGGCCGGGGAAGCCGCCGGGGGGCGCCTGGGTGAGGTGGTTGCCCCGTCCGGACTGGTCGTAGAGGACGGTGATGAGGCAGGTCGTGCCGGCGCAGAAGGTGTCCTGGGCGGCGGCGTCGGCGTAACCGCCCGCGGCGAGCAGGCCGATGTCGCGGGTGGCGTTGTCGGAGGAGCGGCGGACCTGGTAGAGCGGGCCGTTGTAGGCGGCGTACAGGGCGCGGGTCGTGCTGTGGGCCGCCACGCAGGGGGTGCCGCCGGCGGCGTAGATGTCGCACGACTGCTGGGCGGCGGCCCGCGCCCGGCTCACGCCGTTTCACACAGCCGCACCACGACGACCGCCCCGGACTTCAACCGACCGGCGTAGGCGTCCGCCTGCATCCGGTGGGTGCCGGCGCTCCAGAGGGAGCCGACGGTGAGTGACGCCTGCTTCCAGGCGGGCGAGCTCATCAGGAGGCGATCCGGCCCGTCCGCGGCGTCCTGCCAGCCGCGCCGCCGCAGGCGGTCGTGCGCCAGGCGCAGGGCCTCCTCGAAGGTGGCGGCGCCGAGGTCCAGCACCACGATGTCCTCGACCTGGATCGTGCCGTCATAGGCCAGCTCCGCCTGCTCCTGTCGCACCGTCCGGCCGATCTCCCGGACCTGGGCGAGGGCCGCCGGGTCGGCCTGGAGGCGATGGGGGAACCACTGGGTCCCGCAGGCGGCGAGGGCGGCCGACAGGCAGAGGGCCAGCAGCGCGTTCCTCGTGCGCGGACCGTTCACGGTCACCTCCCGGCGGGAGTCTAGCCGGGCGGTGGCGGGGGTGATCAACGGATTCTCAACGGGGGCTCAACATCCTTGGGGGCAGGGTGGCCGGGTCTTCGCGTTCACCTCACCACGGAGCTGGGATGACCACTGTCACGTCACGGGACGACCTCGAACTGGAATCGGCGTACGAGGCTCCGCGCACCGACATCGAACGGCGGCTGGCCGGCCTGTGGTCGGCCAAGCTGGGCGTCGCGCCCGTCGGCATCGAGGACGACTTCTTCGAGCTGGGCGGCGACTCCCTGCTGGCGGCCGACGTGCAGTTCGCGATCGACCGGGAGTTCGGCTTCGAGGTGCCCGCCTGGACGCTGTTCCTGTCGCCGACCATCGCCGAGCTGGCCGAGGTGATCGGCTCGCCGGCCCCGCTCGACCATGCGTGACCTCGCCGACCCCGGCCTGTTCGAGGCGGGCGGGCAGCACGAGACCTGGCGGTGGTTGCGCGAGAACGACCCGGTGCACCGGCACGACCGGGGCTTCTGGTCGGTCACCCGGTACGCCGACGTGGACCGCGTCCTGCGCGACCACACGTGCTTCACCAGCGAGCGCGGCACCCTGCTCAACCTCCTGGGCCGCGCCGACCCGGCCGCCGGACGGCAGCTCGCCGCCACCGACCCGCCCGAGCACGACCGGATGCGCGCCCCGCTGCAGAAGGTCATGGGCATGCGCTCGGCCGCGGCCTACGAGCCGTCCGTCATCGCGGCGATCACCGCCCTGCTCGCCCCCGGCCTGGACGGGCCGGAGTTCGACCTGGCCGCCGCCGTACGGGGGCTGCCGCTGGCACTGGTCGGGCCGCTGCTGGAGCTGCCCCACGACGACCGTCCGCGCCTGCTGACGCTGGTCATGGCGGCCAGCGCCGAGGACGACCCCGACTACCAGCTCGCCGGCGACGCGTCCGGGACGCTGCGCCGGGCGCACCGCGAGCTGTTCGCCTACTTCCTGCACCTGGTGCGGGAGCGCGCCCGCAAACCGGGCGACGACCTGATCAGCCTGATGCTGTCGCAGGACGGCGGCCGGATGGACCCCGGCACGGCCGTCTCCAACTGTTACAGCCTGCTGCTGGGAGCGAGCGTCACCCTGCCGAACGTGGCCAGCTCGACGGTGTTCGAGCTGGCCAGGGGCGGCGGCTATCGCGCCTGGGCCGGCCGTCCTGACCTGCTGCGCGACGGGGTCGAGGAGGCGTTGCGCTGGGCGTCGCCCGGCAGTCACTTCATGCGGCACACGACCCGGCCGGTGCGGCTGTCGGGCGTGGAGCTCGCGGCGGGCGAGCCCGTGGTCGCCTGGATCGGCGCGGCCAACCGCGACCCCGCGGTCTTCGCCGACCCCGACACGTTCGACCCGGCCCGCACGCCCAACCGCCACCTCGCCTTCGGCAGCGGACACCACTACTGCATCGGATCCCACCTGGCCCGGCTGACGCTGCGGCTGTTCTTCGCGACGCTCTTCGCGACCTTCGCCGACGTCGAGGTGGCCGGCGAACCGGTCCGGGTGCGATCGACCTTCCTCACCGGTTTCAAGAAGCTGATCATCTCGGGGACGCCCAGGAGAGGCCAATGACGACAGAGATCCCGTTCACCTACGCCCAGCAGCTGCTGCTCGGGCTGGAGCAGGCCGTGCCGGGGAGCGTGGTCAACTCGACGTTCATCGTGCGGGCGGCCTACCGGGTGGCGCACGAGGTGGACGCCGGCGTGCTGCGCCTGGCCGTGGACGACGTCGTGGCCAGGCACGACGCGCTGCGCACGGCCGTGTCCCGCGACCCGGACGGCGAGGTCCGGGCGCGGGTGCACGAGAGCGCGCCCGGCCGCCTGCTGGTGCACGACGTGGACGACGAGGACGCCTTCCTCGCGATGGCCACCGGCTCGGCGTACCCGCCGGAGGAGCCGCCGTTGTTGTGGGTGCACCTGGGCCGGTGCGCGGACGGCACGAGCCTGCTGGTGATCGTCGCCCACCACCTCACCTCCGACGCCTGGTCGCTGCCGCTGCTGGCGCGCGACCTGTCGGACGCCTACACCGCCCGGCTGCGCGGCGGGCCGCCGCCGGGCTCCGCCGTCATGGGGTACGCCGAGGTCGCCGCCGACGACTTCTCGCCCGCCTGGGAGCGGACGATCACCGACGCGCTGCCGTACTGGAAGGAGCGGCTGGACGGCGTGGCGGAGCTCGCCATGCCGGTGCCGACGCCGGGCAGGCGCGGCGACCAGCGGACGTGCCGCTTCACCGTGCCCGGCCCGCTGTGGCGGGACCTGGGCCGGGTGGCCCGCCGCCGCCGGACCACGCCGTTCACCCTGCTGCTGACGGCGTTCACCGCGTCGGTCTGGGCCGGGCGCCACGACGCGGTCGTGCCGGTCATCACCGCGGGGCGCAAGCCGTCGGAGTGGTACACGGCCGGGTTCATGCTCAACATGTTGTGGCTGCGGATCACCACCGGCGACCCCGCCGACCTGGACGAGCTGAGCTGCCGCGCCGACGAGGCGTGCCGGGCGGCCTACCGGCACGACGTGCCGCTGCTGCGGGTGCTGCCCGAGGCGCCGGAGCTGGCGGCCGTGATGTTCGACCCGTCGGAGGTCGTCGAGCGCACCTTCCCGGTGTTCCAGCTCATCCCCAGGACGCCGTTCGCCCCCACCGCCGAGGACCCGGCGCTGGTGCTGACGCCCGTGCCGGAGGAGCGGCAGCCCGCGCCCGTGATGCCGGTGCACCTGCTGTGGTCGATGCGGGTGGACGAGGAGGTGGTCGGCATCGTCTCCTACGAGGCCGCGATGTTCGGCCGGGACTGGGTGGAGGCGAAGGTCGCCGGGTTCCTGCGCGTGCTGGAGCGGCTGGCCGATGCTTGAGCTCATCGAGCCGCACCTGGGCGGCGCGGCCACGGCGATCGCCGACCGCGAGGGCGAGCTGTCCTACCGGGACCTGGACCGGATCAGCGCCGGGCTGGCCCGGGTGTTGCTGGACGCGGGCCTGCGCCCCGACGAGCCCGTGGTGATCCATGCGCATCTGTCCCGGTGGGCGGTGATCGGCATGCTCGCCGTCCTGCGGGCCGGCGGCCGTTACGTGGCCATCGACGCCGCCTTCCCCTTCCAGCGCCAGCAGGACGTCGCGCAGGCGTGCGGGGCCCGGATCGCGCTCATCGAGCCCGACATGATCGTCCCGCTGACCGGCCCGGCCCGTCGTGTCGAGATGTCCGGCACGGAACTGCCGGACGGGCCGCTGCCCGCGACCTCGGCGCGGCTCGCCTACACCTGCTTCACCAGCGGCTCGACGGGCACGCCGAAGCCCGTCACCGTCTCGCGCGCCGCCCTGGCCTGGTCGACGGGGGCCCGCCTGGCCCACTACGCCGCGCCGGTCACCGGGTTCCTGCTCTGCTCGTCCATCTCGTTCGACAGTTCGGTCGCCGGCATCTACTGGACGCTGGCCTGCGGCGGCAGGCTGGTCATCCCGAGCCAGCGCCCGTCCGACCTGGCCGCCGTCGCGCGCTTCGCCGTCGAGCACCGGCCCTCGCACCTGCTCATGGTGCCGTCGTTCTACGGGCTGGCGCTCCGCAACGGCCTGGCCGACGCGTTCGGGTCGCTCGGCACGGTGATCGTCGCGGGCGAGACGTGCCCGCCCGCGCTGGTCGGTGAGCACTACGCGGCGCTGCCCGGCGCGGTGCTGCACAACGAGTACGGCCCCACCGAGTGCACCGTCTGGAGCACGGTCCACCGCTGCGTCCCCGAGGACGCGGCGGCGGCCCGGGTGCCGATCGGCCGCCCGGTCCCGGGGGCGCGGGTGTCCATCGCCGATCCCGGCCCGGACGGCGTCGGGGAGCTGGTGATCTCCGGCCCCGGCCTGGCCGAGGGCATCGGGGACGCCTACCGTACCGGCGACCTGGTCTCCCTGCGCCCGGACGGCGAGCTGCTGTTCCACGGCCGCGCCGACCACCAGCTCAAGCTGGGGGGCGCGCGGCTGGAACGGGCGGAGATCGAGCACGCCATGGCGGGCTTCCCCGGCGTGCTGGCCGCCGCCGTCGGGGTCGCGCGGGCCGGTTCCGGACCGGCCCGGCTGAAGGGCTACCTCGTCACCGGCGAGGACCGGATCGACCGCCGGGCCCTGCGCGCCCACCTGCTGGACCGGCTGCCGATCGTGGCCGTCCCGACGGTGTTCCAGCGGCTGGACGCGCTGCCGCGGCTGCCCAACGGCAAGGTCGACTACAACGCCCTCGACGGCGGCTGACCGCCTCCCGGGATGATGGGGGGCGTTCCGTACGCGGTCGCCGGGAACCGCTCGCGGCCGGTCAGGCAACAACAGTTGTCCTGATTCATCGCCGAAAGGCCACGAAGTGAGCGCCCCGAACCCTACGGAAGGTGATGACGCCTCCCATGTCCAACGCTCCCTGCACGAACCGGAAGCCTTCGCCGAGCTGTTCCGCCGGCACGCCTCCGGCATCACCCGGTACGTCACCAGAAGGCTGGGGGCCGACGCCGCGGACGACGTGGTGGCGGAGACGTTCCTGACGGCGTTCCGGCAGCGCGGCCGTTACGACCTGTCCCGCCCGCACGCCCGTCCCTGGCTGTACGGCATCGCCACCAACCTGATGGGCCGCCACGTGCGCACCGAGGTGCACCAGCTGCGGGTGCTCGAACGCACCGGCACCGACCCGGTCACGGCCTCCTTCACCGACCGCAGCGACGACCGGGTCAGCGCCGCCGCGGCCCGCCGCCGCCTGGCCGGGGCGCTGGCGACGCTGCCCCGGGGGCACCGGGACGCGCTGCTCCTGGTCGCCTGGGCCGGGCTGACGTACCCCGAGGTCGCCGAGGCGCTGGACGTACGCGTCGGAACCGTGCGGTCGCGGATCAACCGGGCCAGGGAGAAGTTGCGCGGGGAGCTCGGCGGAGTCAACCCCATGGCCATCGTCAGCGAGGAGCCCGTCCATGAATGAGATGACCGAGCTCGAACGCCTCCGCTGCGAGGTGCCCGCGCCCGCCGCGGACGCGCTGGCCGCGCAGGAGGGCCGCTTCCTGGCCGCGCTGGCCGCGGAGGGGGACCGCGTCCCGGCCGCGCCGCGCGTTCCCCGGCGCGGCCGCTTCCTGCTCGCGGGGCTGCTGGCGGCCGCCGTGCTGGCCGCCGTGGCCGTGCTGGGGCCGGTGGTGGCCGGCCGCGACGCCCGTCCCGCCGCGTACGCCAACGCCGCCATCGACATCGAGCTGCGCGGCGACGAGTACGTGGCCACGATCAAGGACCCGTTCGCCGACCACGCCCTCTACAACGAGGCGTTCCGGGCGATGGGCCTGGACGTCGCCCTCGACCTGCGGCCCGCGTCCCCGACGGGGGTCGGCCGGGTCTTCCGGCTCGGCTTCGCCGGCACGACCGAGCGCGACCGCATCGGCGGCGCCCTCCGTCCGGAGGGCTGCACCCCCGGGCGGCCGGGCTGCGCGCTCACCGTCACCGTCTCCAAGGGGTTCGGCGGCAAGGGGACGCTCTACCTCGGCCGTCCGGCCAGGCCCGGCGAGCCGTACCAGAACAACGCCGACGCCGGCCGGAAGGGCGAGGCCCTGGAGGGGTACGTCGCCGACGGCCGCACGGTCGCCGAGGTCCTGGCCGAGACGCGCAGGCGGGGGCTGGAGGTGACGTTCCAGATCATCGAACCCGCTCCCGACGGGAACGGCTTCTCGGTGAACCCGCGCGAGCAGTCGGCGAAGGTGGGCGGCCACTGGGTGGTGTGGGCCGCCGAGCCGCAACGGCAGGGCGCGGTGCGGCTCCTGGTGTCGGAGAAGCGCGTGCCGAAGAACCCGGTGAGCGGCGAGTGACCTCGCGTCTCCTCTCACACCTCGCCGCGCTCGCCGCCATTTCCGGCGAAATGATGGCCCATGAGCGCACATAGGCAGAGGTGTCCGAACAAATGATTCGATGAGGAGATCCGCCATGGGAACCGCCCGTGGATGACGAGCGGTCGGCCAGGTTCGAGGCCGCCTACGACCGGGCCTACGGCCAGATCACCGCCTACGCCGTACGCCGGTGCGACTCGCCTCAGGACGCCGCCGACGTGGTGGCCGAGACCTTCACCGTCGCCTGGCGGCGGGTGGACGAGCTGCCGGAGGGCCCGGAGGCCACCCTCTGGCTGTACGGGGTGGCGCGCAAGGTGCTGGCCAACCACTTCCGGGGCGACAACCGCCGCAGGGAGCGCACGGCCGAGCTCGACGCCGAACTGGCCGACCGGTACGGCCACTCGCCCGACACCCAGGTCGAGCTGGACGCGATCGGCCGGGCGTTCCGCAGCCTGCCCGACGACGACCGGGAGCTGCTGTCCCTGGTCGCCTGGGAGGGGCTGGAGCGCGAGGAGATCGCGAAGGCGCTGGGGCTGTCCCGCAACGCCGTGCGCATCAGGCTGCACCGCGCCCGCAAGCGCCTGTCGCGCGCTCTGACGTCGGCGGGCGTGCACGTCACCGCAGAGAGCCGGCTGGTCCCGGCGGAGAGGCCGTTGGGGGGAGCGCTGTGAAGGACACCGTGAAGGACACCGTGAAGAAGGTCGACGAGATCGCGGCGATCAGGGCGTTGGCCCGCGTCGCGCCGGGCGAGCGGGCAGGTGAGCCGTCCGGCGCGGGGGCGCGGGCGCTGCTGGCCGCGATCACCGCCGAAGAGCCGGGGCCGGAGCCGGGCACGGCCCCACGGGTGCGGCGCGGCATCAGGCCGAGGCGGCTGGCGTTCGGGCTGGCCGCCGCGGTCGCGCTGGCCGCGGGTGTGGTGACGGTCCCGATCGTGCTGAAGGACGGCGCGCCCGCCTCGTGGGCCGTCAACCTGGACGACGGGATGGTGACGATCCAGATCCGCGACTTCGACGACGCCCCGGCGCTGGAGCGGCGGCTGAAGGAGCTGGGTGTGCCCGCGATGGTGGACCACGTCCCCACGGGCATGATGTGCCGCGAACCGCGCGGGAAGTTCGTGGAGAACATCCCGCGCGGTCTCTACAGCGTGCCGGAGAACATCCCCGGCGAGACCGAGGGCTGGCAGATGCGCATCAACAGCAAGCTGTTCGGTCCTGGCCAGACGTTCGTCTGGACCATCAGCGGCAAGACCGGCACGACCACGACGTACCTGATGGAGGGCCCGGTGTCGCCCTGCGAGCCGGTGCCCGCGCCCACGCCCAAGCACATGGAGCCGGAGTTCCGCGTCGCCACCGACAAGGGCCGCTCGCTGGAGGGCCTGCGGGTGGACGAGAAGACGGTCGGCGAGGTGCTGCCCGAGCTGCGCAGGCGCGGCAAGAAGGTGATCTTCGCCGTCATCGGCGTCCCGCCCGGCAACCCGGGAGGGTACGGCATCGACCGCACCCAGAGCACGCCCGTCGGCGACAACTGGGTGGTCTGGGAGGCGGAGGAGAACGCCAAGGGGGTGATCCAGCTGCTCGTGACGGAGCAGCGCCTGGACAAGAACCCGGTCTACGGCGGCCCCCGCGACGCGGTCATCAAGGACTGACCGGCGGTCCCGCGCGCCCCCCGGGGAGGCGCGCGGGACGGTCACCAGGCGAGCGGCCCCTTGGCGTCGAAGTAGCCGCCGGTGGGGCCGTCCGGTCCCACCTGGGCCATGCGCACGATGATCTCGGCGCCCTGCTCGACGGTCTGCAGGCCGCTGTTGCCGTTCAGGTCGGTACGGGTGAAGCCGGGTTCGACCGCGTTGATCCGCATCTGCGGGAACGCCTTGGCGTACTGGACGGTGACCATGTTGACGGCCGCCTTAGAGGCCGGGTAGGCGACGCCCGGGTAGGGATAGCCGGGCCTGCCGGGGTCGGTCATCCGGGACAGCGAGGCCAGGCCGCTGCTCACGTTGACGACGACCGGCGCGCCGGATCGCCGCAGCAGCGGCAGGAACGCGTGGAGCACGCGCACCATGCCGAACACGTTCGTCTCGAACGTGCGCCGCATCATCTCGGCGGTCACCTCCGCCGCGCCGGCCACCTCCTGGTCGTCCCCCATCTCCACCTGGATGCCGGCGTTGTTGACCAGCACGTCCAGCCCTCCGTCCGCCTCGACGGCCCGCGCCGCCGCCGCCACGGACGCGTCGTCGGTGACGTCCAGCGCCACCGCCCGCGCGCCCAGCCGCTCGGCGGCCAGCCGTCCGCGTCCGGCGTCCCGGCTCGCGACGTAGACGGTGTGTCCCGCGCCGACGAGCCGCCGCGCGGTCTCGAACCCGAGCCCCTTGTTGGCCCCTGTGATCAGTGTCGTCGTCATGGACGCGACGCTAGGAATTCGAGCGCGCTCGAAGTCAATTCGCCCTGATGGTCCCTGGCACAGGCGCACCGGCGGCCCTCACCCCGCCCCGAACCCGATGACCTTCCATGGAGCGTCGTCCGACCGTACTCGTCAGGTGTCGGCTCGGGTAACGAGCCGGCGCCGGCAGAAGACGGACCGCTTCGTCGTCACGGGCGGCGATGGCCGCCAGATACGCGCGCACCACCACATCGGCGGCCGCGTCCCGCTTCGGCATGGTGACCGGCGGCCCCTGCGCGACGGAGCAGGTGGAACAGCCCGCACCACAGCACACCAGGAGCAGGGCGGCCAGCGTCGCGAGCAGCTTTCTCGTCGTCAACCCCTCGTCCTTCCCGCTCGTACGGCCGAATGCGGGGAGAGGGCGTCGCCGATCTCCTCCGCCTGTTCCGATGCGCTGATCATGATCCATCAGATCGCCCCTCATCGCAGGGAATCGATCCGATTCGGACACCCCCGGCCCCCGCCGGAGCCGGTCGCGGTTGGCCCTTGCCGGACATCTCTGCCAAGATCACCGTGTTTCGCCCCGCCTTGACCGAGGAGCCCTGTGGACAGGAGACGTTTTCTCACCCTGACCGGTGTCGCCGGACTGGCGGCCGCCACAGTGCCCGCCGCAGTGCCCGCCGCGCCCGCCTTCGCGGCGGCCTACCCGTCCGCGGACGCCGGGCTGACCGCCGAGGCGCACGCCAAGCTGGCCGAGCTGGCTCCCTACGGCGTCACGGCGCTCGCCTTCACGCCGTCCGGCGGCTGGGTCATGGTCACGCAGGACGGGCGGTACTTCGCCCGCGGCATCCCCGACGCCTGCTTCACGGAGCTGGGGGCGCTGGTCAAGGCCGGCCGGAAGGTCAACGCCATCGCCTTCCCGCCGGAGGGCGGCGACCGCTGGGTGATCACCACCGACAAGGGCGTGTCGTCCCGCGGCCTGCCCGCGGCGTGCCTCAGCCGGATCAAGGCGTACTACACCGCCGGGCAGCAGGTCGTGGACGTGGCCTTCCCGCCCGCCGGAGGCGACCGCTGGACGGTCGTCGCGTCCGGCGCCTTCCAGGCCAACGGCGTGGACGACGAGTGCTACCAGATGATGCGCAACCTGACCCAGGGCGGCCGCCGGCTGACCCGCGTCGCCTTCCCCAAGGCGGGCGGCTGGGCCCTGGTCGCGCAGGACGAGTTCCACGCCCGCGGCATCGACGACGCCTGCTTTGCCAAGATGAAGAGCCTGGCCGGCGGCGGCTGGCAGCTGCACAACGTGGCCTTCCGGCCGGGCGGCGGCTGGGCGCTGTGCTCCCGGGGCAAGGCGCCCGCGCTGCCCGCCGACCGGGTGCGCCAGTTCGAGAACGCGGTCGGCGGCTCGACCATCTGGCAGCGGATGAGCGCGTACAAGACGCCGGGCGTGGCGGTCGCGGTGGTCGTCGGCAACAAGATCGCCTGGTCCACCGGCTACGGGCGGCTCGCCGCCGGCGGCGCCCCCGCCGCGCATCCGGAGAGCGCGTTCCAGGCCGCCTCCATCAGCAAGGCCGTGGCCGCGGTGGGCGTGCTGCGGCTGCTCCAGACGCGCAAGATCGCGCTCACCGCCGACGTCCGCCCGCATCTCGGCTGGACGCTGCCGGCCCGCTCGTGCGTGTCGCCGACGGCGGTGCCGACCGTCGAGCAGCTGCTGACGCACCGGGCCGGGGTCGTCGGGCGCGGCTCGACCTCGCCCGCCGGGGCCTGCTCCGGCTTCGACGCCGGCGGCGGCGGCTTCGCCGGGTACGGCGCCGCCGCCACGGTCCCGTCACTGCTCCAGGTCATGAACGGCGAGGGCAACTCCCCCAGGATCGAGCTGTCCACGGAGCCGGGCGCCGAGTACCACTACTCCGGCGCCGGGTACGTGCTGCTGCAGCGCATGGTGGAGGAGCTGACCGGCAGGTCGCTGGCCGACTACATGAGCCAGGAGGTGTTCGCCCCGCTGGGCATGGCGGGCAGCTCGTACGCGCTCTCCCCCGCCTTCGAGCTCGCCTCCGGCCACACCTCCACCGGGACGGTCATCCCGGGCGGCCACAACCGGTATCCCGAGTCCGCCGCCGCCGGCCTCTACACGAACGTGCTCGACCTGTGCCGCCTGGTGTCGTACCTCAACCGGGCCTGGACCGCCACCGGCGACATCGCCGGGCCGCTCACCCGCGCGTCGGTGCGCTCGCTGCTCACCGAGGGCCCGCAGCCCGGGATGGGACGCGGCCTGTTCGTCGCCGGCTCCGGCACCCAGAACTTCTCCTACACCCACGACGGCTCCAACTACGGCTTCAGATCGGTGTTCAAGGGCTATCCGGAGCTCGGCGCGGGCTACGCCGTGCTGGCCAACGGCAACGACACGGCGCTGGTCAACGAGGTCGCCGCCGCCGTCAGGTCGGTCTACGGCTGGGCGTAGGGCACGACGACTCGTGGGGTCTGAGCTGCGAGGTCGCGGGTAGGGCCCCTGGCATGGACAACGAGCGGAGAACGGCTGGGACCGTCATCGTCGTGGGGGCCGGGATGGCGGGGCTGGCCTGCGCGGTGCGGCTGCACGAGGCCGGTGTGCCGGTGCGGGTGCTGGAGGCGTCCGACGGGGTGGGCGGGCGGGTGCGCACCGACGTCGTGGACGGGTTCCGGCTGGACCGCGGCTACCAGGTGTTCAACACCGCCTACCCCGAGGCCCGCCGGCTGCTCGACCTGGACGCGCTCGACCTGCGCCCGTTCGCCTCGGGCGTGATCGTCCAGGGGACGCGGGCCAGGGCCAGGGTGATGCTGCCGTGGCGGCATCCCCGGCACGCGCTGAGCGGGCTGCTGACCGGCCTCGGCACGCCGCGCGACGACGCCGTGCTCGCCGCCCTCACGGCCCGCGACCTGGTGCTGCCGGCGTCCCGGCTGCGCGGCGGGCCCGACCGGCGCACCGACGACGAGCTGCGCGCCTGGGGCATGTCGGAGAAGATGATCGACTGCCTGATGCGTCCCTTCCTGGCCGGGGTGCTCCTGGAACGCGACCTGGAGACCTCCAGCCGGATCTTCCACCTGTTCTGGCGGTCGTTCGCGCGCGGCACCATCGCGGTGCCCGCCCTCGGCATGGGCGAGATCCCGCGCCGGCTCGCCGACCGGCTGCCACCGGGCACCGTCACGCTCGGCGCCCGCGTCACCGAGGTGAGCCCCGGCGGCGTGCGGCTCGCCGACGGCGCCACGGTCGGGGGCCGGGCCGTGGTCGTGGCCGCCGACCCGGGGGCCGCCGGCCGCCTGCTGAGCCAGATCGAGACGCCGGAGATGCGCGCGGTGACCACCTTCTACCACGCAGCGCCCCGCTCCCCCATGCGCGAGCCGATCCAGGTCGTGGACGCCACCGGGGCCGTCACCGACACCCTGGTGCTCACCGACGCGGCCCCCGGGTACTCCGCCGACGGGCGGGCGCTGGTGTCCACGTCGGTCCTGGGCCTGGCCGACGACGAACGCCCGGTACGCCGCCGCCTGACCGAGATCTACGGCGACACCTCCGGCTGGGAGCACGTGGCGACGTACCAGGTGCCGGCGGCGCTGCCGGCGATGCGGCCGCCGTACCCGCTGCGCAAGCCCGTGCGGCTGCGGGCCGGCCTGTACGTGTGCGGCGACCACCGCGACACCGGCTCCCTGCAGGGGGCGCTGGTGTCCGGCCGGCGCGCGGCCGACGCCGTGCTCGACGACCTTCGGTCGCTGCGCGCCGAAAGCCTGGCCGCCCGCGACCGGGCGGCGCTCTAGGGGCCCGCGCTCACAGCGCGCCCAGAGCGCTCCGGCGGCCCGCTCACGGGTCCCAGAGCGCTCCGGCGGCCCGCTCACGGCTCGCCCAGAGCGCTCCGGCGGCCCGCGGTCACAGCTCGCGCAGGGCCTGCATGGCCTCGCGTTCGATGCGCGCGAGGTCGTGCAGGAGGGCGCCGGCCTGTTCCAGGTACGCCGCCTCGCGCCCCTCGCCGGCCTTGGCGATCAGGGCGGCCACGTCCGTCCACAGGGCGGCGGCCTCGGCGTACAGGCGGTGGCCGGCGCGCAGGCGGTCGTCGTCGACGAATCCGGCGCACTCGCCGAGGAAGTCCCGGTAGAGGGCGCGGAACAGGCCGCCGCCGGTGCCGCCCCTCTCCATGAGGAGGGCGGCCAGCGACAGGTCACGCGCGGGCTCGGCCACGCGGTCCAGCCACTTGGGCACCAGGCGGGCGGCCTTGTCGATGCCGCGGTGGCCCAGGTTGGCGATGGGCGCGGCGAGGAACGCCTCGGCGCACGCCCTGATCGCCGGGACGGCCCGCTCCCGCCAGGCGGGCGGGCCGCCCGGCAGGGTGAGGGTGAAGGACCGGTTCCTGGCGGTCATCGGGCCGCGTTCGGACCGCGCCGCCGCCAGGCTGTCCCGGCTCGTCCGCACCGCGCCGCCCTGTTGCGCGGTGTCCACCAGGTACGCCTGCCGCTCGTCGTAGCCGTACATCGCGACGACGTGGCCGCCGAAGTGCACCTTCGAGCCGAAGTAGTCCAGGTGGTGGCTGTCGAGCTGGAGGCCGACCGGCAGGCCGCCGTCGATGCGGGCGGCCACGTTCTCCCAGGCCCTGCGGGCCGAGCCGGTCTCGGCCACGTCCAGGGTCAGCCCGAGCCTCGCGGCCAGGTTCCTGGTGAGCTCGAACGGCTTGACCCGGCCGCCCAGGAACGGGACGTCCATGCCCTTGGCGTCCCAGTAGACGAAGGACAGGCCCGAGCCGAGCCCGAACAGCATGGGCTCGGACAGGTCGAGCCCCTGGTGGCGGAGCAGCACCCCCAGCGCCGTCGTCTCGCAGTGCTCCATGCCGCGAGCCTCGATGCCTTCCACGATGGTCATGCGTCGCTCTCCTCTGGCCGGTTCGATCATCGGGCGCGGGGCCGCCGGCCGGTCCGGCCCCGTCAGGCAGCCTGCGGCCTCCCACGGGGGGAGAGTCCATCGTCCCGCTCCCGCCGCGCGGCCCGGTGGGCGGTGAGGGCGCCGGTCGCGCAGAGGGCCGCGAAGCCGAACAGCACGTACCGGGCCGAGTCGAGCATGGAGGCGCCGCCGAGGTTGACCAGGATGCCGGCGACCGCCGTGCCGAACGCGACGGACAGGCTGGTCACGGTGGCGATCGCCGCGGCCGCCCGGCCGCCTTCGGCCGGGTCCGGCGTGCCGGTCAGCACGGCCACGGACAGGTGCGGGTAGGCCAGGCCGATCCCCGCGCCGGCCGCGAACAGCACCGGCACCCAGACCAGCACCAGCCATCCCGGCGGGTCCGTACGCTGCACCAGCCCCTGGACGAGCAGACCGGCCGCGAGCAGCAGCGGGCCGGCCACCCGCAGCCGCCGCACCGCGCGCCGCCCGCTCACGGACGAGCTGCCGATCTGGGTCGCCGACCAGCCGAACGAGACGGCCGCGGCGAAGAACGCGGCCACCAGCGGCGGCAGCCCGGCCAGCCGCTGCGCGAACAGCGGCAGGAACGACTCGACCGCGACGCCGAAGGTCAGCACCCCGATCGTCAGGTAGACCCACTTCAGCGGCGAACCCGGCCGGTAGGTCTCCGCCGGGAGGACCCTGTGCTCGCTGCGCCGCTCGTGGAGGACGAACTCCACGGCCGCCGGCAGCGCCACTGCCAGGACGGCGGTCTTGGCGAGCGTGCCGGCGACCACCGCCGCCACGCTCACCGCCCCCGCGACCGCCGTCACCAGCATCGACGAGCCCACCGGCACCCGCACCCGGCCGGCACCGCCGTCGCGCGACGCGTCGCCCCGGCCGCGCAGGGCCCGCGGGACGACCAGGCCGCAGCCGGCCCCGAGCACCGCCATCGCCGCGAACGCCGGCCGCCACGCCCCGAACTGCGCGAACAGCCCGCCGAGCGCCGGTCCGGCGAAGTTGCCGACGCCGTACATGGCCGACATGAGCGCGGTGCCGCGCGCCCAGAGCCGGGCCGGCAGGGCCGACCGGACGACGGCGAACCCGAGCCCCGACAGCAGCCCGGCGCCGAGCCCCTGCACCCCGCGCGAGACCAGCAGCACCGCCATCGCCGGGCTCACCGCGCAGGCCAGCGATCCCGCGGTGAACGTGGCGAACCCGGCGAGGTAGGAGCCGACGGTCCCCCAGGCCGACAGCGACCGGGCGGTGAGCATGGTGGCGATCACCATGGCGACCAGGTAGACCGTCATGTTCCAGGCGTAGAAGCTCGCCCCGCCGAGCTCGGCCACCGCGGTCGGCAGCAGCCCGGCCGCCAGGTAGATGTTGATCGCGCCGGCGAGCACTCCCCCGGCCGGCACGACGGCGGCCCCGAGATGCTCCCGTCCCAGCAGCTCCCGCCAGGTGGCGGGGACGTCCTGCGCGCGGCTCATCCGCGTGCCTCCGCCGTGCGGGCGGGCGGGAGCGGTGGCGGGACCGGCGTCCCGTGCGCCGGCTCGGTTTCGGTTCTCATGACTTCAAGGCTGTCGTTGAACCGCTCCCGGAAGCTTCGCGCCGGGCGCGGCGGGCGGCGCTGGGCCGCCGGGCGGGCGGCCCTCAACCGCCGGTGCAGCCCCGCCGGTCAGCTGTAGGCGCGGATCGTCCGGTCGAGCCACTCCGCGTACGCCGGCACGCTGGTGTACAGACCGGGGCCCTCCGCGCAGGACGGGCTCTTGGCGCCGGGCCCCGAGGTGACCCCGATGAGCTCCCACCGGCCGTTCCTGCCCCGCTGCAACTGCGGGGAGCCGGAGTCGCCGTTGCACGCCATGGCCTTGGGCACCCGGCTGACCGTGCACAGGCGGGTGCCGCTCGCGTATCCGGGCCCGCACTCGGACGGAGCGCCTCGGCGCGTGTCGAGCTGGTTGAGCCGCGGGGACATCTTCCAGTCGGCCGGGTCGGGCTTGGACTCGGTGACGCCGAAGCCGATGATCCGGGTCGGAGTGCCGGGCCGTCCCGGCCGCGCGGCGATCGGCACGGGCTTCTGGGTGACCGGACGGTCCAGGCGGACCAGGGCGATGTCGTTCCTGTTGGGCGTGTTCTGGGAGTAGCGGGGATGGAGCACGGCCTGGGCGATCTCGCGCACCTCACCGCCGGACTTGCGCAGGTCGCTGCCGACCCGGACGGTTCCCTTCGGAATCGACCCGACCTCCATGTCCAGGCAGTGGGCCGCGGTCACCACCCACTGCGGCGCGATGAGCGCCGCCCCGCACACGCCGTCCGTCAGCCCCAGGGCCGGGGCCTTGATCGGGATCGAGGCCATGAACGGGTACGCCTCCGTGGCCTTCCCGCCGTTGACGATCGCTCCGGCGCCGCCGGCGGTGACGGCGAGACAGGCGGCGCCCGCCACGGCGACGACGGCGGAACGGCCCAGGACACGACCCAGCGATTTACGACTAAACAACGGATTTATCCATTTCAGTGCGTGATTACGATGAAAACACGCTATCTGCGAAGAATTCGCCCGCATCAGTACGCCAGCACGCCAACCCGTGGTAGGGACAACCCCCCTCCCGACGGGCTGTGGTTTTCCGCAGCAGGACTGGGCGGAGCACCGCATTCCGCCTTACGGCCGATCTTCCTAACGTTGACCGCATGATGCAGACGATGATGAACGTGCTGGTGGCGGCGACGATGGCGGCGGGCGGCCCGGGCGCCGGAGTGGGCAAGGAGCTGGCCGGGATCGTGGCGGGACAGGGCGCGACGGCGGCCCTCGCCCGGGTCACCGACGAGCGCGGCACCTGGACGGGCTCGGCGGGCGTCCGCGACGTCGAGCGCGGCGGACGCCCCTCGCCGGGCGGCTACTTCCGGATCGGCAGCGTGACCAAGACCTTCGTCGCCACCGTGGTGCTCCAGCTCGTGGACGAGGGGAAGCTGAAGCTGGACGACCCGATCGGCGACCACCTGCCCGGCCTGGTCCCCGGCGGCGACCGGATCACGGTCCGCGCCCTCCTCGACCACACCAGCCACCTGTACGACTACATGAGCGAGCCCGGCTACTCCACCAACCGCTGGCGCGGCGAGGCCCGCTTCCGCTCCTACCGGCCGGGCGAGCTGCTCAAGGTGGCCTTCGCCAAGAAGCTCCCCGACGACGGCAAGTGGCACTACTCCAACACCAACTACGTGGTGCTCGGCCTGCTGGTGGAGAAGCTGACCGGCCGCACGTACGGCGAGGAGGTCGCCCGCCGGATCCTGCGCCCGCTGGGCCTGCGCCACACGCTGGTCCCCGGCGACCGGGCGGGCCTGCCGTCCCCCCACGCCAAGGGGTACGAGCCGATGCCCGGCCTCGTGGACGCCACCCGGATGAACCCCTCGCTGGACTGGGCCGCGGGAGAGATGATCTCGACCGCCGCGGACCTGGAGCGGTTCATGTCCGCGCTGCTGGGCGGCAGGCTCACCAGCGCCGCGTCCCTGAAGGCCATGCGCACGACCGTCGAGACGGGCGCCGGGTTCCGCTACGGCCTCGGGCTGCAGGCGTACGCGCTGCCGTGCGGCACGGTGTGGGGGCACAGCGGGGAGCTGATCGGCTACCTGACGTTCGCGTTCCGCTCGGACTCGGGCAAGTCGCTGACCCTGTCGCTCAACCCCTCGACCAGGAACCCGTCCACGGCGGAGATCATGGGCATGGCCGTCAAGGTATTCTGCGGGACCGCGGGCTGAGCAGGCCCCGAGACCACGAGGAGGATCCGTGACGACTCCGACGGACGGCCCGACGGGCGAGCCGCCGCTCGCGGGCGCCTTCCAGCTCCCGGACGGCTCCTGGATCCGCGGCCGGGGCCTGCGCCACCCGCTGCCGGACGGCCCGGCGCCCGGCTTCGGCCTCTACCTGGGGTCGGCGCGGCTCACCCGCCGCCACGAGGACGGGCTGCGCTGGCCGCACGCGTGGATCGAGTGGCCCGACTTCCTGCTGCCCCGCGACCGCGACGCGGCCGTGGAGCGGATCGGCGACCTGCACCGGCGGGCGCGGGCGGGCGAGGCGGTCGAGGTGGCGTGCGGGGGCGGCGTGGGCCGCACCGGCACGGTCGTCGCCTGCCTGGCCGTCCTGGCCGGTCTCGACCCGGCCGACGCCGTCGCCTGGACGCGCGAGCACCACCATCCCCGGGCGGTCGAGACGCCGTGGCAGCGCCGCTGGATCCTGCGCTTCCCGGGCCCGGCGCGGCGCTAGGCCGGTCCGCGTGCCCCTTCGCCGGTCCGGGCCTCGGTGAGCAGGCCCTCTTCGAGGACCACGTCGAGCTGGAGCTCGCGGTATCCGGCGTCCTCGAACAGGACCGTCAGGCGGTCCTCGCCGCGCTGGATGACCTGGCCGGGCCCCCACGCGCGGTGTTCCACCCGGGCGTGCAGCGGGAAGGGGCCGCTCTCCGGGGACGCCTGCCCGGCGGTCCCGGCGCGGCAGGTGTCGCAGTTGCCGCAGTTGCCGGCGAGCTCCTCGCCGAAGTAGCCGAGCAGGAAACGCCGGCGGCAGTCGGTGGTCTCGGCGTAGCGGCGCATCATCTCCAGGCGGCTGCGGTCGACGTCCCGGCGGCGCTCGGCCAGCTCCCTGGCACGGCTCGCCGCCGCCCGGGGGTCGAGGCCGGGCACGGGATCGACCTTGCGGGTGCCGAGGCGTACCGCGCCGGCTCTCTCCAGCAGGTCCAGCAGCGCCGTGAGGCGTCGCGCCGACAGTCCGGCGCGTTCGGCCAGGCCCTTGCGGTCGCTGCCGGGGCCGGACTCGGCGACCGCCTCGGCGACCCGGGCCAGCCGTTCCTCGTCGGGCGTCCCGCCGGTGAAGAACCGCTGCAGCCCCAGGTCCTCGGGCCGGTAGAACAGCAGGGCGTCGGCCGGCTCGCCGTCCCGGCCCGCCCGGCCGATCTCCTGGTAGTACGCGTCCGGCGAACCGGGGATCTCGGCGTGCAGGACGAAACGCACGTCCGGTTTGTCGATGCCCATGCCGAAGGCGTTGGTCGCGACCACGACGTCCAGGTCACCGGCCATGAACCGGTCGTGCACCGCGTCCCGTTCGGCCCGGCGCAGCCCGGCGTGGTAGGCGGCGGCCCGTACGCCGGCCTCGGCCAGCAGGCCGCTCAGCCGTCCGGTCTGCCTGCGCGAGCTCGTGTAGACGATGCCGGGCTTCTTCGCCGCCGCGACGGTCGTGACGATGTCGCCGGCGGGGTCGTCGAGCGCCCGGCGCACCTCCAGCGAGATGTTGGGCCGGTCGAACCCCTGGACGATCTCCACCGGCGTCCGCATGCCCAGCCGCTCGGCGATCTCCGCCCGTACCGGCGGGGCGGCGGTCGCCGTCAGCGCCGCGACGACCGGACGGCCGAGCGCGTCGGCCACCGCGCCGAGCCGCAGGTAGTCGGGGCGGAAGTCGTGCCCCCAGGCCGAGACGCAGTGGGCCTCGTCCACCACCATGAGGGAGGGGGCCGCGGCGGCCAGCTCGCGCAGGACGTCGGGACGGGCGAGCTGCTCGGGCGCGCAGAACAGGAACTCCGTCTCACCCGCCCGCAGCGCCTGGAACGTCTCCGCCCGCTCGGCGGCCCGCGTTCCCGCGTCCAGGCTGACGGCCTCCTCGTCGCGGTCGCGCAGGGCCTCGACCTGGTCGCGCTGCAGGGCGATGAGCGGCGAGACCACCAGGGTCGGGCCGCGCAGCAGCAACGCCGGCACCTGATAGATCGCCGACTTGCCGCTCCCGGTGGGCATCACCACCAGCGTGTCCCTGCCCTCGGCCAGGGCCGTCATCGCCCGGAGCTGGCCGGGCCGCAGGTCGGTCAGGCCGAGCGCCTGCCTGGCCACCCGCTCGCATTCCGCCGCCGTGTCGCCCATCCGGTCCTCTCTGGTCGGGAAGACCGTTCCTCCTGCCCCGCCGGCCGACCGGCATGTCAGCCGACGGCCGTGATCCGGGTCATGGCCGGTTTCCGGCGTTCCGTCCCGGGCACCGGACTTCGCATGCGCAACCTCATGAAAGGCGCCGCGGGCGGCGCCGTGGCCACCGCGGCGATGAGCGCGGTGATGCTCGCCGGCAGCCGGGCGGGCCTGATGGAGGACCAGCCGCCGAAACGCATCGCGCGGGCGTTGCTGCCCGGCCACCGGCACCGCCCCAAACCGGGCGAGGGGGTCGTGGGGGCGCTGGCCCACCTGGGGTTCGGCGTCACCGCCGGAGCCCTGTACGGCCTGCTCACCCGCGGGCGCCGCACCCCGTCCGCGCTGGGCGTCGGGTACGCGCTGACGATCTGGATCGCCAGTTACGAGGGCTGGATCCCGAGCCTGGACATCCTGCCGCCGGTCTCCCGCGACCGGCCCGGCCGTCCCGCGGTGATGGCCCTCGGGCACGTGGTCTACGGATCGGCCCTCGCGGCGACCCTGAACCGGCTCAACGCCCGTACGGACCCCCGATGAGCGGGCGCGGCCGTCAGCGTGGCGGGAGCCGCAACTCGAAGACGACGCGGTCGAGGCCGGGGCCGTCGTAGTCCGGGACGGGCCCGGTGACCGTGAAGCCCATCGCGGCGTGGAAGGCGATGGACGCGGTGTTGACCGGGGAGGTGATCGCCCTGACCCGGTCGCGTCCGTCGGCCGTGGCGAGCGCGAAGAAGCGCCGGTAGAGGCGGCGGGCCAGGCCGCCGCCGCGCAGGCGTGGCGCGACGCCGACGAAGTGCACGTAGGCGAGGCCGGGCGTCGAGGGCGACAGGATCCCGACGAGGAACCCGGCCAGGCCGTCGTCGTCCTCGGCCACCAGGCTGGTGCGGTGGAAGTGGTCGAGGAACAGGCGCGGCAGCCCGGCGCTGATCGGCCGTCCCCACCAGTCGTCCAGCACGGCGACGATGCGGCCGTGGTCATCGGGCTCGGCGGGCCGCAGGCGCGGCTTCCCGGGGTCGTTCTGGTCCATGATCACATATCGTCCCGGCAGGACCGCGCGGCTGTCCAGCCGCCGGGGGTGAGCGTTGACGTCGGTTTCCGGGCTGCATGGCGCGGGGCTCCCGCCGAAGGGTGACGATCACAGGTCCGACCTCCCATCTGCTTCAGGCATACATCTCGCACGGATGTCTGTCCACGGCCGTCCGCACCTCCGATGTCTCCTCCGGGCCGAGTTAGTAAAGTTTCCTAAAGTTGGAGCGTTCCAAGATCGACAACTTGTTGACGGGTGTGACTCCCTGTGGGAACACGATGAAAAGCCGCTCACCCCCCAGGAGCCACCCGATGAACTCGTGGAAGCCCCGGTTATGCGTCCTCGCGCTGGTCGCGGGCGCGCTGGCCGTGCCCGCCGGCCCCGCCGACGCCGCCCCCACCAGGTACGAGGCCGAGAACGCGACGCTCTCGCAGGGAGCCGTCGAGTCCAACCACACCGGCTACTCCGGCAGCGGCTTCGTGAACGGCGACAACGTCGCCGGCTCCTACACGGAGTGGACCGTCAACGCGCCCGGCGCCGGGACCGCCACGCTGGCCCTGCGCTACGCCAACGGCACCACCGGCGACCGGCCCGCCGACCTCGCCGTCAACGGCTCGGTCGTGGCCGCCTCCCGCGCCTTCGCCCCCACCGCGAACTGGGACACCTGGGCCACGGTCACGCTGACCGCCCAGGTCAAGGCGGGCCCCAACACGATCAGGGCCACCGCCGCCACCGCCGGAGGCAACCCCAACTGGGACTACCTCGACGCCGACGTCCAGGTCAGCGGCTTCACCGACTACCAGGCCGAGACCGCCACGATCGCGCGGGGCGTCGTGGAGTCCAACCACGCCGGCTACACCGGCTCCGGCTTCGTCAACTACGACAACGCGACCGGCTCGTACGTCGAGTTCCAGGTCAGCGCGGCGGCCACCGGCCCGCAGAGCCTGACCTTCCGCTACGCCAACGGCACCACGATCGACCGGCCGCTGAGCATCTCGGTGAACGGCGCCGCCAGCACCCGCTCCTTCCCCGGCACCGGCGCGTGGACCACCTGGAACGAGGTCACGCTCAACGCCGCCCTGAACGCGGGCGCCAACACCGTACGGGCCACCGCGACCACCGCGGACGGCGGCCCCAACCTCGACCGGCTGCGCGTCAGCGGACCGGCCGACACCCAGAAGCCGACCGCGCCCGGCCAGCCGGTGTGCGGCGAGATCACCCACAACAGCCTGAAGCTGGACTGGCCGCCCGCCACGGACGACATCGGCGTCGTGGCCTACGACATCTACCAGCAGGGCCAGCTCATCGCCACCGCCCCCGCGCCGCCGGCCACGCTGACCGGGCTGACCCCCGACTTCGGCTACCAGTTGTCGGTGTTCGCCCGGGACGCCTCCGGCAACGTCTCGCTGAGCAGCCCCGAGGCCGCCTGCCGCACGCTGCCCGCGCCGCCGGACGACCCGCCCTCGCCGCCCGGCACGCCCGCGGTCAGCGGCGTCCAGCCCACGTCGGCGACCGTCACCTGGGCCGCCTCCACCGACGACGGCGGCGTGCGCGCCTACCTGGTCCGCGACCACGCCTCCGGCGCCGTGCTGGCCACCGTCACCGGCGCACCGCCCGCCACCAGCACGAGCGTGCCGCTGGAGTGCGCGCGCACCTACCAGCTCGACGTCGTCGCCCGCGACACCGCCGGCCAGCTCTCCGCGCCGAGCGCGGCGTCGGCCGCGTTCACCACGGGCGGGTGCGGGACCGTGCCCCAGACGCCGACCTCCGTCGCGGGCGGCTGGGACGTGCCCTGGGACGCCTCCTGGACGCCGGACGGCTCGTTCGCGCTGGTCACCGAGCGGGACACGTTCAAGGTGTTCAAGGTGACACCGTCGGGCACGAAGACGCAGGTCGGGACCGTGCCGAACGTGCAGACCACCGACGGCGAGGGCGGCCTGATGGGCCTGGACCTCTCCCCCACCTGGAACGGCACGACCGACCAGGAGGTGTTCTTCATGCACACCGCCGCCGAGGGCAACCGCATCGCGAAGATGAACTTCAACGGCAGCACGCTCAGCGGCTACACCACGATCCTCCAGGGCATCGACAAGAACCGGTACCACAACGGCGGCCGCATCCGCTTCGGCCCCGACGGCTACCTGTACGCCACCACCGGCGACGCCCAGCAGTCGGCCAACGCGCCCAACCTGAACTCGCTCAACGGCAAGATCCTGCGCCTGACCAGGACCGGCGCCGCCGCGCCCGGCAACCCGTTCGGCACCCGCGTCTACAGCTACGGCCACCGCAACCCGCAGGGCCTGGCGTGGGACTCCGCGGGCCGGCTGTGGTCGTCGGAGCTGGGCAACTCCGCGCGCGACGAGCTCAACCTGATCCAGCCCGGCAAGAACTACGGCTGGCCCACCTGCGAGGGCACCTGCACCGCCTCCGGCATGACCAACCCCAAGTACACCTGGGGCGTCGCCGAGGCCTCGCCGAGCGGCATCGCGATCGTCGGCAACACGGTCTTCATGGCGGCGCTGCGCGGGCAGCGGCTGTGGCGCATCGTCCTGAACGGCGAGAACGTCTCGACGGTCAACTCCTACTTCAACGGCACGTACGGCAGGCTGCGCGTGGTCGAGAAGGTGCCGGGCGCCGCCGCCATCTGGTTCGGCTCGACCAACTCCGACAACAACGGCGACGGCAGCGCCGACACGATCCGCCGCTCCGCCATCCAATAGCCCCCCGAGGAGTGACCGTGCTCGCAACCCGCTTACGCACCCTCGTCCCGGTCGCCGCCGCGTGCCTGGCCGTCTCCGCGCTCGTGGCGCTGCCCGCGCGCGCGGCGACCGTGCGCTACGAGGCCGAGAACGCCACCAACGTCCAGGGCGCCGTCGAGGCGAACCACGCCGGGTTCTCCGGCACCGGCTTCGTCAACAGCGTCAACGCGGCCGGCCCGTACACGGAGTGGACCGTGGACGCCCCGGCGGCCGGCACCGCCACCCTGGCCATCAGGTACGCCAACGGCACCGGCTCGGCCCGTGTCGCCGACGTCTCCGTCAACGGCACGGTCGTGTCCGCCGGGCGTTCGTTCGGCGCGACCGCGAACTGGGACACCTGGGCGACCTCCACCCTCACCGCCGCCCTGAACCGGGGCGACAACAAGATCCGGGTCACCGCCGCGTCCGCGGGCGGCAACCCCAACTGGAGGCCACGACCGCCGACGCCCCGGCCACCGAGTACCAGGCCGAGGCCGCGACGCTGACGGGGGCGAGCGTGGCCACCAACCACACCGGCTACACCGGCGCCGGGTTCGTCGACTACGTCAACGCCCCCGGCGGCTCGATCGAGTGGTCGGTCAACGTCGCCGAGGCCGGCAGCCACACGCTGACCTTCCGCTACGCCAACGGCACCGCCGCCGGCCGCCCGATGGACGTCGCCGTCAACGGCGTCACCGCGGTGACCGGCCTGGCCTTCCCCGGCACCGGCGGCTGGGACACCTGGGCCGACGTCCGCGCCACGGTGACGCTGAACGCCGGCGTCAACACCGTCCGCGCGACCGGGACCGGCGCCGAGGGCGGCCCGAACGTGGACAGGTTGTCGGTCAGCGGCGCCGGCGGCGCCGACGGCCAGGCGCCCACCGTGCCGGCGAGCCCGCGGGTGACCGGCGTCTCGGCCACCGGCATCTCCCTGGCCTGGACGGACTCCACCGACAACGTGGGCGTCACCGGCTACCGCGTCTACGAGGGCACGACCGTGGTGGCGACCTCGCCCACCGCGAGCGCCACGGTGGCGGGGCTGGCCGCCGGGTCCGCCCACACGTACACGATCACGGCGGTGGACGCGGCGGGCAACGAGTCCGGGCACAGCGCCGCGGTCACCGGCACCACGACCGGCGGCGCCGGCGGGCCCACCGCCGACCAGCTCCTCGCCAAGGTCACCACGTGCGCCCAGATCTCCAACGGCAAGTACAAGACCGACTCCGACGTCTCCTCCGCGACCGTCGCGGTGTGCGGCAAGACCGGCGGCGTGTTCTGGAAGGGCGACCTGGACATCGACTGCGACGGCGTCCGGACCGCGCAGTGCAACGAGAGCACCGACTGCTGCTTCCAGGCCGAGACGTTCTGCCACACCACCTCGGACACGCCGCTCAACGCGGCGCAGCTCCCCTACGTGGTGGTGCCGAGCCCCAGCTCGATCTGGGACTACCGGACCAAGGGCATCGGCTGCGGGACGGTGGTGGCGGTCATCTACAACGGCCAGGTCGAGTACGCGGTCACGGGCGACACGGGCCCGTCGGGGATCATCGGCGAGGCCTCCTACCGCACCGCCGCCGACCTCGGCATCAACCCCGACCCGAGCAACGGCGGCACCGACTCCGGCGTCACGTACATCGCGTTCACCGGCTCCGGGACGAAGGTGGCCGCCATCGAGAACCACGACCAGGCCGTGACGCTGGGCCGGACCCTCGCCCAGCGGTTCATCGACCAGAACTGACCAACCCCGCCATGCCCCGATTTGTCCTGGATAAAACAGCAGGTAGCTGGACAGGACAGGGGTTATGGCAAGATCTGCGCTGGTCGTCATCGACATGCTGAACCCGTACGAGCACCAGGACGCCGAGCTGCTCGCCCGGCAGGTGGAGCCGATCGTCGAGCCGCTCGCGGACCTGGTGGCGCGGGCCCGCGAGCGGGACGACGTCGAATTGGTCTACGTCAACGACAACTACGGCGACTTCGCCGCCGACCGGCGGGAGATCGAGGAGCGGGCGATGAAGGGCCGGCGGCCGGACCTGGTGCAGCCGGTCCTGCCGCCGCCGGGATGCGCGTTCCTGCCCAAGGTGCGGCACAGCGCGTTCTTCGGCACGTCGCTGGAGTACCTGCTGTCGCACAGCGGGGTCGAGCGGGTCGTCCTGGCCGGGCAGGTGACGGAGCAGTGCGTGTTGTACAGCGCGCTGGACGCGTACGTGCGGCACTACGAGCTGACCGTGCCGCCCGACTGCGTGGCGGCCATCCACCACGATCTCGGGCAGGCGGCGCTGAACATGATGGAACGCAACATGTCCGCCCGGCTCACCCCGTCCGGCGACTGCTTCACCCGATGAGCTCGGCCGTGCGGTCGGCGACGAGGTGCGGCTGCTCGGCCTGGACCAGATGGCCCGAGAGGACGTCCTCGTGGCGTCCGTCGGGCAGGCTGTCGGCGTAGCGGCGCTGGTGCTCGCGGTTGGCGGCGTGCCGGCGCTCCCGCCCTCGGGCGGCGCGGGTCACCGACAACACGATCGTCGGGCAGCGCGGCAGCCGAGGGGGCCGCGCCCGGAACTCCGGGATGGCGGCGGCCACGGCCCGGATCTCCTGGCGCGTCCGGGCGACCCCGGCGGGGGTGAAGTCCTCGGCGAGCATGGTCCGGTAGGTGTCGGCGGGGAACAGCCGCCGGACGTTCCCGCTGAACAGCCGCGCCGCCGGACGGAACCGGCTGAGCGCCTGCGTCACCGCCATCACGCGGTCGACCTGCGCGGCGGTCCGGTCCCAGGTGTCGTACACCGGCGAGGTCTCCGGCAGGACGTCGGCCAGCAGCAGCCCGCGCAGCCGGGGCCCCAGCAGCTCGGCGGCACGGCGCGCGACCAGCCCGCCCATGCTGTGCGCGACCAGCACGAACTCCCCCGGCACGACGGCCTCGGTCATCGCGACCAGGTCGGCCGCCAGGTCGTCGATGCCGAGCGGCCCAGTGGCGGGGCCGCTGCGCCCGCGCCCGGCCCGGTCGTAGGTCACCAGCCGCGCCCTGCTCGCCAGCAGCGGCGTCACCGCGTCCCAGCAGGTGCGCCCGCAGCCCCCGCCGGCCTCGAACACCACCGGTAAGGGGCCTTCACCGGTCTCCTCGACATAGACGTGCCGGCCGTTCACCGGCACCGTCCGCCCCGGCACGTCCCGCATGCCGCCTCCTCCGCTCCGCGAACCGAACGTTTTCATTTTGGATAACGGTATCTCATATGAAATCGTTAGGCCATGGACCCTGTCGAGCAGCTGCTGCACCCCGTACGGCTGCGCATCGTGCACGCCGTGGCGGCCGCGGGCACGATGACGATCGCGCAGCTCTGCGCCCGCATGCCCGAGGTTCCCAAGATCACCGTCTATCGCCAGGTCGCGCACCTGACCGAGGGCGGGTTCCTGGAGGTCGAGGGCGAGCAGCGCGTACGCGGGGCCACCGAGCGCCGCTACCGGCTGCGCCAGGACCGTCCCGCGATCGACGCGGGGGCCGCCGCGTCGATGTCGCTCGACGACCACCGCAGGGGGTTCGCCGCCGCCATGGCCGTCCTGATCGCCGAGTTCGACGCCTACCTGCGCCGCGAGGGCGCCGATCCGGTCGCCGACTCGGTCTCCTACCGGCAGGGCACCGTGTGGCTCAGCCCCGGCGAGCTCGCCGCGATGCTGACCGACCTGCTGGCGGTGCTGGGCGACCGGCTGGGCAACGCCCCTGCCCCCGGCCGCGCCCCCTACCTGCTCAGCGCGATCCTGTTCCCCTCCGGCGAGCCGCCCGCGCACGGAACCGGCCGGTAGCCCGAGGTCGTCCCCATCCTGGGCAGGCGCGGCACGCCCCTCGGAGGGGTTTCGCGGAATTTCCGGCCGAATGTCGTATCAGGGTGCTTAGGATTTGCTCACTGACGGGTGAGCGGCCGCATGCACACTCCGCTCGTTCGCGGCGAGGGCCGGTACCGACCAACGGGACGAATCAGGCGGTGACCATGGGCGAGTCCTTCGGGCTGCACGTGCCGATCGGTACGAACCTGGCTCACCTGCGGGGCCTGGTCAGCGCTTTCGCCCTGGAGGCGGGGCTCGACAGGCAGCGGGTGGAACGGCTGGTGCTGGCGGTCAGCGAGGCGGCCGGCAACGTCCTGGAACACGCCCAGGCGCCCGGCACGGTGAGCGCCCGCAGCGACGAGGACGGCGTGACGGTGCACGTGATCGACGAGCGCGGCACCCTGACGCACGCCCACCTCGACCGCGTCCCGGCCTGGCCGCCGCAGCGCGGCATGGGGCTGTGGATGATGCAGCGCGTGTGCGACCGGGTGACGCTCGACCACCCGGACGGCCGCTCCCGGCTGGAGCTGTTCATCCGCCGCGCCCCCGCGGACCTGGACGGGCAGCCGTGAAGGCGGGGCCCGCCTGGTGATCGTGGAGGACTCGGGGCACACCGGGAGCGGCGCCTTCCGCGACGAGATCCTGAAGGCTCTGGACGGCTTCGCCGATCAGCCCGGAACGAACCGGACGAACGGGATGCGGCTGCCCACCTCGCGGTAGTCGTCCACGCCGCCGTCGACGGCGAAGCCCATGATCCGGCAGAGCCGGCGGGCGGCGGCCGGGTGGCGGGGGGCGTACCGGGCCATGATGTCCGCGCCCTCGCCGGGCTCCAGCGGCACCGCCGTGGCGCGGCAGCGGTGGCCGCCGACCTGCAGGCTCACCTGCGGGGTGGCCATGACGTTGCGGTACCAGTCGGCCTTGGGGCCGAAGCCGGAGGCGGCCACGTAGCCCTGCCCGTCGCGCTGGACGACCTCGATGACGGCCCGGCGGGGCAGGCCCGAGACGCGTCCGGTGTGGGTGAGCAGCATGACGCGGCCGCCGAGCAGCGGCCCGAGGCCGAGACGGTACAGCAGGATGGGCAGCCGCCACAGCCGGCGGCGCAGCCCGGTCGGCGGGTCCGGTCTGCTGACGATCTCCATGGCCGGTCTCCTTC
This sequence comes from Nonomuraea sp. NPDC004702, assembly GCF_053601695.1. Classification (NCBI taxonomy): domain Bacteria; kingdom Bacillati; phylum Actinomycetota; class Actinomycetes; order Streptosporangiales; family Streptosporangiaceae; genus Nonomuraea; species Nonomuraea sp. NPDC004702. The sequence goes on from NZ_JBSGCE010000038.1 coordinate 37,894, forward strand.
CGTGGTGGGTGGCGGGCCCTGGACGGCCCGGTCGAGGACGGTCTCCGTCAGCCGGGCGGCGACGCGGCCGACTCGCCCGCCTCCAGCAGGTCCTCCACCGCCGACAGCGCCGCGCCGACGGGGAGGGCGGGGTCGATCATGTGGTGCAGCATCAGCCCGTCGATCGCGGCGGTGACGAGCGTGGCGACGCCGTCGAGGCGGTCGGCCGGCCAGCCGGGGCGCAGGCGGCCGAGGCGGGCGGCGATGCGGCCGCGGGCCCGGCGGAGCTCGTCGCGCAGCACGGCGCCCAGGGCCGGATCGCGGGTGGCGCCCACGATCAGCTCGGCGGCCAGCCGGGTCGTCGGCCCGTCGGCCGCCGCCTGGGCCGGCAGGCCGCGCAGCAGGGCCAGCGCGGCGCGCTCGTCGCCGGCGGCCAGCAGCTCGGTGACCAGCGGGCCGACGACGAGGTCGGTGGCGCGGCGGAAGATCGCCTCACGCAGGCCGGGCAGCCCGCCGAAGTGGTAGTGGATCAGGCCGGGGTTGGTGCCGGCCCGCTCGGCCACGGCCCGGGTGGTGACGCCGGGCCACCCGTGCTCGCCCAGCAGCGCGACCCCGGTCTCCACCAGTTGCTCACGACGGCGGTCGCCGCGCGCCGAATTTGGCCGATCGGCCAAGTTGGTCATGCGGCCAAGTTAGCATGGGGAAAATCGCGTGCGCCACGGCGGCGGCCGGTGTTGCATGTCCGGATGATCGACGAACCGCTGGACCGCCTCCGCGCCGCCGCACGACGTACCCGCGAACTGGCCCTGGACCGGGGGGCCACCGGCGTGGGCCACGAGGACGCCGACGACGACGCCGGCACCATCGGCACCGACGGCGCCCTCGGCTTCGACCCGTTCCCCCTGCTCGAAGCCCTGCACCGGCATCGCGTCCGGGCCGTGGTGATCGGGCAGGTCGCCGGCATCATGCACGGCTCCGCCGAGCTGACCGGCGACCTTGACCTGCTCTGGGACGGCCGCCCCGCCCACGCCCCGGCCCTGGCCGCCGCCTTCGCCTCCGTCGGCGCCCGGCTCGCCGACGAGACGGGCGGCCCGCTGCCCCTGCACCCGGACTCCCTGCTGCGCCCGAAGACGCAGTTCGCCTCGCCGGGGGCCGGCGGCGACTGCTGCACCCCGGCGCTCCCCTGGGGCGGGCTTCGGGTCGGCGAGTGCCTGGACCGCGCGCTGACCGCGACCGGCCCCGGCGGCCTGGAGGTCCACTACGTCTCCCGGGAGGACCTGATCCGGATGCGCCGCGCCCTGGGCCGGCCGAAGGACCTGCGCCGGGCGGCCGAACTGGAGGCGTGACCTGCGGCGCCCCGGCGAAAATGAGTCGTCGGGGCGCGCGGCGTTCGAGTAGGTTCGCCGTTCATGACCCCTACTCTGCGCACCGAACGGCTGCTGCTGGAGCCGTACGTCCCCGCCGACGAGGACGCGTTCGTCGCCATGTTCCAGGATCCACGGGTCACGCGCTGGATGGGGGACGGCACCGCCACCGAGGCCGAGGACCGCGCGCTGTTCGGCCGCATCTTCAGCAAGGTCTACGCCCAGGACCTGTTCGCCGTCTGGGCCGTACGCCGGGACGGCGAGCTGGTCGGGCACGCCGAGATCAAGCCGACCGACACCGTGTCGGGCCACGAGCTCATCTACGCGCTGGTTCCCGCGGTGTGGGGGGCGGGCCTGGGCCGGGAGCTGGCCGAGGCGATCGTCGGCCACGGCTTCGACGCCCTCGGCCTGACCGAGGTGCACGCCACCGTCGCGCCGGACAACCTCGCCTCGCTGGCCGTGCTGCGCAAGCTCGGCTTCGAGCACGTGCGCGACATCACCGAGGACGACGGCGGCACCACCCGCGTGCTGACCCGCCGCCGTCCGCCGGTCACTCCACCGCGCCCGTCCGCGTGAGCAGGTCCTGGTACCAGGCGTCGTAGGGATGGTTGGTGGCCGGGTAGTTCGCCGGCGGATCGGTCGTCTGGCCCGCCGAGTCGAAGTCCCAGCCGCGGACGAGCCGGCCCGCCCGCCGCGCGTCGGTGATGAACGACGACTGCCCGGCGGGCGCGGCGTAGAACAGCGCGTCCTGCCGCAGCTCCGCGCTGTCGCCCTGCTGGAACTCGGCGAAGGCGACCTGGCGGTGGCGGATGCGGTCCCCGGTGAACGCGTCGGTGTCCACCCGCAGGGTCCGCGACGGGGTCGGGCCGTCGGCGCCGGTCCACACGTGCACGCGGGGCGCGCCGCCGTAGGAGGTGGTCTTGTCGTGGCGGGCGTCGGAGGTCCTGGCGTTGCCGCTCCACGTGACGCTCGCCGCGCCGGCGTCGAGTGTGCCGGACCACTCCCAGTTCTGGCTGTTGCTCTGGCTGCGGTGGATCTCCCGGAGCCGGGTCCCGTTCGCGTCGGTGAAGCGGATCGTCGGCAGCACGCCGTTGTCGTACTGGCGACTGGCGGACCAGGTGATCTCGCCGGCGGCGTCCAGGCGTCCCACGCGGTACCAGAGCGTGGTGGCGTTCTGCGACTGGTGGACCTCGACCAGGTCGCCGTTGTCGTTGAGGGCGACGGCGGGGGTGACGCCGCTGTCGTACCTGCCGTGGCGCAGCCAGGTCACCCGGCCGTCGGCGCCGTACGCGCCGGTCCAGTACCACAGCGCTCCGGCGCCCGAGTCGTGCACCTCCACGACCTGGCCGCGGGCGTTGGCCGCGACGGCCGGGTTCGAGCCGAGGTCGCGCTTGTACAGCGTGCGGGTCGTGCCGTCGCCGGAGATCACCGGGAGCACGCGGCCGCGCAGCGCGTCCACGGTGGGCGGGGCGGCCGGGTAGTCCTCGGCCCGCAGCAGCCGCGGCCCGAAGGCGGCGACGAGCTCGTCGTTCAGCGCGGCCGGGTTGCCCGCGGCATAGGACGGGTTGTCGGTCAGGTCGTCCTTGAGGTCGAGGGCGACGACGATCGGCGCGGCCGCGGGATGGGCCGCCGACCAGCCGGCGATCACCGCGAGCCAGTCGCCGAGGAGGTTGGAGGCCGGGTTGCCCGCGTGGTCCACCTCGTCGCCGGGGGCGTCGTGGCCGACGGAGTAGTCGCGGGCGGTGGCGTACCCGTTGTCGTGCACGTCGAGCTCGACGAAGCGGACGCCGTGGTCGAGCTGGTAGGCGATCGAGTTCCTCGCGCCGGCGATGTTGCCCGAGTAGCTGTTGTGCGTGGCGCGGAAGACCGCCGAGGGTAACGGCACGTCCGCCGCCGCCTCGGCCGATCCGCCCGCCGTCAGGACCGAGGCCGCGGCGGCGAGGGCTGACAGGACGGCTCTCGAACGGGGCATGCGCTGATCCTCACGTCGGGGGGCGATTGCTCCCAGACAATACGATCACGGCCCTCCGGCCAACCCCGCCGGACGAACCGGCGGGGCGGCGCGGAGCGACACAGCCTGTCGGGCGCGTTGGAGGTCAGCGGTCCTCGTGGACGCGGCCGAACTCGACCGCGGGCGCGCTGCCGGCGAAGTTGCGGTCCACCTCGGCCCGCTCGGCCACGCTGGGGGTGGCGTTCGTGCAGCTCACGGGGGCGCTGGAGCCGGACATCAGGTCGCCGCAGAGCCCGGTGCGCCGGTCCGGCAGGCCGAGGATGTGGCCGATCTCGTGGGTGGCGATCCGCAGCGGGTAGTAGCCCTGGTTGACCGCCTGGCGGCCCATCCAGATCGTGCCGCGGCCGAGGCTGGTGGGCAGCGTCCTGGGCCAGTTGTTGTCGGCCAGGACGACGAAGCTGGCGGGCGTGCCCTGCATGAGCCGGACGTTCACCACGTTCGCGTTCCAGACCTGGGCGGCCTGGTCGATCACGGTGACGAACTCCGCCGACCGGGAGGCGTCGTACCGCAGCACCCGGACCAGCACGGCGGCCTGGGCCGGGGAGGTGACCAGCAGGAAGGAGAGGGCGAGGACGACGGAGAGCGTGACACGGAGAGACCTTGACACGGATCCTCCTCCAGAAGTTGGGGGGTCCTGTCACGGTAGGCGCGCAGCCAGGGGTGCGAAAAGTAGCTATTAGTGCATATTGCCGCGATATGCCGACGACGGTGCCGGCTTGTTGATCCGAGCGATACTGAGCGGTTTGCGCGCATAAAAGGAAGATTGTCCTGAGTTGATCAGGGCAGTGGGGCCGGGATGTCCACCCCCGATCTCGTCCTGGCCCTCGGCGGCGCCGCCGCGCTGCTCGCCGCCGTCCTGCCCGGCCTGCTCGCCCGCCGGGCCTTCTCCCCTCCCCTGGTCTACCTGCTCGGCGGCATGGGGCTGTACCTGCTGCCGATCGGGCTGCCCGAGCCCGATCCCGTCGCCCACCGGGCGGCCGTCGAGCACATCACCGAAATCTGCGTGCTGGTCTCGCTCATGGGCGCGGGGCTGGCGCTCAACCGGCGGATCGGGTTGCGGAGCTGGTCGACGACCTGGCGGCTGCTCGGCTGGGCGATGCCGCTGACCGTCGCCGGGGTCACGGCGGCGGCCACCGGCGTGCTGGGCTGGCCCGTCGCCGCCGCGCTGCTGCTGGGGGCCGTGCTCGCGCCGACCGACCCGGTGCTCGCCTCCGACGTCAGCGTGGGCGAGCCCGCCGACGCCGAGAACGCCGACGACGAGGTCCGCTTCGCCCTCACCTCGGAGGCGGGCCTGAACGACGGGCTGGCCTTCCCCATCGTGTACGCCGCCATCGCCCTGGCCACCGCCGGCGGCCTGGGCTGGACGGGCGAGTGGGCGCTGACGGACGTGCTCTACCGGATCGTCGCCGGGGTCGTCTGCGGCCTGCTGATCGGCCGCCTGCTCGGCCGGCTGTTCTTCCACTCCCCCGCCGAGGAGCTGCGCCTGGCCGAGCGCCGCGACGGCTTCGTCGCCCTGGGCGCCACCCTGCTCGCCTACGGGGTCACCGAGCTGGTCAGCGGCTACGGCTTCATCGCCGTGTTCGTCGCCGCCTGCGCCATCCGCCGGGTCGAGCACGGACACGGCTACAACAACGTCCTGCACGGCTTCGTCGAGCAGCTCGAACGGCTCTTCACCTCCTGGCTGCTGCTCCTGCTCGGCGGATTCGTCGCCGCCGGCGGCCTGGCCCCGCTCACCTGGCGCGGCGCCCTCGTCGGGGTGCTGCTGATCCTGGTCATCCGGCCGCTGGCGGGCTGGCTCTCCCAGGTCCGTGGCCCGGCCGGCCCCCGCGAGCGCCGGGTCATCTCGCTGTTCGGGATCCGGGGGGTGGGGTCGCTGTTCTACCTGGCGTACGCGCTGGGCCACGCCGACTTCGGCGTGCCGCCCGAGGAGCTGTGGGCGGTGACGGCCTTCACCGTGGTGCTCTCGGTCGTCCTGCACGGCATCACCGCGACCCCGGCCATGGCCCGCCTCGACGCCCTCCGCGAGCGCCTGACCACGGGCGCCCGGGGGTAGGACGCGGCCTCGCGGAGAGGGGGCCGCGAGGCCGCGTCGCCATCCGGCTACCGCAGGACGGACGTCCACCCGGGGCGGCCGGGCAGCGGGCTCGGGCCCGGGACCCGCCTGAGCGCCGTCTCGTCCGGCGGGACGGCCGGGCAGCGGGCGCCCTGGGCGGGCAGGTCACGGGAGAGCAGGTAGCGGTCGAAGGCGGCCGTCGTGCACTCGCCGCGCCCGTAGATGCCGTGCCCCCACCCTTCGTAGGTCAGCAACCGGGCCTGCCGGCCGGCCTGCAGCGCCGTGGAGGCCGCCCACACGTACGGCGTGGCCGGGTCGTGCAGGGCGTTGCCGAGCAGCAGCGCCGGCGAGCCGTCCACCCTGAGCCGGTGCTGCCGGTTGGGCGTGGCCGTGCCCTGGCAGGCCAGCGCGAGCGGGTGCGCCGCGGCGCTGACCAGCATGTCCGGCGCGAGGGCCGCCGACCTGCGGAGCAGCCGGTCCCAGTCGCGGTAGCCGCGGACGGGCAGCGCGTAGTCCTGGCAGAAGACGAAGCTCGCGTCGTTGACGGTCTCCCCGGCGGCCCGGACGGGCGGCGCGAAGAGCGGGCTGACCGGGCCGGCGCCGCTCTCCATGGCGGCCAGCAGCTGGGCGAGCTGGCTCCAGGCCGGGCCGTAGAACGCGCCGAAGGCCAGGCCGATGAGGTCGAGCCTGCGCAGCTTGACGTCCGGCTGCCCGGGGAAGGTCAGCTCGCCCCGGTCGGCCCTGGCCAGCAGCTCGTGCCACACCGCGCGGACGTCCCTGCCGTGCAGCGCGCACGAGTCGGTCCGGCCGCACCAGGCCACGAACTCGTTGAAGGAGTCCTGGGAGGTCCAGGCCTCGGTGTCCAGGAACGCCTGGGTGCCCAGGCTGTGGTCCATGTTGCTGTCCAGCGCGAGGGCGCGGACGCGGCGCGGGTAGCGTTCGGCGTAGAGCTGGCCGATCAGGGTGCCGTACGAGACGCCGTAGTAGGTCAGCTTGTCGTCGCCGAGGGCGGCGCGCAGGGCGTCGAGGTCGCGGATCACGTACCCGGTGTGGACGTTGTCGAACAGCGGGCCGGTGCGCCGGCGGCAGTCCTCGCCGTAGCGCCGGTTGAAGGCGAGCAGGGCGTCCCAGCCGGCCTGGTCCTTGATCGACAGCGGGTCGGGCGCCTGCTGGGCGAGCTCCAGCGAGCAGGTGACGGGATGGCTGCGGCCCACGCCGCGCGGGTCGAAGCCGACCACGTCGAAGCGGCTGGTGATCTCGGGGGTGAAGCTGAGCCAGTTGTTCACCACGGCGTCCACGCCGGAGCCGCCGGGGCCGCCGGGGTTGATCACCAGCGACCCGATGCGGGCGGCCGGGTCGCTCGCCCGGCGCCGGGCGAGGGCCAGCTCGAAGGTCCCGGCGCGCGGGTCGTTCCAGTCGACCGGCACGGTCAGCGTCCCGCAGTCGGCCGCGGGGTCCTCCGCGCACGGCGCCCACCGCACGGCCGGGGCGGCTGTGGCACCGGTGGTGGCGGCGGCCGCGGGGACCGGCGCGAGCGGCGCGGCGAGGGCCGATAAGAGGGTGAGGATCAGGACTGGTCTTCGCATCGCGACTCCAATCGTTCGGGGACCTGATCATCGATCAGTTCCTCCGACAAGACCATCCGACTGGAGGAGGAGACCGGAGTCATCCCTGAGGACCTTCCGCTCGGCGGCCCCTCCGGCCACCGCCTGGTACCTGGCCTGGACCCGCCGCGCCCCTCGTCAGGTCACCACGACCACATGCCGACGCGTACGTCCACGCCCGGTGAGGCGTGCAGGAGGGGCGGGCCGGCCGGGCCGGGCAGGCCGGCGGCCCGCAGCAGGTCCTGGTCGAGGCCGGTCAGCTCGACGTGCTGCAGCGGCCACGGCGGGTGCTCGACCTCGGCCGCGGCCAGCCGGCCCGCCACCCGGGTGAACAGCCGGTGGCGGGCGGTCAGGAAGTGCGCGAGCTCGTCCTGCTCGTCCTCCCGCAGGACGCCGCCCACCTCCGCCTCGACGTCGCACCGCACGCCCCGCGTCCCCGGCCACAGCCGGCGGCAGCGGTAGCGGCGGCGCTGCCGGTCGATCCGGACCGACATGTCGGACCAGTGGTAGGGCAGCCGGTAGCCGGAGCGTCCGCCGAGCGCGGCCAGGAGCCGTCCCGCGTCCAGGGACAGGAACCAGATGCCGGAACGGCCGCGCGCGTCCCGGACGTACGTGCGGCAGTTGGTCTCCGGGAACGCCGACAACCACGGCACGGCGGGCAGGCCGGGCACCCGTACGTCCTCCATGAGGAACGGCGTCACCCCCACCCACGCCGACCCGTCCATGGTCTCGACGGCGAGCTCGTCCGGCACCAGCTCGCGGACCACTTCGACGGGGTAGCGCCAGTGCAGGAACGTGATGTGCGCCCACCGGTGGCACATCACCGGCAGCGCCACGCGCGGCGACGGCGGCGCCTTCACGCGCTGCGGCGGTGCTCGGCGAGGACCCGGCCGTCGCGCCGGATCCGGGCGGCCCGGTAGGGCGGGACCGGCCGGGTGACGCACGCCCGCGCGGCCGACTCGGCCTCCGCCTGGTCGATCCCCCAGCCGATGGTGTGCCAGCGGTCGCCCGCCGCGTCCAGGGCGGTGATCTCGTAGAGCTGTCGCGCCGGACGCGGGGTGCAAGGGGTGTGGCGGTGCTCCATCCAAGTCTCCTCACGACGGGGGCGGACCGCCGCCTGCCCTACCCGGGGCTTCCCGGCTCAATCTTCACCCGATCCCGCAGGCTTCCGGTCGTCCGCGGGACAGGCGTGCCGCGTCTCCTTCCGGGTAGCCCACGCCCCGACGCAAGGAGGAACCATGACCGCAGCCGCCCCCGAGACGACGGGCAAGACGGCCCTGGCGCTGCCCGGCACGGCCCTGGGGGTGGGATTGGGCGGTTTCGTGGACGGCATCCTGCTGCACCAGGTCCTCCAGTGGCACCACATGCTGAGCAGCACCGGCGCCGACAACCTCGGCCTGCGCCCCTACCCCGTGAACACCGTCCCGGGGCTGCGCATGAACACCCTGTGGGACGGGCTGTTCCACACCTTCACCTGGCTCGCGGTGCTGGTCGGGCTCGGCCTGCTCTACTCCCGCGTCACCACCTCGCGCGGCCGGGTCTGGCAGTCGCGCACGCTCTGGGGCTGGATCGTCACCGGCTGGGGCCTGTTCAACCTGGTGGAAGGCCTGATCGACCACCACCTGCTGGGCATCCACCACGTGCGCACCGGGCCGTACCAGCTCTGGTGGGACCTGGGCTTCCTGGTCCTGGGCGGGCTGCTCGTGCTCGGCGGCTGGATGCTGCGACGCGGCGGCGGACGCCTGGACCTGTGCGCCGGCCACGAGCGGACCACGAGGACATGACGGGCCACGACCATCACGGCGGCGCGTCGGCGCCGGTCCTGCTGCTCGCGGCCCTGAGCGCGGCCGGCTACCTGGTGCTGGCCGGACGCGCGAGCCCCTGGAAGAGGCGGCGCCCGGTCGCGTTCCTCGCCGGACTCGCGCTGGCGGCGGTGGCCCTCACCGGGCCGGTCGCCGCGTGGGCCGCCGCCGACTTCCGTGGTCACATGCTCCAGCACCTGCTCATCGGCATGCTGGCCCCGCTCTGCCTGGTGCTCGGCGCGCCGATGACGCTGCTGCTGCGCTGCCTGCCCGCCGCCCACGCCCGCCGGCTCGGCGGGTTCCTGCGCGGCCGGGCGGCGCACTTCGTCGCCCACCCGGTCACCGCGCTGGTGCTGAGCGTGGGCGGCATGGTGGTTCTGTACTGCACCCCGCTGTACGACCTGGCCACCGGCGACCCCTGGCTGCATGCGGCCCTCCACGCGCACTTCCTGCTGTCCGGCTGCCTGTTCGCCTGGGCGATCGCCGGGCCGGACCCCGCGCCGCGCCGCCCTTCGGTGCCGGCCCGGCTGGTGGTGCTCGGCGTGGCGATCGCGGTGCACAGCGGGCTGTCCCAGCTCATGTACGCCGGGATCGGCGTGGACCTGCCCGTGCCGGCGGACCAGCGGCGCGGCGCGGCCGAGATCATGTACTACGGCGGCGACATCGCCGAGTTGCTGCTCGCCGTGGCCCTCGCGACCGGCTGGCGCCCGGTGCGGCCCCGGGCACGGGTGACGGGAAGGGCGTAGGCGAGAGAACCTGGGGACGAGGACGGCGAGAGGGATCGGTGCACATGCCTGAGTGGCTGGAGGCGGGGACGTGGGGGCTGGTCGCCGGAGGCGCGCTGGTCCTCGGCGCGGCCGTGGCGATGCTGGTGCGGGTCCCGGCGCGGGCGATCGCCGCCGTCATGGCCTTCGGCGCCGGGGTGCTGATCTCGGCGCTCTCCTTCGAGCTGCTGGACGAGGCCGAACGGTCGGGCGGGCTGCTGCCCACCGCCGTCGGCTTCCTGGCGGGAGCCTGCGCGTACGTGGCGGCCAACGCGATCCTGGCGCGGCACGGCGCCCGGCACCGCAAACGCTCCGGCGACCAGCAGCCCAGCGAGGCCGACGCGCAGGGCAGCGGCGCGGCCATCGCCGTCGGCGCGCTGCTCGACGGCATCCCGGAGTCGGTGGTGCTCGGGCTGTCCCTGCTGCACGGCGGCGAGATCGGCCTCGCCGTCGTGGCGGCGGTGTTCGTCTCCAACGTCCCCGAGGGCCTGTCCAGCGCCGCCGGCATGCGACGGGCCGGGCGCAGCCCCGCGTACGTGTTCGGCGTCTGGGGCGGCATCGCCGTGGTCAGCGGCGTGGCGGCCATGATCGGCTACCTGACCCTCCGGTCGGCCTCCCCCGAGGCGATCGCGCTGATCACCGCGATCGCGGCCGGCGCCATCCTGGCCATGGTGGCCGACACCATGATCCCGGAGGCGTTCGAGCAGGCGCACGTCCTCACCGGGCTGATCACCACCGTGGGCTTCCTGTCCGCCTTCGCCATCGAGCGCCTGGCCTCCTGACGGCGAGCGCGGCTCACGGCCGGCCGGCGGTCCAGGGGCCCGGAGGGAGGTGGACCGTCATGATCACGTCGCAGGTGCCGTCGCCCTCGCCTCGGTAGCCGTGCGGGGCGTCGCCGTCGAAGGTGGCGGTCTGGCCCGCCTCGACGGGGTGCTCGGCGCCGTCGAGGACGAGCGTCATCCGCCCGGAGACGACGCTGAGGGTCTCCACCACCCCGGCCTGGTGGGGCTGGCTGGGGTACTCCTCGCCGGGTTCCAGCCGCCAGCGCCAGACCTCGACGGGGGCCGGGCCGGTGGTGGTCAGCATGAGCCGGGCCTGGCCGCCGCGCGGCCCGGTCCACAAGGGGGCCACCGCGTCGGCGGCCACCACGCGCAGGCGGCCCTCCGGCGGCCCCTGCATCAGGGCGGAGACCGAGATGCCGAGGGTGTCGGCCAGCCGGACCAGCGTGGCCAGGTTGGGGTTGCCCTGCGCCTTCTCCAGCGCCACCAGCGCGCCCTTGCTGACCTGGGCGCGCCGGCCGAGCTCCTCCAGGGACAGGCCGGCGCGGGTGCGGGCGGCCTTGACGTTGTGGGCGACCGTGCGCAGGGCGCTGGCCGGCTCGGCCATCTGTTCACCTTCCTCGCGGGGCGGACCGGTCGAATGTACTGCGCGGTCGGTCCGTTGTGCTCCGGTAGTCATTCTAATGTACTCTTTGGTCGTTCCGCTGAATGTCCGGGAGGTGTCGTGATCGCTCTGCTGCTGGCCCTGGGCAGCTCGCTCGCCTACGGCTGCGCCGACTTCCTCGGCGGCCTGGGCGCCCGCAGGGCCCACGTGCTGCGTACCGTGATGGTCGCGGCCCCGGCCAGCCTCGTGGTCGAGCTGCTGCTGTGGCCGATGCTCGGCGCGTCGTTCAGCCCCGCCGCGCTCGGCTGGGGCGCGGCCTCGGGCGTCGCCTCGGCGGCCGTGTTCGCCCTGCTCTACCGCACGCTGGCGATCGGCCCGATGAACGTGCTGTCGCCGGTGACCGCGCTGGTGTCGGCCGCGCTGCCCGTCGCCGTGGGGCTGCTCCAGGGCGAGCACCTGTCGGCCGCCGGGCTGGTGGGGCTGCCGCTCGCGCTGGTGGCGGTCGTCCTGGTCAGCGCGGGGCACGGCGCGGGGTCGGCGCGTCCGTCGCGGACGGCGCTGCTGCTGGCCTTCGGCGCCGGGTCGGCGATCGCCCTCCAGCTCGTCTTCCTGCACCAGGCGCCGTCCGACAGCGGGGTGGCGCCGTTGATCGTGGGGCGGGCGGTCTCCTCGGCCGTCACCCTGACCGCGGCCGGGCTGCTGCGCCGCCGGCTGGGCCCCGAGCGGCCCGCGTACGCGCTGTCGGCGGGCGCGGGCGTGCTGGACTCGGTGGCCAACCTGCTGTTCCTGCTCGCGGCCCGCAGCGGCGACCTGGCCGTGGTGGCCGTGGTGACCGCCCTCTACCCGGCCGGCACGGTGCTGCTCGCCCGCGGCGTGCTCGCCGAGCGCATCCACCGCGGCCAGCTCGTCGGCCTGGGCGCCGCGGCCCTCGCCGTCAGCCTCCTCGCCCTGCCCTGAACCCTGCCCCAAGCCCTGCCCGGCCGGGGGCGCGCGGCGTCAGGAACGCGCGGCGGCGACCACGGCGACGGACAGCGGGACCACCGCCCACGCGCCGAGCACGGCGAACGCCGCCCAGGTCGGCATGACGTCCGGCACCTGCTCGATCAGCTGGAGGGCCGGGTACCCGGGCAGGACCCGGTTGACCACGTCGCCGCCCGGCAGCACGCGGGCGGCGAACGGCGCCACCAGGACGATCACCACCAGCGCCGCCGTCGCCACCGCGCCGTTGCGCAGGACCGTGCCGAGCGCCAGCCCGAGCAGGGTGGCCACGACGATCATGAGCGTGCCGCCGGCGACGACCGTCCAGGCCCCGGCGGGCAGCGACGACGGGTGGAACTCCGCGGCGACGAACCGCCCGTAGAGGTAGCCGGGCACCGCGATGAGCAGCGAGCCCGCCACCGCGACGCCGCCCAGGACGACCGCCTTGGCCACCAGCACGCGCACCCTCGACGGCATCGCCACGAACGTCACGTCGATCATGCCGGACGTGTGCTCGCCGCTGGCGGTCATCGCGCCCAGCATGCCGAGCGGGAGCTGGGCCAGGACCACCCCCACGTACACGGCGACCACGACCCCCATGGCCGCCTGGTCCCCCGTGCGGCCCGGGTCCCAGCGCGAGATGACGGTGGCGGCGCCGAGCACGGTGAGCGCGAGCGACACCAGCACCCCGACGCCGAGCGCCCACCAGGTGGAACGCAGGGTCCGCAACTTGATCCACTCGGCCGCGAGCGCGTTCACCGCTCCCCCCTTCCGACGAGCTCCATGAACGTCTCCTCCAGCGAGCCGCCCGGCCCGACCAGCTCGCCGAGCGCGGCGTCGGCGCGCAGCCTGCCCCCCGCCAGGACGACGAGGTGGTCGGCCGTGACCGCCATCTCGCCGATGAGGTGGCTGGACACCAGCACGGTGCGCCCCTCGGCGGCCAGCGTCCTGAGCAGGCCGCGCATCCAGCGGATGCCCTCGGGGTCGAGCCCGTTGGCCGGCTCGTCGAGCACCAGCACCTCGGGGTCGCCGAGCAGCGCCGCGGCGAGGCCGAGCCGCTGCTTCATGCCCAGCGAGAACCCGCCGACGCGCCGGCCCGCCGATCCGCCGAGCCCCACGAGCTCCAGCAGGGGGCCGATGCGGGCCCGGTCGAGGCCGTTGGAGCGGGCCAGCCACCACAGGTGCTGTTCCGCGCGCCGCCCGCCCTGCACGGCGGAGGCGTCCAGCAGCGCGCCGACCTGGGTGAGGGGCCGGTCCAGCGCGCGGTAGGGCAGGCCGTTCACGGTGGCCCGTCCGGCGGTGGGCCGTTCGAGGCCGAGGAGCACGCGCATGGTGGTGGTCTTGCCGGCGCCGTTCGGGCCGAGGAAGCCGGTGATCCGGCCGGGCCGGACCGTGAAGGTGAGGTCCTGCACGGCCGGGGTCCGGCCGAAGCGTTTGGTGAGTCCGGTGACTTCGATCATGTTCCTCACCCTCCACGGCCCCCGGCCCGGCGCGCATCGGTCCTGGGACCGATACGGGCGGCGTGGCCGCCGGGTTAGGTTCGCACCGTGCGCCAACAGATCCGTCCGCCGCTGCTGAACCGGGTGCCCGCATGGGGCTGGATTTCCCTCGACGCCGTCGTCGCGCTGGTCGTCGCGCTCGGCTACGCCGGGCTCACCTCGTCGCGGAACCCGGCCGAGCCCGGTGTCCTGGACTTCGCGGCGGCGCTGGCGGCCGGGCTGCCCGTGGCGGTCAGGCGGTTGTGGCCGGGGCCGGTGTTCGTGGTCGTCCTGCTCGGCGGGCTGGGCATGCGGGAGTTCCTGCTTCCCCACGCCGAGCTGCTCTGCCTGCCGCTCGTGCTGTACACGCTGGCCACGCGGAGCAGGGCCGTGCTGCCGCTGCTGGTGGCGGGCGCGGTCGCCGCGCAGGGCGTGGCGGAGGTCCCCCTGACGGCCGCGGTCCGCGACCGGCTCGGGCTGGCGCTGGCGATCCTGCTCGCCGCGTGGGCCGCCGGCACGGCCGTACGCCAGCGCGGGCTCTACACCGGGCAGCTGGCCGCGCAGGCGGAGGAGCGGGCCCGTGCGGAGGCCGTCGCCGAGCGGCTGCGGATCGCCCGGGAGCTGCACGACGTCATCGGCCACAGCCTCAGCACGATCGCGGTGCAGGCGGGCGTGGCGGGACACGTGGGCGGGGCGGAGGAGATGAGCCGCACGCTCGCCTCGATCGAGGAGACCAGCAGGTCGGCCCTGCGGGAGACCAGGCAGCTGCTCGGCGTGCTGCGCGAGGACGACGCGGCCGAGCTGGCCCCGGCCCCCGGCCTGGCCGATCTCGACGCGCTCGTCGCGCGGACCAGGGCGGCGGGCCTGGAGGTGGAGCTGTCGATCGACGGCCCCGTGGACGGCGAGCTGGGGCCGACGGTCTACCGGATCGTCCAGGAGGCGCTGACCAACGTGCTCAAGCACGCCGGCGCCCGGCACGCCCTCGTCCGCATCGAACGCCTCCCGGACGCACTGACCGTGGAGGTCACCGACGACGGCACGCGCGGCCGGGCGCGGCCGTACGGGCACGGCCTGACCGGGTTGCGCGAGCGCGTGCGCGTCTTCGGGGGCGAGTTCGAGGCGGGCGTCCGTCCCGTGCGCGGTTTCCGGGTGAGGGCGAGGCTGCCGCTGTGATCAGGGTGCTGGTGGCCGACGACCAGGCGCTCATCAGGGCGAGCTTCCGGCGGCTGATCGACTCCACGCCGGGGTTCCAGGCGGTCGGCGAGGCCGCCACGGGCGCGCAGGCGGTGATGGCGGCCGGACGCGACCGTCCCGACCTGGTGCTGATGGACGTGCGCATGCCGGAGATGGACGGCATCGAGGCCACCCGCCGCATCTGCGCGGACCGGCCGGAGACGCGCGTGCTCATCGTGACCACCTTCGACCTCGACGACTACGTCTACGGGGCGCTCCGGGCGGGCGCGGCGGGCTTCCTGCTCAAGGACACGCCACCGGCCGAGCTGATCAGGAGCATGGCCGTGGTCGCGTCCGGCGAGTCGCTGCTGGCGCCGACCGCGACGCGGCGGCTGGTCGAGCGCTACGTGCGTCCCCCGTCCGGGGACGGCGGCCTGGACATCACCGAACGCGAGCGCGAAGTGCTCGTCCTGGTCGCCAGGGGCCTGTCGAACGCGGAGATCGCCGGCGCCCTGTTCGTCAGCATGAGCACGGTCAAGACGCACGTCAGCAGCCTGCTGACCAAACTCGGCGCCCGCACCCGCGTGCACCTGGTCATCGCCGCCTACGAGGCCCGCCTCGTGTGAGGCCCGCCGGTTCCGCTTGCGCGACTATTCATTGAATGTATAGTCGTGATCATGTCAACCGGTCACGTGCTGCTCGGCTTCCTCGCCGAGCGGCCGAAGCACGGGTACGAGCTCAAGAAAGAGCATGACCACCGTCTCGCCGGCGCCAAGCCCCTGGCGTACGGGCAGGTCTACGCCACGCTGCAACGCCTGGAACGCGACGGACTGGCGGAGGTGGCCGAGACGCGGCAGGAGGGCGGCCCCGAGCGCACCCTGTTCGCGATCACCGAGGCCGGCCGGGCGGAGCTGGAGCGGTGGCTGAACGCCGTCGAGCCGTCGGCGCCGTACGTCGCCAGTCCCCTGTTCGCCCGGGTCGCCGTCGCGGGGAAGGCCGCCGACGGCCACCTCCTGCGGCAACGCGAGGCCCATCTGGCCCGCATGCGGGAGCTGACCGCCGAGAAGGCGACCGGCTCGCCCGCCCAGGTGCTGGCGGCCGACTACGCGCTCCAGCACCTCGACGCCGACCTGCGCTGGATCGAGACCGCGCTCGCGCGGATGAAGGAGCACACCGATGCTTGAGGCCAGGGGCCTGAGCAAGTCGTTCGGCGGCACCAGGGCGCTGAACGGCGTCTCGCTCGCGATCGCGGAGGGCGAGATCGTGGCGATCACCGGTCCGAGCGGCGCGGGCAAGTCGACGTTGCTGCACTGCCTGGCCGGGGTCGTCCGGCCGGAGTCCGGCGAGGTCGTCCTCGACGGCACGCGCATCGACACGCTGCCCGAGGACGACCTGACCCGGCTGCGACGCCAGAGCTTCGGGGTCGTCTTCCAGTTCGGCGAGCTGGTGCCGGAGCTGACCGCGGCGGAGAACGTCGCGCTGCCGCTGCTGTTCGACCGGCACGGCAGGCAGGAGGCGATGACCGCCGCGGCCGAGTGGCTGGCCCGGCTGGAGGTGTCCGGCTGCGCCGGGCGGCGTGCCGGCGAGCTGTCCGGCGGGCAGCGGCAGCGGGTCGCCATCGCGCGGGCGCTGGTGACCGGCCCGCGCGTGGTGTTCGCCGACGAGCCCACCGGAGCCCTGGACACGCTCGGCGGCGAGCAGGTGATGGGCGCGCTGCTCGGCGCGGCCCGCGCCGGCCGGGCCGCCGTCGTCCTGGTCACCCACGACAACCGGGTGGCCGCCTACGCCGACCGCGAGATCGCCCTGCGTGACGGAGCGGTGCCGGCAGGGGTGGACCGGTGATCGCCGTACTGCTGATGTTGACCAGGGGGAGCTCGCGGGCCGAGCGCGTCCGCGCCTGGCTGGTGGGGACGGGCGCGGCGGCGGCGACGTTCCTGGTCTGCACGGCCGTCAGCCTGGCCGACTTCGAGGACGAGGGCGGCTCGCTGACCGGGCTCGGCCTGGCGCTGCTGGCCGTGCCGGTCGCCGGCCTGGTCCACCAGGCCAACCGGCTGGCCTCGGCCACCAGGGAACGACGACTGGCCGCCCTGCGGCTGGCGGGCGCGACGCCGGGCGACGTACGGCGGCTGGGCGCGCTGGAGGGCGGCCTGCTGGCGCTGGCCGGTTCGCTGACCGGCGGCGCGCTCTACGTCGTCACCCACCTCGGCGGGCCGCTGCCGCAGATCCCCGTGGTCGTCGCGCTGGTGACGCTCGGCGGGGTCCTGTCGGGGGCCCGCGCCGGTCGGCACGTCGTCGTCTCGCCGTTGGGAGCGACCCGCCGGGCGCGCGTGCGGGGGCCGCGCGTGCAGGACCTGCTCCTCCTCGCGGCGGGCGTCGGCCTCTTCGTTCTCGGAGCTTGGCTGAAGGGCCGCTTCCCCTTGGCCGGTCCGTACGGGGCCGCCTTGGCCATGGTGGCCGGGCTGGTCATGATGCTGTTCGGGCTGACCCTGGCCACGACCTGGCTGATCAGGGCCTACGCCCGCCGGGCCGGCCGGCGGGCCCGGTCGCCGGAGACGCTGCTGGCCGCGCGGCTGGTCGAGGCCGACCCCCGGGCGTGGGCCAGGGCCCTGTCCGTGGTGAGCCTGACGGTGTTCTTCGGCGCGGCGGCCGGGGCCCAGCAGGCCTCCGTCGGCTACTCCCAGGCCCACGCGCTGGTGGACGTCGCGCTCCTGCTGGCCCTGGCGACCTCGTCGATCGCCCTGGTGGTGCACCAGGCGGAGGAGCTGATCGACCGTCGCCGCTCGTTCGCCGCGCTGGCAGCCGCCGGGGTGCCGGAACGGGCGCTGGGCGGGGTGCTCGTGCGGCAGGCGGTCGTCGCCGCGCTGCCGGTCTGCGTGGTGGCGGCCGTCTCCGGGGTCGCCGTGGTGGTCCTCACCGTGGTGACCGTCTACCGCGTCGAGTCGCTGCCGTGGGCGCTGACCAGGGCCGTGCTCATGGCGGGCGTCGGGGTGCTGGCCGCCATGGTCGTCGCCCTGGCGGCCCGCCCCCTGCTGCGGGGCGCGCTGCGGTCCGGCACGCGGACGTGACCGGCGTCCGCTGACACCGCCCGCCCCCTGGCCGTCTACCGGTGAGCCGCCGCCTCCCGCCGGGGGGCGACCGGCTGCCTGAGCAGCGTCTTCGGGTCGGGGTCGGTGAACTCGGTCAGGTAGATCTCGTGGTGCAGCCCGTTGGGCACCAGCCCGTGCTCGGCCATGAACGCCTCCATCACCTCCAGCGACCTCTTCTCCTCGCTGTAGGGCCCCTCGTGCAGCAACTCCACGCACTCGCCCTCGGTGAAGGTGACGACCTGGACCCGGTCCACGGCGGCCCCCGACGGGCGGGCCCGCTCACGCGCCGCCTCAGCCGCCCCCGGCTCGGGCATCCCGGGCAACGGCAGCAGCAGGTGCCACCGCCACTGATCGCGCGGGGTCTCCAGCGGCGGCAGCGACGAGTCCTCCACCCACCACCGCCCCTCCAGCGGCCCGGCGGCGCCGCCCATGGCGGCGGCCACGGCGTACAGGGCGCCGATGGCCGACAGGTGCTCGGCGCCGCCGGGCTCTCCCATGCCCGTGACATTGAGACAGGTGACGGGATGGCAATGGACCAGTCGCGGGGTCATGGATCCTCCGGGTAGATCTGGGTGGAATCCCCCACAGCGTGGGGTCTCCCCGTGGGGGAGAGTCCAATCAGCGTCGGCCTGCACACGGCCGAGATCCCGGTCGCCGCCGCTTCCGCGCCAGCCTCCTCGCCGCACTCACTCCGACCTCTTATACACCGCGTATATACTCTCGAAGTATATTGCGATGCATGATCAAGCACCTCAGAACGAACCCGGTGGGCAGGACCGCGGCCGTCGCCGGGCTCGCCGCCGTCCTGGCCGCCGGGCTGGTCCACGGCTCGCCGGCGGCGGCGTCCGTGGCGGCGGCGTCGGCGGCGTCCGTGGCGTCGGCGGCGGCGCCCGCGCCCGCGACGTACCTGCCGGCCCCGACCGGCTCGCGGCCGGTCGGCACCACGTCCCTGTACCTGAAGGACACCTCGCGACCCGACCCGTGGGTCCCCTCGGTCAAGGCGCGCGAGCTGATGGTCTCGCTCTGGTACCCGGCCAGGTCGCCGGGCCGCCACCGCGCCCCGTACATGACGGCGAAGGCGTCGGAGCTGCTGCTCAAGGACGGCGGGATCACCCACCTCCCGGCCGACACCCTGAGCAGGACCCGGACCAACGCCTTCACCGACGCCCGCCCCGCCGGACGCCCCCGCAGCCTGCCCCTCGTCGTCCTGTCCCCCGGGCACAGCAAGCCCCGCACCGAGCTCACCGCCCTGGCCGAGGAGCTGGCCAGCCACGGGTACGTGGTGGCCGCCATCGACCACACCTACGAGAACGTCGCCACCTCCTTCCCGGACGGCCGGGTCACCACCTGCGTCACCTGCGAGATCGACGACAAGGGCCCGGCCTGGTGGGCGAAGCTGGAGCAGAGCCGGGCGGCCGACGTGTCCTTCGTGCTCGACCGGCTCACCGGCGCGCACGCGCCGTGGAAGGGGTCCCGCCTGATCGACCCGTCCAGGATCGCCATGGCCGGGCACTCGGTGGGCGGCGCCGCCACCGTCGCCTCGATCGCGGCCGACACCCGGCTGCGCGCCGGCATCGACCTCGACGGCAGCGTGGAGACGACGCTCCCGGAGGCCGGGACGTCCCGGCCGTTCCTGTTCCTGGGCAAACCGGCCACGTACACGCCGGGCACGGGCAAGCCGGCCGCCACGTGGGAGCGCGTCTGGGCGCGGCTGACCGGATGGAAGCGCTGGCTGCTGCTGACGGGGGCCGCGCACACGTCCTTCACCGACCTGGGCGTCCTGATGGACCAGGTCGGCATCGAGGACGGCGCCGCCGTGCCCGGCGCCCGCGCACTCGGCGTCACCCGCGCCTACGTCACCGCCTTCTTCGACCGGCACCTGCGCGGTCAGCCCCGGCCCCTGCTGGACCAGCCGTCGGCCGACGTCCCCGAGGTCAGGTTCTGCAGCCCGGAGGACAAGACCTGCGAGTGACCCGGGGCGGTCTGTACGCGGGGCCGTTCCGGCGGGCATGATGAACAACCATCGGTCCGTCTCCTTGGAGCGTCCATGGATCGTCTGTTCGTGCGGCTGGCCCTCTACGTGGTCAGGTTCGCCGGGGCCGTCGCGGGGGTGTGGGGGGTCGCCTACGCCGTCAACGGCGCCACGCAGGCCGGCGGGGAGATGGTCGTTCGCGTCGTCCCCCGCTTCGAGGCCGCCGACCGGCTCGGGCTGAGCGGGGTGAAGCTGCCCCGCGGCCTCTCCCTGGGAGACGGGGAGCTGCCGCTGCGGGTCTGGGACTCGACGGCGGCCGAGCAGGTGCTCTACCGGGCGGACGTGCTGGTGGGCGGCCTGTGCGCGCTCGTCGCCGCCCTCCTGGTCGGAGGGCTGCTGACGTCGGTGTTCGAGGGTGAGCCGTACCGCCGCGGCAACGCGGCGCGGGTCGCCTGGCTCGCCGTCCTCGCGCTCGTCTCGGGAGCGGCCCAGGCGCTGCCCGCGCTCGCGGTGGCCGCCGTGCTCGACCGCGCGGGGGCGGGCGGGACGTTCGGGCCGCCGTCCGGGCTGTCGTGGCCGCCGTTCGCGGGCGCGGCGCTGCTGGCGGCGCTGGCCCTGGCGCTGCGGGCCGGACGCCGGGCCCGCGCCGACGTCACGTCCGCCACATAGTGTCGCGATCATGACGATCGAACTGCGCGCCGTCCGCGAGGACGACCTGGCGTTCCTGACCCGGCTGATCGGCGACCCGGACGGCAGCGGCGAGTACCAGTGGTACGGCTGGCAGGACCCCCACCGCCTGCGCCGCCTCTGGGAGGAGAACGGGATGCTCGGCGAGGACGGCGGCATGCTCGTGATCGCCTCCGGCGAGGACCGGGCGGGCCTCGTGTCGTGGCGCAGGCAGCTCACCTCCCGGGTGTCGTACTGCTGGGAGATGGGCCTCATCGTGGCGCCCGGCTTCCGCGGCAAGGGGCACGGGACGCGGGCGCAGCGGCTGCTGGCGCGCTACCTGTTCGACCACTCGCCGGTCAACCGGGTGCAGGCGACCACCGAGCTCGGCAACGTGGCCGAGCAGCGGGCGCTGGAGAAGGCCGGTTTCACCCGGGAGGGCGTGCTGCGCGGCTGCGGCTTCCGCGCCGGCGAGTGGCGTGACGGCGTGATGTACGGGATCGTCCGCGCCGACCTCGACCGGGCCCCGGCGCCTCCGGGCGCCTGACCAGCGGCGGCGCGGACCCCGGCAGAGATCAACACGGGCTCAACGGATCCTCAACACCGGCGCCCCTACGTTGCGATCACACGATTTCGCACCAAGGGGGAGCACATGCGCAACCTTCCAGCTCTGGCACTCGCCGCGGTGGTGGCCGGCGGCGTCCTGACCGTCGCCTCGCCCGCCGGCGCCACCGTCCAGGACGCCCGGCAGGTGTCGCGGACGCAGGCCGCCGGGCCGATCAACTACTCGTGCGGCGCGCGGCTGCGGGTGAGCCGGGACGTGCCCAGGAACACCTGGCACCGCATGGCGAAGGCGAAGGGCCGCCGCGGCATGGTCTACCTGTACGAGGCCGACGGCGTCTACCGCGGCCGGAACGTGTGGTGGGCCTGGGGCACCAGCCTGCGCTCCGGCGACCGGATCTCCATCGACTGGACCGACGACGGAGGCCGCACCTACCACGCCTGCCACGCGGTCGTCAGGGGCGGCGGACGCCGCAGCGTCACGTCGTACGCGGTGGACGCCCCGAACGGCCGCAAGTTCCGCGCCTGCGTGAAGGCCGCGGGCAAGTGGTCGTGCACCCGCGGCTGGTGGGAGATCAGGTATTCCTGACCGACCGGTCCGCCGGGCAGGGCGTGCGAGCTGCGGCGATACGACCGCGACCGCTTGACATACCGGACAACCGGCACATAGTGTCCCGTCAATCGGCAGGCACAGACGAAGAGATCCCTGTCAGTGGTCTTCGTCTGTGCCTTTGTCGTATCCAGACCGCTGGCAAGGGATCACACCCCCCTGAAAGGCGGCTGGGCATGAGCGACGCCCCCGTGCAGAACACCTCGGTCACGCGGATCCGCAACGCCGGAGACGCGGCCGACGTCATCAACACCCTGACGAGGCTGGCCGGCCGGGCCAACTGGATCTGGTTCCTCGCCCTGGCGGGCCTGTTCCTGGACGCCTACTCCAACGCGGCCCTGGGCGCCGGCCTGTCCCCCATGGTCAAGCAGCTCGGCCTGTCGCCGGGCCAGGTGGGCGTGCTCACCGCCATGGCGCCGGCCATCGCCATCATCTCCAACCCGTTCGGCGGCTGGCTGGCCGCCCGGATCGGCCGGGTCAAGCCGCTGCTGCTGACCAAGGTGGTGTTCGCGCTCGGCGCGCTGCTGACCGCGTCCGGCTCCGACTTCCAGACCGTCTTCGCCGGCCGCGGCCTGGTCGGCATCGCGTACGGCATCGACTTCGCGGTGGCCATGGCGCTGCTGGCCGAGTACACGCCGTCCGCGCTCAAGGGCAGGCTCAACTTCTGGCAAGGCGTCTGGTACACCGCCACCACCACGAACCTGCTGCTCACGCTGGTGTTCTACCGTTTCGACGTGGGCGCGGACATCTGGCGCTGGTCGGTGGGCTCCTCGGCCGTCTTCGCCGTCGTGCTGCTGGTCCTGCAGCTCGCCTTCCTGGTGGAGAGCCCGACGTGGCTGGCCGCCAAGGGACGGCTGCGCGACTCCGCCGCGGCCCTGCGCCGCATGTACGGCTTCGCCGTCCAGGAGGACGCCGGGCGGGACGGCGTCGCGGCCGAGCAGGGGCGGCAGGTGGGGTTCGGGGACGCGGGCGTGCTGTTCCGCAGGCCGTACCTGCCGCGCACGGTGTTGTCCACGGTCATCTCGCTCACCCAGGCCATGCAGTACTTCGCGGTCGGCTGGTACCTGCCGGTGATCAGCCTGGAGCTGTTCGGCAAGGAGTTCGAGAAGGCCACGATCGGGTCGATGGCGTTCAACGCGGTCGGCATCGTCGGCGGCTGCCTGGCGGCCTACACGGGCCGCCGCCTGGGCCTGCGGATCAGCTCGATGGCCGGGTACGCGGTGGTGTTCGTGGCGCTGCTGGTGATGGGCGCGACGTTCAAGGAGCTGCCGGTCGCGCTGGCCGCGCTGCTGCCCGTGCTGTTCATCTTCTTCCACTCCGCCGGGCCCGGCCCGAACGGCAAGTCGATCGCCGCGCTGTCCTACCGCAGCGACATCCGCACCCTGGGCACCGGCGTGACCGGCATGCTCGGCAGCCTCGGCTCGGTCGCCGGCCTGTACCTGTTCCCGCAGTTGCAGGCGGGCATCGGGGTCGGCGCCAGCCTCATGGTGCTCTCGGTGGTGCCGCTGGTCGGCCTGGTCACCTGCCTGCTGATCAAGTGGGACCCCACCCGCGTGGCGGTCAACCTGGAGGAGGAGGAGATCGCGCTGCGGAAGAGGGACGAGCGCCGATGACCGGCCGTACCCGACGGGGGATCCTCAGCGTCGACGAGGGCACCACGGGCACGCGCGCCGCGGTCGTCCTGGACGACGGCTCGGCGGCCCCGCCCGCCTACCGGCCCATCTCGGTCCGCTCCCCCGACCATCTGCGGGTCGAGCAGGACGCCATGGAGATCTGGGCGAAGACCGCCGAGGTCTGCGCGCAGGCCCTGGAGTGGGCGCGGGCGCACGACGTCGAGGTAACCGGCGTGTCGATCGCCACCCAGCGCGCCACCGTGCTGCTGTGGGACACCGTCACCGGCGAGCCGCTCACCCCCGCCGTGGTCTGGCAGGACCGCCGCTACGCCGCCCGGCTGCGGGAATGGGAGCCCGGCTGGGACGCCCGCCTGGTCGAGCACACCGGCCGGCCGGTCGGCTCGCGCGCGCCGCTGCTGTGGGCCGCCGACGTGCTGCGCGACGACCCGGCCGTGCGCCGGGCGCACGAGGCGGGACGGGTGGCGTTCGGTTCGGTCGACACCTGGCTGGTGTGGCGGCTGACCGGCGGCGCGCGGCACGTCATGTCCGCCACCAACGCGGTCGCCGCCGGCGCCTACGACCTGCGCACCGGCGACTGGTACGAGCCGTGGCGGGACTTCCTGGGCTGCCCCCGCGACGTGCTGCCGCAGATCCTGGACGAGGACGGCGACTACGGCCACACCGACCCGTCGGTGCTCGGCGTGCGGCTGCCGGTGTTGTCGGTGATGGGCGACCAGCACGCCGCGATGATCGCGCTCGGCGCGCACCGGCCGGGCCAGGCGATGTGCGTGCACGGCACGGGAACGTTCCTGGACGCCGTGGCCGGCGACCGGCCGCCCGCGCATCGCCGGGCGGTGCCGGGGGTGCTGACGCTGGTCGGCTGGCGTTCGCGCGGCGCGGCGGTGTTCAGCCTGGAAGGCTACGCCGCCACCACCGGTTCGGCGGTGCGCTGGTTGTGCGAGGAGATCGGGCTGTTCGACTCCCCTGCCCATCTGACCGCGCTGGCCCGCGAGCATCCAGGGCCGAGCCGGGTGCGGTTCCTGCCCGCGCTGGCCGGGATGCGCACCCCGGTCTGGTCGCCCGAGGCCACCGGCGTCCTGACCGGGCTCAGCCTGTCCACCACCCGGGCCGAGCTGGCCCGGGGCGTCCTGGAGGGCATCGCGCACTCGGTGTGCGACCTGCTGGACGGGGTGGAGCAGGCGCTCGGCGCGCCGGTCACCGATCTGTTCTGCGGCGGCGGCCTGGCCAGCAGCGACGTGCTGATGGCGAGCCAGGCCGACCTCGTCGGGCGGCCGGTCCGCCGCGCCCGCGCCAACGAGACGGCCAGCCTGCGCGGCGCCGCCTACCTCGGGGGCGTGCGCGCGGGGCTCTGGCCCGACCTGCCCGCCGCCCTCGCCGGGCTCGGCGACGTCCCCGTCTTCGAGCCCACGTTGCCCGACGCCGCCCGCGAGGAGGCCCGCGCCGCCTGGCGTGACCTGCTCTCCCGGCACATCTCGTACCAACAGGAGGAATCCCCCTCGTGATCCGGCTTCCAGAACGCAAGCCCAGATCGGAGACCAGGAGCGCCATCCGGCGCACCCCGCTGCGGCTGGACCGTCAGGCGCAGATCGAGCGGCTGGCCGGAAGGCCGGTGGACGTGCTCGTCGTCGGCGGCGGCGTGACCGGCTGCTACGCCGCGCTGGACGCCGCCACCCGCGGCCTCAGCGTGGCGCTGGTGGAACGCGACGACTTCGCCTCGGGCACCTCCTCCAAGTCCTCCAAGATGGTCCACGGCGGCCTGCGCTACATCGAGCAGGGCAACCTGCCGCTGGTGCGCCGCTCGCTGCTGGAGCGGCAGCGGTTCCGCCGCAACGCGCCCCACCTGGTGCGGCGGCTGCCGTTCGTGCTGCCGATCCTCGCCCAGGACGGCGTCTTCGACGCCCGCATCGCCAAGGCCTTCGAGGGCCTGCTGTGGACCTACGACCTGGCGGGCGGCTGGCGCATCGGCCGGCTGCACCAGCGGCTCAGCGTGGCCGAGGTGCTGGCCAGGGCGCCGCGGCTGCGCGCCGACCGGCTCAAGGGCGGCCTGCTCTACTACGACAGCCGCACCGACGACGCCCGCCTGACCCTGACCATCGCCAGGACCGCCGCCCACTTCGGCGCCACCGTGCTGAACGGCGCCACCTGCCGCGAGCTGGTCAAGGAGGGCGGCCGGGTGCGCGGCGCCCGCGTCGAGGTGGACGGCCGCACGATCGAGGTGCGCGCCGGGGTCGTCGTCAACGCCACCGGCGTGTGGACCGACACCCTGGACGCGCTGTCCGACCCGGCGCACCGGCCGCGGGTGCGTCCGGCCAAGGGCGTGCACATCGTGGTGCCGTGGACGCGGCTGCCGGTGGACGGCACGGTGACCGTCCCGGTGCCCGGCCGGGCGCGCCGCGCCACCTGCACCCGCTGGGGCGACGTGGTCGTGGTCGGCACCACCGACACCGACTACGACGGCTCGCCCGACGAGGTGCTGTGCACCCGCGAGGAGATGCAGTACCTGCTCGACGGCGCCAACACCGCCTTCGACGCCGACCTCACCCCGGACGACGTGATCGGCTCCATCGCCGGGCTGCGCCCGCTGGTCGGCGAGAAGGAGGGCGCCACGCTCGACATGAGCCGCGACCACCGGATCATCACCGACGGCTTCGGCCTGGTCACGGTCACCGGCGGCAAGCTGACCACCAGCAGGCACATGGGCGAGCTGGCCGTGGACGAGGCGCTGAAGGTGCTCGGCCGCAAGGCCCGCTGCCGCACCGCGCGGCTGCCGCTGCTCGGCGGCGCGGGCTACGACGCCGAGGCGACCACCGCGACCGGCGGGCTCGGCGCCCACCTGGGCGAGCGGTACGGCACCGAGGCCCGGTTCGTCGCCGACCTGATCACCGAGGACCCGTCGCTGGCCGGGCCGGTCGTCGAGGGCAGCGAGTACCTGCGGGCCGAGGTCGTCTACGCGGCCCGCTGCGAGCTGGCCAGGAACGTGGACGACGTGTTGTCGCGGCGCACCCGGATGCGGGTCTTCGCCCGCGACCTGTCGGTCGAGGCGGCTCCCGAGGTGGGCCGGCTGCTCCAGCGCGAGCTCGGCCTCTCCGACGACGAGGTGGCCCGGCAGGTCGAGGACTACGTACGCGGCGTGGACCGCGAGAAGAGCGTTCTGATGGAGGGACTTTCATGATCAGCAGGCAGACCGTCACCCACCCGTTCAACCGCGGCGACTACGTCGTGGGCGCGCCCACGCCGCCGCGCTGGGCCGCCGACTGCCCGCCGGGGAAGGGCCCGGCCAGCCTGCAGGACCAGGTCGTGCCGGTCCCCGAGAGCGTGGTGGCGGAGCTGCGCGCGCTCGGCGCCGCCGTGCACACCGACCGGGACGAGGTGGTCCTGCGCACCCGTGACTGGTGGGCGGGCACCTCCATCGGCGAGACCGACGGCCGCCCGGCCACCCCGGAGGCGGTCGTCGTCGAGGTGGACGCGGAGGAGCAGGTGGCCGCCGTGGTGCGGATCTGCCACGAGCACCGCATCCCGCTGACCGTCTCGGCCGGGCGCAGCAACGTGCTGGGCGCCGCGCTGCCCGTGCACGGCGGCGTCGTGCTGGACGTGTGCCGGCTCAACCGCATCCTGTCCTTCGACGCCGAATCCATGATCGTCGAGGTGCAGGCGGGCATGTTCGGCGACCTGTTCGAGAAGGAGCTGCAGGAGACGCACGGCGCCACCACCGGCCACTGGCCGTCGGCGTTCGCCATCTCCACCGTCGGCGGCTGGGCCGCCTGCCGCGGCGCGGGCCAGCTCTCCACCCGCTACGGCAAGATCGAGGACATGGTGGTCGGGCTGGACGTGGTGCTGCCCGACGGCACCACCGCCAGCTACGGCACCTACCCGCGCGCCGCGGTGGGCCCCGACCTGCGGCAGCTGTTCATCGGCTCGGAGGGCACGCTCGGCGTCATCACCCGGCTGCGGCTGCGTACGCACCGGCTGCCCGACTACGCGGTGGGCATCGCCTACGGCTTCGACACCTTCGCCGCCGGGCTCGACGCGTGCCGGGAGATCCTGCAGCGCGGCGCCACCCCGGCCGCGCTGCGCCTGTACGACGCGCACGAGAGCGGCACCCACTTCGGCGAGCCCGGCACCAACCTGCTGCTCGTCGCCGACGAGGGCGACCCGGTGCTGGTCGACGCCGTCATGAAGATCGCCGACGAGGTCTGCGCCGAACGCGCGTCGGTGAAACTGGACGGCGCGGCGGTCTTCGCCCGCTGGCTGGACGAGCGCATGATCGTCGGCAAGGCCGCCGACGGCTTCGTCCGGGGGCCGGGGTTCGTCTCCGACACCTGCGAGATCGCCGGGCCGTGGGCCGCGCTGCCCGCCCTGTACGACGAGGTCGTGGCCGCCATCGAGGCCGTCCCCGGCACGCTGCGCGCCTCGGCCCACCAGTCGCACGCCTACACCGACGGCGCCTGCCTGTACTTCTCGCTGCGCGGCGACGTCGAGCGCGACCAGCGGCGCGCCTGGTACCGGGCCGCCTGGGACGCCGCCGCCGAGGTGCTCGTCAGGCACGGCGCGGCGATCAGCCACCACCACGGCGTCGGCCTGCTGCGCTCGCCGTACATGCGGGACGCGCTGGGCAGCGGCTACCCCACGCTGGTGGCGGTCAAGCAGGCGCTGGACCCGCGGGGCATCATGAACCCCGGCAAGCTGGGACTGCCCGCGTCCTTCGAAAACACGGCGCACTAAGGTGGATGCGGTGAACTCTCGACACAAGGGTCCGCTGGATCAGCGCCTGCTCGCCGCCCTCGCCGAGCATCCCGTCGCCGCGTCGCTGGTGGGGGTGGAGATGGTCGAGCGGTTCACCTCCTCCGCCACGCCGATCGGCATCCTGGCCTCGATCCCGCTCGGCGACCTGGCGGCCACGGTCCAGCGCACGGTGGCCGCCCGGAAGATCGCATTCGTCAACATCGACTCCACCCCCGGCCTGGGGCACGATCCCGGGGCGCTGGCGTACCTGCAGGGCATCGGCGCGGTCGGGGTCGTCTCCACGCGGCAGGCGATGATCGAGCGGGCCACCGGGCTCGGGCTGCTGACCATGCAGAAGGTGTTCGTCACCGACCGGTCGAACCTGCGGCGCAGCCTGCAGTCCATCACCCGGTCGCGGCCCGACCTGGTGCAGCTCATGCCGGCCATGGTGCTGCGGCACGTCGAGCGGCAGGTGCGGGCGGTCGGCGTGCCGTGCCTGGCCGCGGGGTTCGTGCAGAGCGCGGACGACGTGGTGGAGGCGCTGCGGCACGGGGCCGTCGGCGTGTGCACCTCCGACGAGGAGCTGTGGGGGCTGCGCCGCTCGGCCCTGCGCGCCTCCTGATCCGTCTTCATCCGGAAGGACCTTGCGATGACGCCTGCCCGCGTGCGGGAGACCGCCGCCGCCACGGCGCCCGTCCGGCGCGCCGGGAGGCGGTGGCCGGTGGCGCCCGGGGTGTTCGTCGTCCTGTGGAGCAGCGCGTTCATCGCGGGCATCCCGGGGGTCAGGGCGGCGCCGCCGCTGTTGCTGATGTTCGGCAGGTTCGCCGTCGCCGGGGTGTTGCTGGGGGCGTACGCGCTGGTCAGGCGGGTGCCGTGGCCCCGGGGGCGGGACCTGGCGCACGTGGCCGTGGCCGGGCTGCTGATGCAGGCCGTGCAGTTCGGCGCCTTCTACAGCGCGCTCGGCGCGGGCCTGCCGGCCGCGGTCGTGTCCCTGGTGCAGGGGCTGAACCCGGTGGTCATCCTGCTGGTCGGCCGGGTGCTGGGTGAGCGGGTCGGCGCCGGGCAGTGGGCCGGGTTCGCGCTCGGCCTGGCCGGGGTGGTCCTGGCGGTGGCCGACCGGATCAGCCTGTCCGCGTCCGGGGTGGCGCTGTGTCTGCTGGGGCTGGCCGGGCTCAGCGCGGGCACCCTCTACCAGCAGCGGTACGCCCCCCGCATGGACGCGCTGAGCGGCACCGCGGTGCAGCTGCTGGTCAGCGCCCCCGCCGCCGGGCTGGCCTGCCTGGCGCTCGGCCCGGTCCGGGTGTCGGACTGGACGGCGTTCGGGCTGTCGGTCGGCTGGATGGCGCTGGTCAACTCCATCGCGGCGTTCATCCTGCTCAACCGGATGTTGCTGCGCTCCCCGGCCAGCCGGGTGAGCACGGTGTTCTTCCTGACCCCGGCCGTGACCGCCGTGCTGGCCTGGTCGCTGGCCGGGCAGCCGCTGCCCCCGCTCGCCGTGGCCGGGCTCGTCCTGGGCGGCTGCGGGGTGCTGCTGGCCAACCTCTCGACACGAAGAAGGGCGAACTGATGCGCATTCGCGGCGCGGTCCTGGAGGAGATCGGCCGGTCCCGGCCCTACGCGCAGTCGCGGCCGCTGACGGTCTGCGACCTCGAACTCGATCCGCCGGGGCCGGGCGAGCTGCTGGTGCGGGTGGAGGTGGCCGGCGTGTGCCACTCCGACCTGTCGGTGGTGGACGGCAACCGGGTGCGTCCCACGCCCATGCTGCTCGGCCACGAGGCGGCGGGCGTGGTGGAGCGGACCGGGCCGGGCGTCGACGACCTCGCCCCTGGGCGGCGCGTGGTGATGACCTTCCTGCCCAGGTGCGGCGGCTGCGCCGGCTGCGCCACCGAGGGCGTGACGCCCTGCGTGCCGGGCAGCGCCGCCAACAACGACGGCACCCTGCTGAGCGGCGCGGTCCGCCAGCACAGGGACGGCGTCGCGGTGCTGCACCACCTCGGGGTGTCGGCGTTCGCCACGCACGTGGTGGTCGACCGGCGCTCGATCGTCCCGGTCGATCCCGACGTGCCGGCCGAGGTCGCCGCCCTGCTCGGCTGCGCCGTGCTGACCGGCGGCGGCGCCGTGCTCAACGCCGGCCGGCCACGCCCCGGGCAGACGGTCACGGTCGTCGGGCTGGGCGGCGTGGGCATGGCGGCGCTGCTCACCGCGCTGGCCCTCGACGACGTCCGGGTGATCGGCGTGGACGCCAACCCGGCCAAGCTCGCCACCGCCCGCGAGCTGGGCGCGCACGAGGTGTACGGCCCGGACGAGCTGCCCGGCGAGGCGGACGTCGTGGTGGAGGCGGCGGGCAGCGCGCGGGCGTTCGAGACCGCGGTGACCGCGACGGCCCCCGGCGGCCGCACCGTCAGCGTGGGCCTGCCCGCGCCCGGCGCCCGCGCCTCGATCTCACCGCTCGCGCTGGTGGCCGGCGGGCGCAGCATCATCGGCAGCTACCTGGGCTCGGCGCTGCCCGCACGCGACATCCCGGTGTTCGCCCGGATGTGGCGCGAGGGCCGGCTGCCGGTGGAGCGGCTGGTCTCGGCCCGGATCGGCCTGGCGGGCGTCAACGAGGCGATGGACCACCTCGCCGACGGCGCCGCCCTGCGCCAGCTGATCGTCTTCGACGGCTGACCGCCGGGGCCGGGCGCTACCCGGACGCGACGACCAGCGTCTGCGGGGCCGCCTGCTTCATCCGGCCGCGGGCCCAGGTCATCTGGGTGGCGGTCTCGTCCTCGCAGTCGCGGACCGCCGCCAGCAGCGGCTCGTCGCGGGCGCCCTGCGCGGCCTGGCCGATCAGCGTCCAGCAGACGTCGCACTCGGCGGCCATGAGGTAGAGGTCGTGCAGGTCGCGCAGCAGGCCGAGGCCGCCACCGCGGGAGCCGGAGAACAGCGTCGAGTGCAGCCGCTCCGGCTCGTCGGGGGCGTCCTCGGAGTAGCGTTCGACGAACGGCCGCAGCCGCCGTACGTGCTCGTCGCACTGCTCGGCGAGCCGCCGGCAGACGTGCATCACGTCCGGCTCGTCGCCGTGGGCCGCGGCGACCTCGCGGTACGCCGACGCCAGTTCCTCCTCCGATCGGTGCAGCAGCCCCAGGTAGTGCGCCAGCAGCACGGTCATCCTCCCGCTCTGGTCACCCGGACCGCGGTGACCTTGTAGATCGGTTGCTTGGAGACGGGGTCCCAAGTCGTGTTCGTGACCTCGTTGGCCGCCCGGGGCGCCGCTCCCGGCTCCAGGTCCCAGTAGCCGTAGTGGAAGGGCACGAACACCACGCCCCGCCGGATGCCGGTGATCCGGGCCGGGGCCTCCAGCCGGCCGCGCGGTGACTCCACCCGCACCAGGTCTCCTTCGCCGATGCCGAGCCCGGCGGCGTCGGCCGCGTTGAGCTCCACCCACGGCTCGGGGGCGGCGGCGTCGAGCCGCGGGACGCGGCCGGTCTTGGTCCGGGTGTGGAACTGGTGCACGGTGCGGCCGGTGGTCAGCAGCAGCGGCAGGTCGTCGCCGGTCACCTCGGGCGAGGGGTGGTAGGCCGCGGCCCGCAGGAAGGCCCGTCCGCCGGGCTCCTGGGCCAGGTACTGCTCGCGGGTGTGCTCGGCGCCGGTGACGAGGTCCTGGCCGTAGGTCTCGCAGTAGTCGGGGTCGGTGTTGAAGCGGCCGCCGGCGTACAGGCGCTCGGTGCCGCCCGAGCCCGGCGGGCACGGCCACTGGACGCCGCTGCCGCCGCGCAGGCTCTCGTACGTGATGCCGGTGTAGTCGCAGGGACGCCCGGCCGAGCACGCCTTCCACGCCTCGAACGCCGACTCCGCGTCGTGCCAGCCGATCAGCGGCTTGCCGTCGCGGTCGCGGAAGTCCATGCGGCGGGCGTAGTCGAGGAAGATGTCCAGGTCGGCCCGCGCCTCGCCGGGCGGTTCCACGGCCTTCTCCGACAGGTGCACGGTCCGGTCGGCGTTGGTGAAGGTGCCCAGTTTCTCCCCCCACGTCGCCGCCGGCAGCACCACGTCGGCCAGCTCCGCGGTCTCGGTGCGGAACAGGTCCTGCACCACGACGAACAGCTCGTCCCGGCCCAGGATGCGGCGGACGCGGCCGAGGTCGGGCAGCGAGAC
Organism: Nonomuraea sp. NPDC004702; assembly: GCF_053601695.1. NCBI lineage: Bacteria > Bacillati > Actinomycetota > Actinomycetes > Streptosporangiales > Streptosporangiaceae > Nonomuraea > Nonomuraea sp. NPDC004702. The sequence continues at coordinate 69,868 of NZ_JBSGCE010000038.1, forward strand.
CGCGGGGTTCGTGCCGGAGATCCACAGCAGCTTGACCGACCCCTGCTCGGCGTACCGGAAGACCTGCATGGCGTGGGTCGGCGGCGCCCAGTGCGGGATGACGGCCGGATCGACGTTCCACAGCTCGGCCAGCTCGCGGATGTGCGAGGGGTTGTCCCAGTTGCGCAGGCCGGGCAGGTCGCCGTCGGCGCCGGTCTCGCGGGTGTTCTGGGCGGTGGGCTGGCCGTTCATCTGCAGCACCCCGGCCCCCGGGCGGCCCAGCATGCCGCGCAGCAGGTGGATGTTGTTGACCTGGCAGGCGGCGGCCGTCGCCTGGTTGGACTGGTAGAAGCCCTGGAGGACGGTGGAGACCAGCCGCTCGCTGGTGCCGAGGATCTCGGCGGCCTGTTCGATCAGGGCCACGGGCACGTCGCAGATCTCCGCCGCCCGTTCCGGCGGGCACTGCTCGACCACCCGGCACAGCCGCTCGAACCCGATCGTGTGCTCCTCGACGTAGCGGCGGTCGTGCCGGCCGCGCTCGATCAGGCGGTGGATCAGGGCGTTCATCAGGGCCAGGTTCGTGCCGGAGCGCACCGGCAGGTGCACGTCGGCCTCGCGGGCGACGGGCGTGGCGCGGGGATCGACGGCGATCATCGCGGGCGGGCGCGGGCCGCGGCGGCGGTCGAGCATCCGGTCCCACAACACCACCTGGGTCTCGGCAACGTTGTGCCCCCACAACGCGATGGCGTCGCAGTGGTCGATGTCGGTGTACGAACCGGGCTGCCCGTCGGTGCCGAAGCCGGCCTTGAGCGCGGCGGCGGCCGTGGCCGTGCACAGCCGGGTGTTGCCGTCCATGTGCGGGGTGCCGAGGCCGGCCTTCCCGATCACGGCGAGCGTGTAGTACTCCTCCAGGAAGAGCTGCCCGCTGGTGTGGAAGCCGAAGTGCCCCCATCCGCCGGGGCCCCGCAGCAGCTCCTTCGACCGGGCCACGATCCGGCCCATCGCCGTCTCCCAGTCGCTCTCCACCAGCGTGCCGCCCTCGCGGACGAGCGGGCGCAGCAGCCGGTCGGGGCTGTTGTTGGCCTGCCAGCCGTACAGGTCCTTGGGGTCGAGCCGGCCGTGGTTGACCCGGTCCACGGCACGGCCGCGCACGCCGACGATACGTCCGTCCTTGACCGCGATGTCCATCGCGTCGCCGTTGGAGTGCAGGACGGACGCCGACTGGGCCCACGACTCGACGTCCTGCTCGGTCAGCCCCTCCGCCAGGCAGGCGTCCACCCGGACCGGCCAGTCCTCGGCGCTGCCGTCCTCGCGCGGCCCGTACGGCGTGCGCGAGCCCCACGGGTCGGCGATGCGATCAGACATTCCGGCGGCTCCTTCCGGGGGGGGAGATCCGGACCGCATACCCTCACCCGGCCGCCCCATGCCATCGCCGTGGCCCGGCCGTCGGAAAACGGGATGCGGCCGGGCCGCGTCCGGGGTGAGGATGGCCGCGCACGGCCGTCGGAGCCGTCCCCCGGACGAGGAGCGTGCCATGAGCGCCGCCGGAACCGCTCACCCGCAGGTCACCGTCCGCACGGGCCGGCTGCGCGGCCGGATCGAGGGCGGCGTGGCCGTCTTCCGCGGCGTGCCGTACGCGCGCCCACCGGTGGGCGGCCTGCGGCTGGCCGCCCCGGCGCCGCCCGAGGCGTGGGACGGCGTGCGCGAGGCCGCCGCGTTCGGCCCGCCGCCGCCGCAGTCCAGGCTGCTGGGCGCCGCCGGCGACGCCGGCACCGACGGGAACTGGCTGACCGCCAACGTGTGGACCCCCGACCTGGGCGCGACCCGGCTGCCGGTGATGGTGTGGATCCACGGCGGCGGCTACATGTACGGCTGGTCCGGCGACCCGCTCTTCGACGGCGGCGTGCTCGCCCGGGACGGCGTCGTCGTGGTCACCGTCAACTACCGGGTCTCCGCCGAGGGCTTCGGGCACTTCGGCGGCGCGCCCGCCAACCGCGGCCTGCTGGACCAGGTGGCCGCCCTGCGCTGGGTGCGCGAGAACGCCGCGGCCTTCGGCGGCGACCCCGACCTGGTCACCGTCTTCGGCGAGTCCGCCGGAGCCGGGAGCATCGCGGCGCTGATGACGATGCCCGGCGCGGCCGGCCTGTTCCGCCGGGCGATCGCGCAGAGCGTGCCGGGCCTGTTCTTCACCCCCGAGCTGGCCGCCGATCTCGCCGCCGCGGTGGCCGCCGAGCTGGGAGCGGCCCCGCACGCGGGCGAGCTGGCGCGCCTGCCGCCGGAACGGCTGATCGAGGCCGGCGACGCGGTGGCGACCGGCATGGGCGGCAGGCCGCGCTGGGGCCTGGCCGCGCACGTCCGCACGCCGTTCGCGCCGGTCGTGGACGGCGAGGTGCTGCCCGCGACGCCCTGGCGGTCGCCGGCAGGCGGAGTGGACCTGCTCGTGGGGCACAACCGCGACGAGTACCGGCTGTTCATGGCGCTCGGCGGCGAGCTCGGCCAGGTCACCGCCGAGCAGGCGGCCGCCGCGCTGCGGGCGCTGGCCCCCGACCCGGCGGCCTACCGGGCCGCCCACCCGGAGGCCGGTGACGAGCGGCTGTACGAACTGGTCCACTCCGACTGGCTGTTCCGGATGCCGTCCGTACGGCTGGCCGAGGCCCACGGCGGGCGCGGCCGGGCCCACCTGTACGAGCTGACCTGGCCGGCCCCCGGCATGGGCGGGATGCTCGGCGCGTGCCACGGGCTGGGCCTGCCGCTGACGTTCGGCAACCTGACCGCGGGCGCGGCCGGGCTGCTGCTCGGCCAGGAGCCGCCGCCGGAGGCCGCCGAGCTGTCGGCCCGGGTGCGGGCGGCGTGGACCGCCTTCGCCGCGACCGGGGACCCGGGCTGGCCGGCGTACGAGCCGCGCGAGCGGCTGACCTGGATCATCGGCACCGAGCCGGGCACGGCGGCGTACCCGGAGGAGGCGTCGCGCCGGTTGTGGGCCGGGCACGCCTTCGACCCGCTCCCGCTGGCGGCGTCCGGGCCGGCGTGAGCACCGGTCACCGCGGGCGGGCCGGGGGTCAGTCGCAGGACTGGGTGCTGACGGGGTTCGTGGCCGTGGCGGCCTGGCGGGCGTCGGGCGCGACCTCGCCGGCGGTCAGCGCGTAGCCGGTCTCCACCTGGCCGGCGACGGCGGCGAAGATCACGCCCAGCACGCGGCCGTCCACGGAGAGCAGCGGGCCGCCGGAGTTGCCCTGCTGGATCTTGCCCCGGACCAGGTAGACGTCCCTGGTCACCTGCGAGGCGTGGTAGATGTCGGGGCTGCCGGCCCGCTGCCGCGTGGCGACGCGGGCGGGCTCCGGCGTGAAGCCGCCGCCGTTCGGGTAGCCGGCGACCAGCGCGTCCTGGCCCTCCCTGGCCCGGGTGTCGAAGGAGAGCGGGGGCAGCCCGAGGCCGGGGACGTACAGGACCGCGACGTCCCGCCGGGGGTTGTACCAGACGACCTGCGCCGGGTGCGGCCGCTGCTGGTGGTCGACCACCTGCAGGTCCGTGTCCACCCCGGCCACGACGTGCGCGTTGGTCATGATGTGGTCGGGCGCGTAGGTGAAGCCGGTGCCGGTGATGCGCTTGCCGCAGGAGGAGGCGGTCCCCTGGACCTGCAGGATGCCCGTCCTGGCCTGCCGCAGCGCCGGGCTGCGCAGCACGGCCACGTCCGGCGGCGGCACCCGGACGGGGCTCATCCCGGCGATGGTGTCGAGCACCGGCGGGAAGTCGGACCGGTCGATGAACCGTTTGAAGGGCCGCTGCCAGTTCCGCGCCGCCTCGGGGGCCGCCGCGTCGAGCGTGGACAGCAGCGCCGAGCCGCGGATCTGCTCGACCACCAGCGTCCACGGGCCGGCCACCAGGAGGCTGCCCACGAGCCAGGCGACCAGCAGCACGAACGTGGCGTTGACCAGCCCGCCGCCCAGGGAGTCCAGGATCCGGGCCGGTTCGCCGCGCAGGTACGTGCGTAACCGCACCCCCAGGGTGGACGCGGCGAACTGGCCGGCCAGCGCGATCAGGAACACGATGACGACCGCGAAGGCCGTCTGCGCGATGTCGCCGGTCACGAGCGCGTTCGTCACGGCGGGGGCGACGGCGATGCCCAGCACGCATCCGGCGACGAACCCGATCGAGCTCGTCACCCCGACGACGAACCCCTGCCGGAACCCCGCCACGCCGAACCCGACCACCAGAACGACCAGGACGACGTCGAGCAGATCACCGGACACAAGCAAAGACAATCATCTTTTCCCCGACAAGGGAGGATCAAGTCCGGTACGCCGGATTTCCTTGATCGGCGGAGTAATCCCCCGGCGGACGGCCCGAGCTCAGAGGCCGGCCGTGACGTCGGGGACGTACCCTCCGGGGCGGCGCGGCGGGCGGCGGTAGCCGGTGGCGGGCGGTCGCGGCGGGATCTCCAGCGGCGCCCGCTCGACCCGCCGGTAGGGGATCGTGGACAGCAGGTGCGCGATCATGTTGATCCTGGCCCGCCGCTTGTCCTCACTGTCCACCTCGTACCAGGGCGCCTCGGGGATGTCGGTGTGCACCAGCATCTCGTCCTTGGCCCGGGAGTACTCCTCCCACCTGGTGATCGACTCCAGGTCCATCGCCGACAACTTCCACCGGCGCATCGGGTCCGCCAGCCGGTCGCGGAAGCGCCGCTCCTGCTCGGCGTCGCTCACCGAGAACCAGTACTTGCGCAGCAGGATCCCGTCCTCGACCAGCAGCCTCTCGAAGATCGGACATTGGTGCAGGAAGCGCGTGTACTCCTCCTGCGTGCAGAACCCCATCACCCGCTCGACCCCGGCCCGGTTGTACCAGCTCCGGTCGAACAGCACGATCTCCCCCGCGGCCGGCAGGTGCTCGACGTACCGCTGGAAGTACCACTGCGACCGCTGCCGGTCGGTCGGGACGGGCAGCGCGGCGATCCTGGCCACGCGCGGGTTCAGGTACTCGGTGACCCGCTTGATCGTGCTGCCCTTGCCCGCGGCGTCGCGTCCCTCGAAGATCACCACGACCCGCCGCCCCTCGGCCCGCACCCACTCCTGCAACTCCACCAGCTCTTCCTGGAGGCGGAGGAGTTCCTTCTCGTACGGCTTGCGGCGCAGCCTGTCAGTCCCCATGCCTGCGGATTCTAGAAGGGCGCCGGGCTCACCCCAGGACGTCGGAGAGCGGACGCCGGGGCGTGCCCTTCTCCTCGAAGGTGACCCCCAGCCGCATGATCATCTGCGGGTGCTCCCCCGAGAACAGCTCCAGCCGCAGGAACTCCCGCAACAGCTCCAGCTCCAGGGCCTGCGTGTGGAAGGCGGCGCTGACCCCGTGCGCCGACGCCTGCAGCAGCACCCGTTGCAGCGCCTGGCCGGTGGCCAGCCAGTCCCGCCGGTCGTCCGCCCGCGTGGTCAGCACGGCGACCACCCCGACGGCCGTCTCGTCCTGGCCGCCCGGCGCGCCCCAGCCCTGCCGCCACGCGTAGTGACGCTGGGGGAAGACCGCCTCCGTCGGCGCGCCCTCGCGCGGGTAGCTCCCGGCCGGCACGCCGTCGGCCCGCGTGCTGCCCGGCGGCCTGGCCCACCGTACGACCTCCAGCCCGAACCGCTGATCCTGCTCCTGCACGCCCTGCGCCGCCCGGGTCAGCGCGGCCAGCACCTCCACCGCCTCCACCGACCGGACGGGCGTCAACCGGACCCCCTCACCCATCGCCGCCCGCACCAGCGACTCCACGAACGCGTCAGGGACCGGGACGTCGGCGAAACCCGCCCGATGCGTGTGACGCCGCTCGATCTCGCCCGCGAGCACCCGCGTCACCTCGTCCGGCTCGCTCTCCCGGCCCGGCCGGACCGTCGCCAGCAACCCGGGCCGATCGGGATCCGGCAGGACCCGGACGACCGGCTCGAACCCCGCGCGCCGCATCGCGACGCACATCGTGAACAGCGCCGCGCCACAACTGATCACCAGCTCCCGCCCGGTCGCGTCACCGGCCTTGAGCTGCCTGCCGGTGTCGGCCTTCAACGCGATCTCCACGTCGGAGACCGAGAAGGTCCACGGCTGGGTGTTGTGCACGGAAGGGGCCCATCGAGCGGCCTCGACCGCCGCGTCCATGGCCTGTCTCGGCGAGCACGTGCTCATGGTCCACCTCCAGAAGACGACCGCGTCGAATGTTCGGTCTTCTCTGTCCGGCCTACCCCGCCAGGATGAGACCTCCCAGGACGCCCGGCACAGGGCCGGAGGACCCGCGCCACGAGGGTCCAAGGACACTTCCGGGGCCGGCGCGAGTGCCGGAGGGCCACGGAGTTCAGGACGTCCGGCGGTGTCGCCCCGCGGTCGCGCGCGTCAGTCTGGGACCAGGATCGTTCACGGGAAAGAGATGATGATCATGGCCCCGATCCGTTCCCTCCTCGCCGTCGCCCTGGCGGTGACCGTCACCGGCGTGCCGGCCTTACCCGCGCGGGCCGCGCGGCAGGCCGCCGTCCCCGTCCTGGTCGGCATCCGGGCCGCGCACCTGCCCGGCCTGGACCGGCTGGTCTTCGAGTTCCGCGGCCCGGTCCCGGCCCGGCACGACGTGCGCTACGTGTCCCGGCTGATCGCCGACGGCTCCGGACGGACGGTCGGCGCGGTCGGCGACGCCCTCCTCCAGGTCCGCTTCGACCAGGCCGACGGCCACGACCGCCGGGGCCGGGTCACCTACGGCCCCACCCGCCGCACCTACGCGCTGCCCGGCGTCGTCCAGGTCGTCAACACCGGCGACTTCGAGGCCACGCTCACCTTCGGCGTCGGGCTGGCCAGGCGCGTGCCCTACCAGGTCCGCACGCTCACCCGGCCGAGCCGGGTCGTCGTCGACCTCACCACGTCCTACCGGACCGTGTCCGTACGCGACCACTTCCTCGACACCACCGCCCGGAGCCCGCGCACGGCGGCCGTGACCCGCCCGGTGGCCCCGCCGGCGACCGCCTACGGCGCGCTGCAACGGCTGTTCGCCGGCCCGACCGAGGCCGAACGGGCGCGCGGCCTGCGCTTCGTCAGCTCCAGGGCCACCGGCTTCGGCAGGCTGACCGTCGCGGACGGGATCGCCAGGGTCCACCTGACCGGCCCGGTCGACGGCGGCGGATCGGCCTTCACCATCGCCGACCAGATCAGGCCGACGCTCAAGCAGTTCCCGGCGATCCGGTGGGTCAAGATCTATGACGCGGCGGGGCGTACCGGGCATCCCGCCGGGCCGTCGGACTCGATCCCCCGTTCGCTGGCGCCCGGCTGAGGCCGGCCGGGGTGCCTGTTGGCACGTCTTCCCAGGAGAACGGCCATGTTGATCTTCTTGGTTCGTTCATGATGGCGGGGTGACCACGCCTTGTCCTCCGTGATCCGTACGCGGGGCCGCCCCATCCGTCCTGCTCCGTGATCCGTACGCGGGGCCGCCCCGTCCGTCCTGACGGACTCGGGACGAAGGTCCTCCCGTCAAGAGCCGCCCGCCCCTGCCGTCCCCGCCGGGGCGCCCGCACAGTGCTTCAAGGAGGTGTCCGTTGAAAGCGTTGATCGACCTTCTGGCCCGGCGCGTACGCCTGTACCGTCCCGACGGCAATCCCCTGCGCCGCCGTTCCGACCGGCTGGAGGCGCTCGCGGTGCTGGTGACCGGGCTCGTGGTGCTGGCGGGCGTCTGGCCCGCCGTCCTCGTGGGCCGGCTGGCCTACGAGGGCGCGCTCCACGAGGAGAGCGCGCACGCCGTGGGACGGCACCAGGTCAGGGCGACGCTGCTGGCCGACGCGCCGGCCGCCCGCGTCGCCCTCACCGAGATGCCGGTGGGCGAGCAGCGGGCGATGGCGAGCTGGACGACGTCCTCGGGCGCGGCGCGCAGCGGCCCGGTGCCGGTCCCCGGGGTGGCCAGGGCCGGTTCGACGGTCCCGTTGTGGATCGACGCCGCCGGCCGGCCCGTGCCGGCGCCCACCGCCCGCACCGTCCTGCGGACGAGGGGCGTGGTGACCGGCCTCCTGCTCATGTCCGTGATCGCCCTGGCCGCCGCGGGCGGGTTCGCGGCGTTCCGGTGGTGGACGGATCGGCGGCGGTACCGGGAGTGGGAGGTCCAGTGGGCGCGGGCCGGCGAGGACTGGGGACGACGGCGCAGCCCCTGATCGCGCCGGACGTCCTTCACCGCGGCTCGCAGGCCCTGATTCGCCGGCTCGCGGGCACTGATTCGCGCCGCCCGTCCATCACCGCGGCCCGCGGCCCTCGGCATCGTCGGCGGGACGGATCACCGCGACCGGGCAGCGCGCGTGGTGCAGCACCCCTCTGCTGACCGAGCCGAGCAGCAGCGAGCCGAACGCGCCCCGGCCGCGGGAGCCGACCACCAGCAGGTCGCAGCCCGCGCCGGTGAGCGCCTCGACCGGATGGGCGCTCTGCACGTCCTCCACGATCGCCACCTCGGGATGCCTCTCCCGCCATCCGGCCGTCCTGGTCCGGATCACCTCCCGCTGGGCGGCCCGGACCTCGTCCACGTCGTAGGCGATCTCCGGCGCGAAGGCGTGCACGGGGATCTGCCAGGCGTGGATCAGGCGCAGCGTGGCGCCGCGCAGCCTGGCCTGCTCGAAGGCGTAGCCGACGGCCGGCTCGCAGACGCCGGAGTCGTCGATCCCGACGCCGACCTCGCCGACCCGCTCCGGCGGGTCCGCGCGCACCACCACCACGGGACACCGCACCTGACCGGCCACCTGCGTGGTCACCGACCCGAGCAGCGCGCCGGCGAACCCGCCCAGCCCCCGGTTGCCGATGACCAGCTCGTCCGCCCGCCGCGCCTGATCCTGCAGGACGGCCGCGGGCGTCCCCTCCACGATCTCGGCGTGCACCGCCACGGACGGCTGCCGCGCCCGGACCGCCGCCTCGGCCCGCTCCAGCACCCTGGACGCCGCCAGCAGCAGGTTGTTCCACTGCCCGAAGTCGGGGAACCTGCCGACGCTGTACGGCTGCCGGTCCAGGGCGTGCACGATGTGCAGCTCCGCGCCCGTACGCGCCGCGTCGTCGGCGGCCCAGCCCAACGCTGCGTCCGACGGCGCGGACCCGTCCACGCCGACCATGATCCGTCCCGGCATGCTGCCTCCCGGCCGTGGATCTTCCTCGGGCCCCGCCTGCCCAAAGTCAGGAGCGGGCGAAGAAACCCCAAGTTCGCGGGCCGGAAGCCGTCCGGAGCCGCCCCGGATCGCCTCCGCCGCCAGATTTCTCCAAGTTTTGGGGCTGGCGATCCTGTCCGCTCACCTCCCGGACGGCTGAATGAGTAGGGGAGGTATGAGCGATGTCTGAGCTGGTCGTGGTGGGTGTCGACGGATCGCCGTCCGGGTTCGACGCCGTGGCGTGGGCTGCCGACGACGCCTTCAGGGCGGGGGCCGCGCTGCGGATCGTGTCCGTGGTGGAGACCTGGCCGTACCAGGTTCCGCAGATCGCCGCCGTCGAGTGGGAGAGCGCGATGACCGAGCGCGCGCGGGAGATCCTGGCCAAGGCGCAGGAGATCGTCGGTGAACGCCGGCCCACGGTCGAGGTGAGCACCCGGGTCATGACCGGGAAGGCGTCGGTCGCCCTCCGCGAGCAGGCGGCCGAGGCCGCCGAGCTGGTGGTGGGGCGCAGGGGGGCGGGCGGCTTCGCCGGTGCCGTGCTCGGCTCGGTCAGCATGAGCGTGGCCGGTCAGGCGCCCGGCCCGGTGGTCGTCGTCCGCGACGGGGACGCCGCCTCCCACGACGAGGTCGTCGTCGGCGTGGACGGCTCCCCCGCCTGCGAACCGGCCCTCGACTACGCCTTCCGGCAGGCCGAGCTGCGCGGCGGCAGCCTGCGGGCGGTGCACGCCTGGCCGCTGCCGTTCGCGCTGGCGCCCGACTTCTCGTGCGACATCGAGGCGCTGCGGGAGAGCCACCTGCGCGTCACCAGGGAGCAGCTCACCCCGTGGCAGGAACGGCATCCCGACGTCAGGGTGATCGCGGACGTCCAGTGCGGCCATCCCGTCAAGACGCTCGTCGCCGCGGGCGACCGGGCCGACCTGCTGGTGCTCGGCTCGCAGGGCAGGAGCGGGCTGGGCTCGTTCGTGCTCGGCTCGGTGATGCGCGGCGTCCTGCACCACGCGCGCTGCACCGTCGCGGTGGTGCGCGAGCGACCCTGAAGCGGCGGCGGGGACTCCCGGCCCGCCGTCCAGGGACCAACGCCCCTACGGCCGGGCCGCGTCGCCGGATGGGATGGAGTCAGGACCGAGAACCCCCGAGGTGAACGATGAACCTGACCGTCGAGGACGTGATGACCCGCGAGGTCGTCTCCGTCGGCGCCGCCACCCCGTTCAAGGAGATCGCCGAGGCGCTGGCCGGCCGCGGGATCGGCGCCGTGCCGGTGCTCGACGACGACCGGCACGTCATCGGCGTCGTCTCCGAGTCCGACCTGCTGTGCAAGGAGGAGTTCCGCGAGCAGTTCCCCGGCGAGGACTACCGGCCGCCGCTGCTGTCCCGGGTGCGCCACCGGCCCGGCAGCAGGAAGGCCACCGCGGTCACGGCCGCGGACCTGATGACGAGCCCGCCGGTCACGATCACCGCCGAGAGGTCGGCGGTCACCGCCGCCCGGCTGATGAACGCCCGCGACGTGCGCCGGATCCCCGTGGTCGACCACAACGGCCGCCTGGTGGGCATCCTCAGCCGCGGCGACCTGGTCAGGATGTTCCTGCGCGGCGACGAGGAGATCGCCGCCGTCGTCCGCGACGACGTCCTGCACCGGGCGTTGTGGATGGACACCGGGAGCGTGCGGGTCTCGGTGCGGCAGGGCGTGGTCACGCTGTCGGGCCGGATGGACCGCCGGTCCGAGGCCGCGCACGCCGTCCGCCGGACCTGCGGCGTCAACGGCGTCGTCGGCGTGGTGGACGAGCTGTGCTGGCGGCTGGACGACGTGCCCGCCTGACTCGGGGCACGTCAGGCCGTGCGCGGCGTCACCAGCCCCGACTCGTAGGCCAGGACCACGAGCTGGGCGCGGTCGCGCACGCGCAGCTTGGCCATCGCCCGGTTGACGTGGGTCTTGGCGGTCATCGAGCTGATCGCCATGTGGGCGGCGATCTCGTCGTTGGACATCCCCCGCGCGACCAGGGCGACGGCCTCGCGCTCGCGGTTGGTCAGCTCCCGCAGCTCCTCGCCGTGGGTGGCGGCGGGCGGCCGGGTGACGTACCGGTCGATCAGCATGCGGGTGATCGACGGCGCGAGCAGCGCGTCACCGCGGGCCGCGACGCGCACGGCGTGCAGGAAGTCCTCCGGCACGACGTCCTTGACCAGGAACCCGGCCGCGCCGGCGCGCAGCGCGTTGAAGACGTACTCGTCCAGGCCGTAGTTGGTCAGGATGACCACGCGCACGCCGGCCAGGGCCGGGTCGGCGGCGATGCGGCGGGTCGCCTCGATGCCGTCCACGACCGGCATCTGGATGTCGATGAGCGCGACGTCCGGCAGGTGCTCCCTGGCCAGGGCCAGGCCCTGCGCCCCGTCGGCGGCCTCGGCGACCACCTCGATGTCGTCCTCCAGGTCGAGCAGCGCGCGGAACCCGCCGCGCAGCAGCGGCTGGTCGTCCACCAGCAGGACCCGGATCACGGCGTGCGGTCCATCGGCAGCTCTGCCTGGACGGTGAAGCCGCCCGCGCCGCGCGGGGCCGCCCGCAGGCTGCCGCCGAGCGCGGTGACGCGTTCGCGCATGCCGATCAGGCCGACGCCGGGCACGGGGGCGGCGTCCGGCGTGGCCGTGCCGTCGTCGTCCACGCGGATGGCCAGCGCGTCGGGACGGTAGTCGATGCGGACCTCCGCGGTCGCGGCGGCGGCGTGCCGGGCGATGTTGGTCAGGGACTCCTGGACGATCCGGTACGCGGTCCGGTCCACCGCGGCCGGCACGTCCCGTCGTTGCCCTTCGATCGTCAGCGTCGCGTCGAGGCCGGTGGTCCGGGCCCGTTCCAGCAGCTCGGGGACCCGGTCCAGGCCGTGCGGCGGAGTCGTGTCGTCGCGCAGCGCCTCCAGGGTCGCGCGCAGCTCCCTGGTCGCCTCGCGTCCGGCCTCCTGGATCACCAGCAGGGCCTGCGGCACCTGCTCCCCCTTCCTGCGGGCCACGTGCACGGCCACCTCGGCCTGCACCTTGATGACCGAGATCTGGTGGGTGAGCGAATCGTGCAGGTCCCGCGCGATGCGCAGCCGCTCCTCGTCGGCACGCCGCCGCGCGGTCTCCTCCCGGGTGCGCTCGGCCTCCTCGGCCCGTCCCTCCGCCTGCCGCAACGCCTCCCCGGCGGCGCCGGCCGCGACCAGCCAGGCCAGCTCCAGCGCGCCCCTGGCCTGCGCGAACGCCTCGCCCGTGTCGTGCAGCCCGGAGGCCAGCGCGGCCAGGGGCAGCAGGGCCAGCACGATCACGCTCGCGGCCACGGTGACCAGCCGCCGTCCGGCCCGCATCGCCGCGTACACCGCGAACAGGTACGCCACCGCCGGCACGTCGAACCCGGCCGCCTGGTACCCCACCGCGCACAACCCCGTCACGGCCAGGACGGGCACCGGCGCCCGGCGGCGCGCGACCAGCGCCAGTCCGCCGGCCGCCAGCAGCGCGTAGCCGAGCGGCGCGAGGTGGGTGGCGGAAGGCTGCCCGGACAACCCGGTGATCACCAGCGCCGCCGCCACGCCGGCCGCGATCAGCCAGTCGATCACCCCGGCTCCGACGCCGAGCCGCCTTGTGCTCATACGCGCACCATAGCCGCATGTCCGGCCGTACGACTCCGGCAGGAGGATCATGCGCCGCCTACCGCGGACGCGGTACGTCCGCGCCTGCCTGCCGCCCCTGCGGTAGCCGGCTGCGGCGCCGGCGGCACCCCGACAAGCCCGCTCCCGCCGGACGACCGGCGGCGGGCCCGGCGGTCATGCTTTCCACGTCAACGTCCAGCCGAAGGGAACCCGCCATGTTCATCGACCACCTGCTCGCGGCCCAGGCCGACCCCGTCGCCGCGTACGCCATGACCACCGGCCGGATGTGGTCCCTGATCGCCGCCGGGCTGGGCCTGGCCGGCGTCGCCGTCGGCGGCCTCGGCCTGGCCCGCGCCACCGGCCGCCTCCGCCGCCGCGCCACCCCCGGCACCGGCACCGGCACCGCGACGGTGGCCGCGACCGGGAAGCGCGGGGCCGTCGTCGCCCTGGCCGCGGGGGTGACCAGCATCGTCATCGGCGGCTGGGTCATCGGCGCCGCCAAGGGCGGTCCGGGCACCGGCTACGGCATCGTCGGCGGCTACCTGGACCTGATCCTCGGCCTGGCCGCCGTCGTCCTCGGCGTCCTCGTCCTGAACCGCGCCCGCCGCACGACCTGACCGCCGAACAGCGCGAGTCCCGTGACGCGAAGGCTTCCCCGGTGGCTCGGCCCGTGAGCCGGGGGCCGCGACCGCGGCAGATGCCGAGCAGGCCGATCTTCGTTCAAGAGGTCAAGGTCAGGGCAGTTGCGGGTCATGAACGAACAGGACAAGCTGCCCGAGGACATGCCGCCCGCGGTCGGACGGGTCAACGGGGAGAGCGACACCACCGCCGCGCGGGCGGCGGTCGAGGTGAGGGACACTCCCCGGCCGATCCCCGCCGAGCCGGTCGAGCCACCGCCCGATCCGGAGGAGAAGGTCGCGCAGGAGCGGCGCGAGGTGGCCGAGGAGTCCGGCGAGGACAAGGAACCGGACGTGGAGCCGGACGCGGAGCCGACCGACTGACCACCTGCCCACCACCTGCCCACCATCCGCCCATCCGCCCATCCGCGACGCCCGCCCGTCCGTCCGTCCGCCTATCAGGACGCCGGCCCGCCGGGACGATCCGCCGGGGCGTCAGGAGGGCAGGAGGGCGTGGGAGAGCTGGTCGGCGCTCCAGCTCTCCCACTGCGCCGGCGTCCAGCCGCACTCGCGGGTCATCACCAGGAACAGGTCCGGTGACAGCAGCCCGACGGTGATGTCGGTGGCCCGCTCGGCGGTCAGGCCGGGCCGCAGGGCGTGCAGGCGGTCGAGGATGGCGACGACCTGCCCGTGGGCGGTGTGCCGCTGCTCGCTGTTGACGGCCCACTGGGCGGCCATGTCGGCGTCCGCGGCCGCCGCGTCGCGGACCACGGCCAGGACGGGGGCGACGCGGCCGAGGATGACGCCGCTCTGGTGCACCCACCCCCGCACGACCTCCCTCGGGTCCCGCGACGCCTGCAGGGCCGCGAACCACGGACGTTCCAGCAGCGGCACGGGCTCGTCGTCACCGGCCGAGGCGACGTCGACCACGTGCTTGAGCAGCCCGCTCTTGGTCCCGTAGTGGAAGTACACCGTCTGCACCGAGACCTCGGCCGCGTCGGCGACCTGCTGGAAGGTCGTGCCGGCGTAGCCCCGCACGACGAACAGCCCCTGGGCGGCGTTCACGATCCGGCTTCTGGTCTGGGCCGAGCGCCGCTTGGGGCTCTTGACGTCATCCATCGATTTAGAGTACCACTTTAGAGTAGCACTTTAGAGTGAGGCTACAAAGGGTGGTGAGGCATGACGTCCATCGCGATCCGGCTCCACACGCTGCGGAGACGGCCATGAGCGCGCTCCATCTGCCGGCGGGCGGCGGCGCCGTCCACCCGTTCCTCGGCACCACCATGACCGTGAAGGCGGGCGGGCCGGAGACCGGCGACCGGCTCACCGTCATCGAGCAGGAATGCCCGCCGGGCTTCGCCACGCCCCTGCACGTGCACCGGGACGACGACGAGGCGTTCTACGTGCTGTCGGGGACGGCGCGGATGCACTGCGGCGAGCGGTCGTGGCAGGTCGCCGCCGGGGCCTTCGTCCTGCTCCCCCGCCGGGTGCCGCACGCCTTCGCCAACGTCCAGGACGCTCCCCTGCGCCTGCTCCAGCTCACCTGGCCCGCCGGATTCGAACACTTCGCCGCCGAGGTCGCGGCCGGGGACGTCGATCCCGGCCATCTGGCCGAGGTCGCCGCCCGCCACGGCTACCAGGTCATCGGCCCGCCCCCGGACACCGCCGTCCGACCCCCGGCACACCCCCCACGCCCCGAGGAGTCCTCATGAGAGTCGTCCGCAAGACCGCCGGCGTGCTCGTGTCCGCCGTCGTCCTGACGTCGTCCGTCACCGCGACGGCCGGCGCGTCCAGCCTGGAGCAGAAGACGTACGTCTGGCGCGGCTACCTCTCGGCGGGCCAATGCACGATCGAGCCCGGCGCCACCTGGACCCTGTACTCCAACGGCACGGCGCGCCTGGACGCCACCGTCTCCAGCCTCGGCGACGAGGACGCCTGGCTGATGTGGGCGCACCTGAAGGACGGCGCCGGCGCCCTGCTCGGCGACATCCGCGTGTACGGCAGCACCAGCACCAAGTTCGTCAAGAACCTGCACGACCGCCGGACCTATCGCTGGATCGCCAAGGGCCAGTTCGACCCCGACCTGTTCGACCTGGTCAAGCGCATGTCACTGAGCAAGCACTGCTGAGCCGCCCGAACGCTCCCGCACCAGGCCCCACCGCACGCGCGCCGACACCTTCGACGAGAGGACGCCCATGAGCCGCGCAGCCTCACCATCCCGAACCGGCACGGCCGCCGCCGCCCTGCTCGCGGCGACCTTCTGCCTCACCACACCGGCGCCCGCGGCGGCGGCCGGCAGCGCGTGCGACCCGGCGCTGGTGGCGCCGTCCGGCAGCCTCATCGGCGGCCTGTGGCGCTCCAACGGCGGCGAGCGCAGCGTGTACGGCTGCCCCACCACCAAGGAGTACGGATACCC
This sequence comes from Nonomuraea sp. NPDC004702, assembly GCF_053601695.1. Classification (NCBI taxonomy): domain Bacteria; kingdom Bacillati; phylum Actinomycetota; class Actinomycetes; order Streptosporangiales; family Streptosporangiaceae; genus Nonomuraea; species Nonomuraea sp. NPDC004702. Next base: position 85,604 of record NZ_JBSGCE010000038.1, read on the forward strand.
GGACAAGAAGGGCTCCTGGCAACGCTTCGCCAACGGCAAGATCGTCTGGTCGCCGAACCTCGGCGACGGCGCCCTGGTCCGCGTCTACCGGAAGGGCCAGAACCTCGTCTTCAAGTGGAGCGGCCTCGGCCGTGACTGGGACTTCTTCAACGTCCGCTGGAGCAAGGACGGCGGCAAGGCCACCCAGGTCCGGACGGGCCGGCTGACCGCCTGGAGCGGCCAGTACGTGATGGCCCCCTACGTACGGGACGGCGTCGGCACCACGACCAACGGCCACGAGGTCAACACGTTCGCCTTCGTCGTCCAGGGCTGCGACAGGGCGACCTTCGGCTCCGACTGCGGCCCCTGGAGCATCCCCACCTCCATCGGCCTCGCCCACTGACACTGGCGGGGACGGCCGGAAGCGTCGCCTGCGCCCGCGCCGAACACCTCCACGCGATCCGGCTTCGCTCCTTCACCGTGGACGGCACCGGCCACGCCCCCCACAAAGAGCAGGGCAGCCCGATCCGCCGTCACATCATCCGGCGGAACCAGCGGACCCCCGACGAACGTCCGTTCGCCGCTCATCAGGGCAGGCGGGCGTGTTCGGCCCGGGTGGCGGCGATCCGCTCACGCGCGAGCGTACGGGCCCGTTCGGTGTCCTTGCCGGTGAGCCGGGCGAGGATCGTGGCGAGCGGCCTGATCTGGCCCCAGCCGCCCCAGTGCCCCTCGGGGATCTCGGCGGGGAACACCCAGATCCGGCTGGCGTCACGCGGCCAGGCGCCGTTCTCCGCGTCGAGGATCGCCTCGGTGACCTCGGCGATGACGCTCGCCCGCTGCCGCGCGTCGAGCTGGCCCTCGGGGACGGACGGGACGACCTTGTAGCGAGGTGCGTCCGCGGGTTCTCCGCCGACGTAGACGCCGGCCGGTCGGTGCAGCCAGAGCCAGGAGACGGAACGGCTCACCGGGTCGGCGGGGTCGAATCCCTCGTTGCGGATGAGGATCTCGGTGATGCGGTTCAGCAGGGCCGCCTCGGCGTCCGGCTGGAGCGCGCCGTCGGGAATGTACACGTCGAGCATGGGCATGGTCGCTCTCCTTCTGAGTTTAATTCTTCAACTCAGGCCGGAGTCTACGAGGGCTGAGTACAACTTGTAAACCCAGATGGGTACACTCATCCCATGGAGACGCGGCGGATCGACCCGGTGAACTGCTCGGTGGCGCGCGCCCTCTCGGTGGTCGGTGAGCGCTGGTCGCTGCTGATCGTTCGCGAAGCGCTGGACGGCGCGCGCCGGTTCGGAGAGTTCCAGTCCCGCCTCGGGATCGCCAGAAATCTCCTGGCGACTCGGCTCGAGACCTTGGTGACCGCGGGAGTGATGCGCCGCGCGCCCTACCAGGATCCCGGGGATCGGCAGCGCTTCGCCTACGAGCTCACCGAGCAGGGCCGGGCGTTGCGGCCCACGCTCGTGGCGCTCCTGGAATGGGGCGACGCGTACCTCGCCGATCCGCAGGGCCCGTCGGTCATCGTCCGGCACCGGCCCGCCGACGATGCGAGCTCCTGCGACGAGCCGGTCAAGGTCGTCCTCGAGTGCGCCGCGGGGCACCGCCACCTCGCCCCGGAAGACGTCTGCCGCACGCCCGGGCCAGGCGCGCGCTTCGTGGAGAGCTCCTGAGATCCCGGGATCGTCCTGCCCCTCCCGCGGGGACGGGCGGAGGGTGGCGTCAGTGCGACAGCGGCGCATCCGTGGTGTCGACCAGTTCGCAGTCGGCCACCGGCCCCTCGGCGACGCGCGCCCAGATCCCGGCGACGTTCCTCTCCTCGCTGACACTGAACTCCAGCACGCCCGTCTGCCCCTCCTTGATCGCCCTGGGGTCGATGACGAAGCCGGCCTCATGCCCCTCGGGCGGCGGGAACACCGACAGCGGCGCCTCCTCCTGGCTCAGGAAACGGGCCGCGCGCGGCTCCGGGCCGCACTTCTTGCCGTCGGGCACGTAGCTGACCACCACGTTCGCCCCCAGCCCCCGCAGCTCGGCCTGCAGCCCCTCGGGGTCCTGCGCCTCGCTGATGCTGATGTCGATCAACCCGTCGGACGCCCTGGACACCGCGTACGCCGGCCCCCCGAACAGCAGCGGGACGGCGACGGCCACGGCGGCCGCCAGCGCGCCGACGGGAGCCAGCAGCCCGACCCGGGACGGACGAGTACGGGGCGCCTTCTCGATCTCGGTCATCACGAACTCCTTGAGCAGTTGGCGACGGCCCTCGGGAAGATCACGCTCAACCGGCACGTTCATCGGATCTCCTCCTTGGCGGGGCCTCGGTCACCTGTTACCTGTCGGCTCGTCCCGGCGAGTTCCCCGAATCCTGCGATTTCTCCGCGTTCCTCGCGTTCCCCGGATTCCCCGAGTTGCCCGTGTTCCGTGAGTCCGTCGCGTTCCGCGAACTCGGCGAGCTTCCTGCGGGCCCGCGACAGGCGGGACCTCACGGTGCCCACCGGCACGCCCAGCGCCTCGGCGGCCTGGGCGTAGTCCAGCGCGGCCCAGACGCACAGCGCGAACACGTCCTGCTCCTGCTTGCGGAGCCTGCCGAACGCGCGTCTGACGGCGGCCAGCCGTTCGGCGTCGTCGATGCGCCCGACCACCTCCTCGGCGAAGTCCGGCACCGACTCGCCCTTGGGGATCCTGGCCAGGGCGTCGTCATGGCGGCGGGCGGCTCTGCGGACGTTACGGGAGACGTTGGTCGCGATGCCGAGCAGCCACGGCCGCAGCGAGCCGCCCTCGGGATCGATCTTCGGGCGTAATCGCCAGGCTTCCAGGAACGTCAACGCCATGACGTCCTCCGCCTCGCTCCAGTTGGCCGTCAGGCGGAAGGCATGGTTGTAGACGGCCTTGGCGTACTCGTCGAAGAGTCGCGAGAAGGCCGCCCGATCCCCAGCTCGGATCCGGACACGCATCGACATATCCACATATCAGTACTGTCCGCCCACCACCCCGAGTTCCCGAACACCTGCCACATCCTCAGCCGCGCGGTCCTGACCGCCACCGCGGAGCTCCCCGCCGGCCCGAGTCCCCTGATCGACGCCGTTCGACGGCCACCTGGAGGAACGGACCGATGCCCGCACGCCGCACGGAGAGGGCATCGGCCGATCCTGACGATCGCCGTCCGACGGCCGGCTCCACCGGTGAAGGGCTCCCGACCATGGCCGAGGGCCTTCACCGGCGTTACGTCGTCTTCCGGATCAGACGCGGCGCTCGTCGACGCCCACGGCGCCGACGCCCGTGCCCAGCCGGCCGCAGACGCCCTGCGACTGGCCCGAACGACCCGGCGGGAGGTCGACCCAGTCGCCGACGACGTCGGGCGCCCAGCCGCAGGTGATCACGGCCCGGAACCGCCAGGTCTCGCCCGTCGGGTTGCTGCACATCGCGATGCCGAGGTAGTTGTCGTTGTTGTGGACGAAGGTGTCGCAGTCGAGGACCGTGGCGGCCGACGCGGGCGCGGTGAACCCCAGCGACAGCAGGGCGACGGACCCGGCGACGACCGCCGCGACATGCCTTGTCTTGCGCAATGCCCCTCCTGAACGAATGCTTGCCTGTCACTTACCGTCATGCAGCGTACGCAAAGAGTGGCGGCTGCGGAAGGCGCGGTCTCGTCAGGAGTCGCTTCCCCGGGATGTCGGCGGGGCGGGGCGTTCAGGCCGTGTTGGTCGGCGAGGGCCACGATCGTCCGTTCCCCTGCCCCGGCTGGTCGCCGAAGGCCGGGGGGAGCTCGTACAGGAGCCGTTGGGGGCCCTGGTAGAAGGCGGCCAGCAGCGGGGGCGCCGCCTCCAGTTCGGCGGCCAGGACGTCGAGCGCGGCGGGCAGGTCGACGTCCGCGGTCGCCACCGCGACGCAGGCGCAACCGGCCAGTTCGGCGGCCAGCGGCTGGATCGACCCCGTGAACAGGCCGGCGATCGGGTGCGGCACCACCTCCTGGCGCAGTGCGTCCATGACGAGGGCGGCGATGCTGTGGAGATGCGGGAAGCGCGCCGCGGTGGCGATCATCGCCTCGTGCACCGGGCCGGCGTCGGGGCCGGGACGGGCGACCACCCGCAGGTGCCGGGGCGTCAGGGGGAGCCAGGTCCAGTCGATGGTCTCGGCGTCGGCCACCACGACGTCGTCACGATCGTCGGTCAACGCCCGCAACGCCGGGACGTCGGCCCCGCCGCACAGCAGAAGCGTCGCCGGGGGCAACATCCGGTCGACGGACGGGAAGAGCGGGGGCGCGAGTGGCGGCGCAGGCGCGAGCCGCGGACGCGCCCCCTCCCCGAGCCCCGCCCCACCAGCCACCCCCAACCGACCCGCCTCCCGCCCCAGAGCCGCGCGACCGGCCACCGACCAGCCTGCCCCCTGACCGAGAGCCGCACCACCGGCCGTCCCCGCTCGGCCCGTCCCCTGATCGGCGTCCCCCGGACGGGCCGGGGCGGGCACGAGCCCGGCACCGGCCTGCGGCCACGCACCCCGTTCCACCGCTTCGCCACGCCGGCCAGGCCCTGAGAACCCGTCGCGCGGGGGCGGCGCTGCGGGTTCGTCGCGCCACGGCGGTTCTGGCCGGTCGAGGAGCAGGGAAGGGCCGCCGGGCGCGACCGGAGCCGGTGTGGGGGCGGAGCCGTTCGGTGCCGGTGCGGGGGTGGTCAGGGCGGCGGCGGGGTATAGGGGCTCGCCGGGCCGCCAGGGGCCGTCGGCGGCGAGCGGGGAGACGGCGGTGGCGGCGGGGACGATGGCGCGGACCAGCGCGACCGCGTCCTCGCCCGCCCCGCACTCCAGGAAGACCTCCGCGCCACGCGCGGCCAGCCCCCGGACCGCCTGGTGGAAGTGCACGGCGACGACCATGGCGTCGGCGGTGACGGCGACGGGATCGTCGTCCGGGGTGAGCAGACGTCCCAGCGTCGGCGAGAACACCGGCCAGCGCGCCGGAGCCGTCCTGACGCCGGGCATGCGCCCTCTCAGGTCGGCGGCCGCGGCGGCGACCGCGGGCGTGTGGGCGGGGTGCGGAACCCGGAGAACGGCGCTCGTCCAGCCCAGATGTCCGGCGATCCGGGCCGCCTGGGGCATCAGCTCGCGCGGCCCCGACAGGACGCACCGCCGCGGCGTGTCGTCCCAGCCGACCACGAGATGGGGATGGTCGAGCAGCGCGACCAGGTGCCGGGCCTGCACGGCCGAGACGTCGAGGGACATCATCGCGCCCGGCCAGCCCAGGCCGGTCAGTGCGCGGCTGCGCGCGCAGGCCAGGCGCGCGCCGTCGCCCGCGCTCAGCACCCCGGCGGCGACCAGGGCCCACAGCTCCCCGAGGCCGTGGCCCACCAGCGCGTACGGCTGGAGCCCCTCCCGTACGAGGGTGTCGAAGGTGGCTAACGACACCGCCATCAGGGCCAGGTAGTGGCTCTCGGGGCCGGGCGGGCGGGGGGCGTCCGGGGTGAGGAGGTAGGGGCTGAGCGGTGGCGAGCCGTACTCGGCGGCGACCGCGTCGATCTCCGCCAGGAGCTCCGGCACGGCCGGCGTACGGGCGACCAAGGGGGCCAGCACCCCGGCGGCGGGCATGGCTACGCTGCCCGGGAAGACCGCGACGACTTTGCTGCGCATGTAGTCCCTTCCTGGAGGCGGGGCTTGCGGCGCACGGGAAAGGACCGGCGAAGGGCGCGGTCTTGGCGAACTGATCGCGCCCGTCGCCGGTGTCCGTCCGGCCGAACGACTGATACCGCTCGCACACGATAAGTAGTCGTGTCATTGCGACACGTCACCCTATCGACGGAGAAACTCGCCTATAGCCGTCCGCACCTCTTGCGACCAGGCCCCCGAAGTGTGCACTCGCCTCGCGGCATCACTTTGAGTAATTGGTTAGTCACTTATGGCGGCCGGGATTCTGGGGAGCGCGTCCGTCCTGGTGATACGAACGGGTGGGTCAGTGCGACCCGGGGGGTGCGCGATGGAATTCTGCCCGGAAGAGCTCGGCGGCGGCCACGGTGACGACGGACGAGCCGGGCCCGCCGCCGGGCGCGGGGTGCTGCACGGCGCGTTCGCGGTGCTGGAGGAGCTCGCGCGGGTGGAGGAGGCCGGGCTGACGCAGCTCGCCGTGGCCACCGGCCTGCCCAAGGCGACCGCCCACCGGTTGTTGTGCCGGCTCACCGACCTCGGCCTGGTCCACCGCGAGGACGGCGGCCGCTACCGCATCGGCACGCGGATGTTCCGCTGGGGTCAGCGCTGGTCACCGGCCCAGGTGCTGGGCACGGCCGCCGTGCGGCCGCTGCGCCGGCTGGCCGCCGCCGGATGCGCGGTGACCATCGCGGTCAGGGACGGCGACGATGTCATCGTCGTCTCGGGGATCGGCGACCCGGCCGTGGACGAGGTCTTCCGCATGCGTCCCGGCCTGGTGCTGCCGGTGGCCAGCGCCGCCGAGGTCGTGCTGGCGGTGGGGAACCCGGTGTCGGGCCGCCGTCCCGATCCCGGCTGGAGCCTGCCGGAGGGGCACTCCCCGGCCGAGTGGGCGCGGCGGGTCGGCGACGCCCGCGAGCGGCGGGTGGCGTTCGACTTCGAGGCGGCCCTGCCGCCCCTGGGCTGTGTGGCCGCCCCCGTGCGCGCGCCGACGGGGGCCGTGGTGGCCGCGGCGGCCGTCGTGGTGGTCGGCACGAACCGGCTGCCCCTGCTGGCCGACGCCGTACGCGAGACCGCGGCGTGCATCAGCGCCAATCTGGCCCGGGTGCCGGGCGCGGGCCGCGCCCTGAGCCTGCTGGCCGCCCCGGAAGGCCCGCCACCCGACCGCTGAGCCCCCAGCTGCCCGTCTGAAGGGGTGACCGGCGGCCGTCGCCGCCGGTCACGGCCGGGCGGTCCGGCTAGGCGTCGAAGTCGATGACCAGCCGCCCCAGCCGGGCGCGCAGCGGGACGCTGTCGGCGTGCGCGAGCCGCTCGCCCACCGGGATCCGCTCCGGCGCACCACCCCCGGCCGCGTCGATGACGACCGTCTCGTCGGCCGTGCCCGGGTCGGTGCGGTAGCGTTCGCGCTCCTCGACCAGGAGGCGGTACTGCCACACGATGTCCAGCACCGCCGGCGGGATCACCGCCGACCACTGGTAGCCGGCCCCGGCCGTGCCGCAGGTCAGTTCGGCCCTGATCGGCGTGTCCGTCCAGTCGAGCTCCTCCGCGCTGGTGAAGGGCCGCCGCTGGACGGTCGCGGTGACGCGGTGGCTCGCCGCGACCCCGGGCAGCCCGGCACCGGCCGACGCGCCGAGCTCGGTGGCGGCGGCGGGCCCGGCGAGGACGACGCGCAGCCCCCCGCCGGACACCTCCTCGACCGTCAGCGTCCGGCGCGGCACGAGCTGCGCGAACTCGGCCTGCACCACCGGCGACAGCTCCAGCCCGGTCAGCGCGTGCGGCTGGTAGCGGGCCAGGGCCAGGCGCAGGTACGGGAAGCAGGCCGACGCCTGGCCGGCCGTGCCCAGGTCCACGTCCACGTCGGCGAACCACAGGCGTTTGGCCGCGTCGTACGACGGCTCGTACGCCACGACGGCCCCCATCAGCTCGCGGCCCTCCCCCGACTCGGCCAGTCGCAGCCCGACGGCGGTGACGGGGCCGGGGAAGTTGCCGGGAGCGGGCGGGGGCAGCACGGTCGCGTCCGACCAGACGGGGTCGGTGCCCCACCGGGTCGCCAGCCGGCCGGGCAGCACGTCGCCCCCGGGCGGGTCGAGGACGACCGCCAGCAACTCGTCGTCGCCGGAGGAGAACCACGGCCGGTCCAGGTGGACCCGGACGCCGGCCCCGTCGCGTACCGACACCAGACGCCGCTCGCGGCGGTCCTCCTGCCGGCTCCACCGGAAGGTGGGCAGCAGGTACGACGGCTTCGGCGGCTCCGGCCGCCTGCTCGCGGGCACCGGCCAGCCCCGCCCGGACGGTCCGGCGCTCGGCTCGCCGGCGCTGGTGACGAGGCCGGGATCGGCGGTGATCGACGGGTGGAAGTACTCGCGGAACCGGGTGGTGGCGGTCGGCCGGTAGGCGACGTTGCGGTGCAGCGTGTCGCCGAAGTCGTGGCGGACCGGGGTGGCCGAGTGCGGCAGGCGCACCTCCTCGCGGTCGGCGTGGGCCAGCTCGACCCGGCCGACGTGGGCGTGCTCCCTGATCCGGCGGGGGGCCGGTTCTTTGACGTCGTCGATCCAGCGCGTCCAGGTGGCGTCGATGTCGACGTGCCCGGTGCTGCGGGGGTGTGCGCGCAGGGTGCCCCGCAGGTCGGCGAAGGTCTGTTCGGGGTCGCGGGCGAAGTCCAGCCCGGCGAGCGCGGGCGGCGACAGCGGGCGTTCGACGGCGTGCACGAGGCGCAGCTCCGTGTACGGGGTGAGCAGCCAGTTCAGCCCGGCCACGGTCTCCTCGGCGATCAGCTCCCGTTCGGCGTCGGTCAGGTCGCGCCAGAAGTCCGAGACGAGCAGGCGCTGCCAGACGGGCAGCAGGGCGAGATCGGCCGCGGTGAGCCGGCAGCTGAGCCGTACGGTCGCCGTCTCGGCCTTGGGCAGGTGGACGGTGAGCCGGCGCGGGACGTCCTGCCATCGCGGCGGCCCGTCCCCCTCCTCGATCCGCAGCGTGAACGGCGCCGCGTCCGGCCAGCCGTCGTGGAAGCCGTCGTAGAAGGAGACGGGGTACATGGGCGGCGCGCCCGGCAGGCCGTACAGCGTGACGCCCCTGGCCAGGACGTCGGGCAGGTACGGCAGGATCAGCTCGGCGGCGGTGTGCACGACGAACTCGCCGCGCTTCAGCCCGGCGCCGCGCGTCACGGGCAGCTGGGTGACCGGCTCGGGGTCGGCGGCGTCGTGCTTGGCGACCGCGATCTCGCCGAAGAACAGCAGGTCGCGGGTGCGGCGCGGGTCGTCGGCGTAGCTGACCACGGTGTCGAGGAACGTGCCGGCCTCGCGGGCGGCGGCCGTGAAGAACCGTCTGCGCACCTCCTGCGGCCGGTCGCCGCCGATGGCGTCGTCGAACCGGCCGTGCCGCTCGGCCATCTGCAGCGACGTCTTGGGCGGGGCGACGAACCGCTCGTCGTAGTAGACGTACCGGCGGCTCAGCCCGTCGGCGGCGGGCGGGTGGTCGGTGTGGCCGGGGACGTCCTGGCGGTCCAAAGCCCACTCCCAGGCGGGCACGTCCCGTCCGGTGGCCGTGACGGTGCTCCGGATGACCAGGCACTGGCTCGACTCGCCCTCGTTGAACGGCCTGCGCTCGACGATCACAGGCGGCGGCACCGGCTCCCACCGCGAGTACGTGATCGCCCGCGACAGCGCGGACGCGGGCGCCTGCGCCGCCGGGTCCAGGGCGTTACCCGCCAGGTCCACGACGCGGGCCCGCAGCCGGTAGGTGCGCCCGTACCGCAGCGCCGGCAGCGAGCCGGGCACCGGGGTGAACTTGGTGTCGAGCGGGAAGTTCACGTCCACCTCCGGATCGGCGACGACCGGCCGGCCGAACCTGTCCAGCGTGCGGCCGGGCAGCGGGGCGGCCAGGCTCCAGCCGTCCCAGCCGAACAGCGCCTGGTGCACGTACAGCTCGTCGGTCCTGGTGGCGTCGCGGGTGACGGCGCTCGCCCGGACCGCGCCCTCGTCGTCGGCGATCCCCTCGATCCAGTACGGCGGCTGCCCGCCGCGGCGGATGAGGTAGGAGCCGCGGCGGCGGCACAGGGAGAGCCAGCCGGTGACGGCGCCGTCCGGGCCGACGATCCCGGCGTCCACGCGGAACCCGCGGACCAGGTGCCCGGCGTGCAGCTCGGGGACCGCGTCGTCCGGTCCCCGCTGGTGGGCGGCGTCGTCGCCGATCTGGGCGGCCAGCCAGGCGTCCCGTCCGCGGTGGAAGACGGTGAGCCCGGCGCCCTGGAGCGCCGTCGTGCCGGTGCCCAGGTGCTGGGCGCTCGGCTGGCCGCTCGGCCCGCTCAGGCCGTGCATGCGCTCGATCAGCGCGGTGAAGTCGGCCGCCTTGATGGCCGCGCCGTCGACGTCGGCGTCGGTGACCGTCCAGTCGTCGCCGCCGAGGCCGAGCCAGCCGCCCTGGACGGGGTGCCCGGGCGGCGACGCGGCGGTGAAGCGCTCCCCCGGCGCGAAGTCGTAGAGCGTCCACGGCCGCAGCCGGTCGGTGTCGAACGGCGGGGGCACGTCCTCGAACGCCACCCGGAGCCGTCCGGCGGCGGCGAGCCCCGCAGGCACGGGGACGACGAGGTCGAGGACGAGCCCGAGCCGGCGGCACAGCTCCGGATAGTCGGCCAGGAAGCCGCAGACGCCGTGGAACTCCACGTCGGGCGGCTCCGGCCGGGGCCGGCCGGCCTCCGCGCCCGCCGGGCCGCCGCCGTTGCCGGGGGGCTTGGGCCGGTCGTAGAACCTGACGGCCTCGGCCAGCGCGAACCTCGTCTCGTCGCCCCGGTAGGTCGCGCTCGTCCGGTCGAGGGTGGCCGGGCCGAGCTCGGCGGCGGAGCGGACGCCCCCGCCGATCATGCCGTCGATGGCCCGGTAGGCGGCCTGGGGGTCGCCGCTGAACCTGCTCATCTCGCCGGCCACCGGGAGTTCGCGGACCAGACCGGTGTACGGCTGACGCCAGGGCCGTCGCGGGCGGCCGTCCCCGAGGGCGGCCTCGCCGCTTCCCGGAGGCGTGAGGCGGTCGCTGATCACGGCCTGGCCGATCTGGTCGTACAGCGTGGCGATGCGCTCGTGGACCAGCGCCGCGGGGAACGACCGCAGCACCCGCACGCCCGGCGAGCCGCCCGCGACCGCCGCGCCGAGGGCGCCGGCGGCGGCCAGGGAGCGCGACCGCACCGGCGAGGCGGCCGGGAAGAGTCTCCCCCACAGGTCGGAGTCGGGGGCGGGGGATCTCGGGTCGGGGTGTGGGACGACCGGGGCCGCGTGGCCGTCCCACACGATGCGCAGGGCCGGCAGGACAGTCTCGCGCAGCGTCCTCGGCCAGTCGGTGAACTCCGCGACGTCATCGAGCCGGCCGCGCGGCGCCTCCAGCCGGGGCCCGACGGCGACCGACAGCCGCACCTCGCCCGGCCCGGCCGCCCCGGCCGGCAACGCCGTCCACAGAACCTTGAACGTGCCCATGCGCTCCCCCGTACTCTGTCCGGTCCGTTCGCTCATGTCAGGCCACCGCCGCGAAGGCGCCGCAGTACTCGGCGACCGGGTCCCGTCGCGCGCCGGTGACCGGATCCCGGTACGGCGCCATCATCTGGGCGAAGGTCGCGGCGGAACCGGCCGTCTCCTCGCCGTCCACGACCGCGCCCTCGGCGAGCGCCGCGGCGGCGGTCAGTGACCGGGCGCCGCCGAACCGCTTCTCGCAGCTGATCTCGACGGACTCCTCGAAGAACCCGATCTCGATGGTGATCGTGATCCGCGCCCGGCCGACCGCGTCGCCGCCCTCGTACCCCAGCTCCAGGTAGAGCTCGATCGAGGCGGAGACCAGGCCGAGGACGTCCACCTCGCCGCGCGCGCGGAAGTAGCCGAACAGGACGGCCTGCCCGGTCGCGGCGTCGAGGTGGAAGTAGATCCCGGCCATCACCGACACGCTGCCGCTGGCCACCCCGAAGTCGACGGACGCCGCGGCCCCGAACTCCAGGCCGGCGTCCAGCGCGCGGACCCCGTCGGGCGACAGCACGATCCCGAACCAGCCGCCGCCGCCGAACAGCGAGACGGTGAGCCGGAACGGCGCGTCCCTGCGGCAGAACGCGAACCCGATCTCCAGCGGCCGGGTGCCCGCGAACGGCAGGTCCAGGTAGGCGTTCAGGGAGATGTTCTCCAGGCTGAAGACGCCGATCGCCAGGTTCGGCAGCGGCATCCCGTACCTCGCCAGCACGCCGCGCGGGGAGACGTCGAGCGTCGGCGGGTCGCTGAACCCGTCGAGCGGGATGATCCGGCGCAGCGTCTCGACGAACGACAGCGCCCCGATGAACTCGACGTTCCGGAACGCCACCTCGACGTCGGGCTTCTCGCCGGCCCGCATGGTGAACCTGATCCGCCGGAAGTCCAGCCGCATCGCCTCCAGCACGCCCGGCAGCAGCACCAGGTCGAACTCCTCCAGCGTGCAGGTCACGTCGGCGGCCGGGCGGGTGTCGGGCCGCAGCGCGGCGCGCAGGTCCACGACCACGGAGAAGCGTCCCTTGCGCGCCGGGTCGCCGTGGCCGTCGTGCGGGACGAAGACCGGCTGCTCGCCCTCGCGCAACGACCAGGGCTGGATGTCGGGCGTCCACTCCAGCCGGGCGGCGACGGACTCCGGCAGCCGCAGTCCCGCCCTGGCGCTCTCGATCGCCTGCCGCAGCGGCAGCACCCCGGCGGGGGCGTCGTCCCAGATGGCGAGGGCCTGTCGCAGGTGGCCGAGCAGCGTGACGACGGCGTGGTCCACGTCGGCGGGAAGGCCGGCGCCGAGCGCGTCGAGGGCGGCGCCGAAGTCGCGGAAGGCCGCGTCCACCTGGCCGAGGTCGGCCGTTCCCGCGATGAACGCCTCGACGGTGGCGGCGAGGGTCAGCGCGGTGGTCCGCACCCGCCCGGCCGCGGCGGCCACCGCCGGGAAGCGCTCGGCCACGCCGGTGAGCCGGCGTTCGGCGCGGCGCAGGTCGGAGAGGAAGGAGGTGGCGGCGTTGACGGTCTGCGTGACGAACCGCGGCGCCTTCAGCTCCTCGTCCAGGCCGGCCGCCTTGACCAGGGCGGACAGCGGGATGACGCCGAAGAGTCTCGCGCCGATCGCGTCGAAGAAGTCCGAGGGCCGGAAGGTGCCGTCGGCGACCGCCCCGAGCGGGTCGGCCGCCGCGGCGGCGGGTGTTCGGGTGGCGCTGACCGGTCCGGTCAGGCGGGACAGGCCCGCGACGGTGAACGTGGGCGCGGCCAGGCCGCCGGCGCGGTCCCGCTGGTCGTCGAAGTCCATGACCAGCGGGGACGTGCCGGCGACCAGCTCCAGGAAGACCTCGCCGGGGTTGACGGGGTCGCCGGGCCTGTCGGGCGTCCGGTCGAAGGCGGCCTGCCGGTAGCGCCGGGCGTACCGGACCGGGCGGGGCCCGGCCGCGCCGGTGAGCCTGCTCACGGCCGGCACCACCGCCGAGGCCCAGCGCAGCACCGGGAGGAAGCCGGGGATCCGCTGGTGGAGCCGGTCGTCGCGGTCCGTCGGCAGGGCGGCCCCCCAGACGAGGGTCGCGGCCTCGACGGTGGTGTCGCCGGGCGCGGCGGGCGCGGCGACGGCGACCCGGGCGCCGTGCAGGTTGGCGCTCAGCCGGTCCGGCGGCGCCTCCGCCGGACCGGGGTCCAGGGCGTTGTACGCCGCTGCCACCGCCACCAGGTCGGCGCCCTTGTTGAAGTTCTCGGTGAGGAACAGCAGCGGGGTGCTGAACTCGGTCTCCCGCCCGGCCAGGTCGGTCGCGCGCACCTTGAACAGGTACGGGTCCTGGTCGCGGACGGCGGGGAAGAAGGCGTGCTGCCCTTCGCGCACCGGCAGGACGTCGGCGGGCGGGGAGAGGTCGGGGGTGACCAGGGTCAGCAGCTCGACCCGCCGGAACGGGAACAGGGCGTCGAGCCGTTCGCCGTCGTCGTCGCGGCGGGCCGGGCCGGGCGGGAAGTCCCGGACCGGTTCGCGGCAGGTGATGAAGATGCGCTGGGCCAGGTAGGCGGGATGTTCCGGGCGATCTGGGTCGAACTTCCGCTCGGTCACCTTCACCAGGTCCGCGCGGTGCCCGAAGGGGCACAGGTAGCCCGAGTAGAGCACCCGTACGTAGTGGTCGCGGCCCATGGCCGCGCGGTGCCGCCACTGGCTGACGTTGGTGATCGCCGGGCGGGGGTCCCAGCTACCCAGGGCGTCGAGCCAGCCGCCCAGGGCGGACAGGATCAGGTGGCCGACCTCGACGGGCACGGGCGCGTACGGCTGGTGCCCCGGCTCGGTGAACAGCCCGCGGTCGCTGGTGAGGTGGACGAGCGCGGCCCGGTCGGCGGGCGTCAGCGACGTGGGAAGCGGGTCGGGCGGCGGATCGACCGGCGTGTCGCCGGGGAAGTCCCTGGTCCACACGGCCCTGGCCCGCGTGTCGCGCACCCGCGTGTGCCACAGCTCCACCCGGTCCGCGTCGTCGGCGGGGGCCGTGCGGTGGGTCCAGCGCACGTCGGGGGGTGGTGACAGCAGCAGCCGGTACGGCAGCTCGATCGCGGTCCGCGGATCCCCCGCCGGGTCGCGCAGCGGGTCGGCCGGGCCCTCGTCGCCCACCGTGCGCAGCGGCAGCCGTCTCATGGCCGCCAGCAGGCCCTCGGCGGTGTACGGCACCTCGTCCTCGGGCCCCACGACGAAGACCAGCGTGGTGCGTCCGCTGATCCGGGAGACGACGGGAGGCGCCGGACGGGGCCGCACCGGGACGGGATCGGGCAGCCCGGCCCCGGCCGATTCGAAGAACGCCTGCTCCACGATGTGCTGCGCGGCGAACGTGACGACGATCAGCCCCTCGCGCTCCGGCACGGTCCTGACCAGGATCCGGCCGGCCGCCGGGCGCTTGAACGACAGGCCGGGAAAACCGAAGCGCAGATCCGCCAGATCGGCGGTGCGGACCAGGCGGACCTGCTCCGGCTCCTCCGCGGGACCGGTCAAGGCTTCACCACCCTTTCCCGCTCAGCCGACGAAGGGGGACGCGAAGGCGAACTGCTCCCGGTGGACCAGGTCGGTGACCTGGACGGAGCCCACGGCCCGGTCGAACTGGAAGGGGTTGTTGTCGGGGACGCTCCGCGTGCCGCAGAACGCGGTCTGCCCGTTCTGGAGGTGGATGGCGGTGCACCGGGCGTTGCCGGGGAGCGGGTCGAGCGTGGCGGTCAGGGTCTCGACCTCCACCGCGAAACCCGTGCCGTTGAAGACCTCGGTCTGGGCCTGCTTCCAGGAGGCGCCGGTGCCCCAGATGCAGGCCCGGGCCGACAGGCCGGGGAAGACGGCGCTGGAGACCCAGCTCCCGCACGTCGGTTCGGCCGCGGCCCGCACGCCGGACGCATGGGCCGCGCCGGACGCCGTCACCGCCGCCCCCGCCACCACCGTCGCGATGAGGGCCCGGGAAAGGGCTCTCGCTGTTCTGTCGTTCATCGTGCTCGTCCTTCCGTGGGACGGTCTGATCGCCCGAGCGATCGTCGCCCTGCGTGAGCGATCACTTACACTGCGTCCATGCTGTTGGGGTGGAAGGGCGGCGGGCAACGTTCGGTCCACTCAGTGGACCGGCCGCGCGCGGCGCGTCGGCGCAGCTCACGGGGTATGGGCCCGGGCATGCCCGAAGGACATCTCATCCACCGGCACGCCGCCGGGCAGCACGCGGACCTGGCCGGGCGGACGGTGCTCGCCGCCGGGCCGCAGGGGCGGTTCGACGCGCGGCCGTGGGACGGGCGGGTGCTGACGGAGGTGGAGGCGGTCGGCAAGCACCTGCTGTACCACTTCGCGGACGCGCCGACCGTGCACGTCCACCTGGGCATGCGGGGCGTCTTCCTGCGGTACGACGATCCGGGGACGTCGCCGCGGCCCGGCACCCGGTTGCGGCTGGCGACCGGCGAGGTGGCCTACGACCTGATCGCGCCTTCGCGGTGCGAGGCGCTGACCCGCGGGCAGGTGACGGCGTTGCGGGACTCGCTCGGGCCCGATCCGCTGCGCGCGGACGCCGTGCCGGAGCAGGCCGTGGCCCGGCTGACCGCGTTCGGCGGGCCGGTGGGCGCGGCCGTGCTGGACCAGAGGGTGTGGTCGGGCATCGGGAACGCGTGGCGGGCCGAGCTGCTGTTCCTCGTCGGCCTGCATCCGAACGCCCGCGGCGTCTGCGCCGAGGCCGCCGGGCGGCTGTGGGACACGGCGGTCCGGTATCTCGCTCTCGGCCGGGACGCCGGGCAGGTGGTGAGCGACCCGGACGCCCCCTCCGAGCGCTGGGTGTACCGGCGCGAGCACTGCCGAAGCTGCGGCGCACCCGTGCTGACCTGGCAACTCGCGTCGCGGACCGCATATTGTTGCCCCATGGAACAGCCGGAGCGGCCGTGACCGGCCTTCTCGACGTCCGGCGGATCTACGCCGAGCCCGCGGCCGCCGCGCTGCCGCGCGGGCGCGAGGTCCTCGCCAGGTTCCCCGCCGCCGAGATCGTCGAGGTCGAGAGCCACCACCGCATCCCCGAGCTGTACGGCGACGAGGCGAACGTGGCCCGCTGGGTGCGGATCAAGACCGAGGCGCTCGTGCTCGGCGTCAAGAAGTCGCTGACCGCCCGTCCCAACGGCCGCTCGGCCGACTTCATCGCGCCCTCCACGGCCAACGGCTGCGCGATGGCGTGCGCCTACTGCTACGTGCCCCGCCGCAAGGGTTACAGCAACCCGATCACGGTGTTCGCCAACATCGACCAGATCACCGGCTACCTGCGGCGGCACGCCTCCCGCCAGGGCGTCAAACCCCGGCCCGACCAGGTCGATCCCCGCCTGTGGGTGTACGACATCGGCGAGAACTCCGACTGCTCGCTCGACGCCACGATCTGCGACAACGTCCGGGACCTGGTCGAGCTCTTCCGCGACCTGCCCAACGCCAAGGCCAGCTTCGCCACCAAGTACGTCAACCGCGACCTGCTCGGGTGGGACCCGCGCGGGCGTACGCGGGTGCGGTTCAGCCTCATGCCCGCCGCCGACTCCAAGCTCCTGGACATCCGCACCTCGCCGGTCGCCGAGCGCATCGACGCGATCAACGACTTCGTCGCGGCCGGTTACGAGGTGCACGTCAACCTGAGCCCGGTGGTGGTCCGGGACGGCTGGCTGGAGGACTGGGCCGAGCTGCTGGAGCGGCTCGACGACGCGCTGTCGCCCGAGGCCCGCGCCCAGCTCGCCGCCGAGGTGATCTTCCTGACCCACAACGACCGGCTCCACCAGGTCAACCTGGGCTGGCATCCGAAGGCCGAGGAGGTGTTGTGGCGGCCCGAGCTGCAGCAGGCCAAACGGTCGGAGACGGGCGGCTGGAACGTCCGCTACCGCAACGGACACAAGGGCCGCTACGTCGCCGCCCTGACCGGGCTGATCGCCGCCAGGCTCCCCTACTGCCGCATCCGCTACGCCTTCTGACGACAGCGCCTTCTGCCAGCTACGCCTTCTGACGGCTATGCCTTCTGACGGGCCGGCCCGGCCTCGGGTCCGGGGAACCACGCGCCGTCCGGGACGCCGAGCCAGTCGTGGGCGGCGGCCAGCTCGTCCACGGCCTGGTGGAGGGCGCGCAGGCCGGGATGGTCGTCGTCGGCGCGCCAGATCATCGTCCAGGGGAACATGGCGACCGGGTCCACGAGCGGGCGCAGGACCGCCCCCGGGATGTCGGGCTGCGTGGTGAGCGTGAGGATGGGCGCGTCGCGGTCGCGGAGGTGCTGGGCCAGCTCGTCGCCGCCGCGCACGTGCGGGTGAGCCAGGGCGGCGTCGACGCCGAAGGGGGCCAGCAACTGCAGGACGGCGTGCTCCCAGCCGGGCGTGGCGTGGTCGCCGGCGCGGATGCATGGGCTCGCGCCGCGCAACGACTCCAGAGGGATCGCGGGCAGCCGGGCCAGCGGGTGACGCTCGGGCAGCAGCACCGCGATGCGCTCGTGGCGTACCGGCCGCCACCGCACACGGCCGGACGCTCCCAGGCCCGGCGCTCTGACGCCGGGCGCTCCGAGCCCGGACGCTCCGAGGCCGGACGCTCCGAGGCCGGACGCTCCGAGGCCGGGCGTTCCTGAGCCGAGTGCTTCGGAGCCGAGCGTTCCGGAGCTGAGCGTTCCGGGGCCGAGCGTTCCGGGGCCGGGCGGTTCGGGGCTGCGGCCGAAGGTGACGTCCAGGCGGCCGTCGGCCAGCAGGGGCGGAGCCGCTTCGGTGCCGCTGTGGAAGCGGGCGAAGAACTCCACCCCCGGCGCGTGGGCGCGGGCCGCGGCCAGCACCAGGGCAGGGGTCAGACCGGCGCCGACGACGTCGACCGTCAGCGACCTGGGCCGGCCGCGCAGGTCCAGCATGGTGGCGTCGTACAGGGCGAGGATCTCCCGCGCCCGGGTCAGCAGCAGGCGTCCCTCCGGGGTGAGGGCGACCTTGCGGGTGGTGCGCTCCAGGAGCCGGCGGCCCACCCGGTCCTCCAGCTTGCGGACGTCGCGGCTGAGCGCCTGCTGCGCCACGTACAGGCGCTGGGCGGCTCTGCTGAAGTGCAACTCCTCGGCGACGGCCACGTAGTGGCGCAGCAGGCGGATCTCCACGTCGTCCGGCATGTCACCTTCCTACCTGATTCACACAGCAGGCGCGTGAATCGCGTTCGAACAGGTGTTGGACCCGGACGCCGCGTCACCGCAAGGATCAGGACATGGCCGGACGAGGAACGATCACGCTGTGCTACGGGCTGACGGGCGTCATGAACGCGGTGTGGGCCGCCACGCTGCCCGCCACCGACGCGCGCCTCGGGCTCGGGCCCGGCGGGCTCGGCGCGCTGCTCATGGTGCTGGCCGCCGGCTCCCTCGTGGCCATGCCGGTGGCCGGACGGCTGTGCGACCGGTGGTCCGGGGGCGGGCTGCTGCGGGTCTGCGCACCGGCGGCGGCGCTGGCGCTGGCCAGCCCGGCGCTGGCGGCCGGTCCCGGGCCGCTGATGGTCTCGGCCGCTCTGCTCGGGGTGCTCTTCGGTCTGCTGAACGTGGCCCTGAGCGTCCAGGCGGTGGCCGTCGAGCGGGGGCTCGGGCGGCCGATCATGGCCACGGTGCACGGCACATGGACGCTCGGCGCGGTGGCGGGCGGCGCGCTCGTCACGGCGGCCCTGCGTGCTGGGGCCGACGTGCGGGTGCTGATGCTGGTGGGCGCGACGGCGCTGACCGCCGCCATGGCCGCCGTCGGGGGCGCCGCCATGGCCCCCACCCGGGCCACGGCCGGAACCACCACCGGGACCACCGTCGGGGGCGCTGCCAGGACCACCGTCGAGGCCGCCCACGGGAGCGCGGGCGGAGCCGTCGGCGGGGGTGCGGGCGGGGTGGGCGGAGCGGAGGGGCGGGGGGTGGCTCGGCTCAGGCCGGGGGTGCTGGCCATGCTGGGCGTGATCGGCGCCGCCGCGTTCGTCGCCGAGGGCGCCGCCACCGACTGGGCCGGGGTGCACGCGACCCGCGTCCTGGGCGCCGACCCGGCCACCGGGTCGCTCGTCTACACCGTCTTCTTCGTGGCGATGACGCTCGTCCGGTTCGCCGGCGACGCCGTCAGGACGCGGCTCGGCGTCCGCGTCACGATCCGGCTGGCCGGCGCGACCGCCACCGCCGGTTACGGGCTCGTCCTGCTCGCGGGCGTCCTGCCCGTGGGAGCGGCCGTCCGGCTGGGCTGCGCCATGGCCGGTTGGGCGCTGTCCGGCGCGGGCGTGGCCGTGGTCTGGCCGGTCGTGGCCAGCCTGCTCGGCACCGTGGGCGGGGCCGCGCGCGGCCTGTCCGCGGTGACCACCGTCAGCTACGGCGGCGGCCTCGTCGGCCCCGCCCTCATCGGGTACGTCGCCACGACGGCGTCGCTGCCCCTCGCCCTGGTGATCCCGGCGGCCCTGGCGCTGCTCGTGGCCATCGCCGCACCACCGCTGCTGGACGCGGTCGGCACGACCGCGGCCGCGGCCGACCATCCGGCGGCCCGCGTCAGGGCCGTCGCTTCCAGGAGGACATCATGACCGCGACCGTCTCCACGACCGTCTCCACGCTCGACGTCCCGGGCGCCCGCCTGCACTTCGAGGTACGCGGCCAGGGCCCGCTCGTCGCGCTCGTCGGCGCGCCGATGGACGCCGGCTCCTTCGCCGCGCTGGCCGACCTGATCGCCGGCGACCACACGGTGCTGACCACCGACCCGCGCGGCATCAGGCACAGCCCGCTGGACGACCCCGCCCAGGACTCCACGCCGCGGCTGCGCGCCGACGACCTGTCCCGCCTGCTGGCCCACGTGGACGCCGGTCCGGCCGTCGTCTTCGGCTCCAGCGGCGGGGCCGTCACCGCGCTGGCCCTGGCGCAGGCCCGTCCCGATCAGTTGCGCGGCGTCGTCGCCCACGAACCGCCGCTGGTCGAGCTGCTGCCGGACCGCGACGAGCTGCACCGCCAGACCGACGAGCTCATCGCCGCCTACCTGAGCGGCGACGTCGTCGGGGCCTGGGCGGGGGTCATGGGCCAGGCCGGCATCACGGTGCCGGACGGCGCGCTGGAGATGATGTTCGGCGGCCCGCGCGACCCGCGGGACGTCGCCGACGAGCGCCGCTGGTTCGCCCACGAGCTGCACGCCACCACGCATTGGGCGCCCGACCTGGACCGGCTGCGCGCGACGCCCGGTCTGGTGATCGGCATCGGCGAGGAGTCGGCCGGGCAGCTGTGCGACCGCGCCTCCCGGGCCCTGGGGCAGGCGCTCGGGCTCGACCCCGTCCTGTTCCCCGGCGACCACACGGGCTTCGCCGATGCCCCCGACGCGTTCGCCCCCGTGCTGCGAACGGTGCTGGACCGGCTTCGCTGAATCCCGGCGACGACACAGCAGCCCGACCGCCCCCGGCCCGCCGCTGTCACGCCGGCGAACCGACCTGGGGCGCGCGGCCGGTCCTCGACCGGCCGCGGGGGGGGCCGGCGGCGGCACACCCCCCCCCCCCCCCCCCCCGCCCCCG
>NZ_JBSGCE010000039.1:0-106153 GCF_053601695.1 Nonomuraea sp. NPDC004702
CGTACATCTGGAAGGTGGTGTTGCAGGCCCGCATGACCTGTGACGGGGTGCCGTGGCGGTCCTCGGCGGCCGCGGCGAAGCGCTCGTTGACCGAACGGTAGGTCTCCCACATCTCCCGCTCGAACACCGGCGGCGCCACCACGTCGTGGTAGAGCGGCCACAGCGTGGCGTTGGAGAAACCCTCGTAGTAGAGCTCGACCTCGCGGGCCGACAGCGGGATGGGGATGAGGCTCATGCCGTCCTGCTCGAACGGTTCGAGCTTCTCGTCCGGCGCGCCGTGCCAACCGGCCCAGGCGCCGTGGCGGCGCTTCATCACGGGCGCTATGGCCGTCACGAGCCCCCCCGGGCTCCTGCGCCACGAGGCCGTTCCGTCTGGCTCGATCGTGCGATCGACCGGCAAGCGGTTCGCGACGATCAGAAACGAGCTACGGCCGGTCACGCAGTCCTCCTAGGGCTCAGGTCGAGGAGAGCCGCAGGCGCGGCTCACGGCGGCCGCGACCTCGTCCGGCCCCCCGCGGGGAATGATCGCGGCGATGTGGGCATCTGGCCTGATCACCCATGCTTCATCCGGCCGCGCACCGAGTCTTTCGGCGAGCGAGCCGGTCGCATCCATCTCCGTGAGCTCGCGGACGGCGAGCGGTGCCGTAATGACCTTGCCCAGGACCTGCACAAACAAACTCGAATCGCACATATCACCCAACAGAATGAGGAAACCGTCCCGGCAGAACTCGCGCAGTCTGCCCTTCGCCAGCGGCACGTCCGGCAGGATCACTCCGGGGGCCGGATCGCACAGCGCGCCCTTCGGCGGACGCCCCCCGAACGGCCGGCCCGGCTCGGGCGTGGTGAGCGGCGAGTCCACGTACCAGTAGGGCTCGGCGAAGCGCCCGGAGTCCACCTCGGCGACCAGGCCGGCCTCCAGCACCTCCCGCCGCCTGGCCCGGTCCCGGTCCGTCCGCGGCGCGAGGAAGCGCATGGTGGCGGCGGTCACCTCCAGGTTCTCCCGCGCCGCCGCGTGCCGCTCGGCGTGGTACGACTCCAGCAGCTCGGGCCCGGCCCAGCCGTTGAGCGCGAAGGCGAGCTTCCAGGCCGCGTTCTCGGCGTCGGGCACGCCGGAGTTGAGCCCCCGGGCCCCGAAGGGCGCCACCAGATGGGCGCAGTCGCCGGCCAGCAGCACCCGTCCGACCCGCATGCGCGAGGCGATGCGCGAGTGGAACCGGTACGTGCTGTGCCAGATCAGCTCGTACGGCCGATCCCCGATGATTTGCTGGATTTTCTGCGAAATATCGTCTCTTGTTGGGATGAAGTCCGGCGCGATCTGCCAGTCGATCCGGTACGTCCCGTTGGGGCAGGGATGGATGAGGACCTGCCGGCCCGGGTTCCACACGGGGTCGAAGTAGAAGCGCCGCTCGTTCTCCCAGCCGGGCAGATCCGCCCGGATGTCGCAGATCAGGAACTGGTCGTCGAACGCCTCGCCGTCGAAGGAGACGCCGAGCGACCGGCGTACCTGCTGGGCCCGCGCGCCCGCGCAGACCAGCACGTAGGGGGCGCGCAGCAGCCGCTGCCCGCACTGGACCTCCACCCCCGCCGGGTCCTGGACCAGCCCGGTGACCTCGTGGCCCCAGCGCACCTCGATGAGCGGCTGGTCGGCGATGACCTCGTCGAGCAGCTGCTCGGTGCGGGCCTGGGAGATGTTCACGCACGGCGGCAGCGGGCCCTGGCCGTCGAAGGACCAGGAGAACAGCTCGCGGTCGCGGTAGTACGTGCGGGCGGTGGTCCAGGCCAGCCCCTCCTCCGCCACCCGGCCCGCGCCCACCGCGGCCCAGATGTCGAGCACGTCGCGCTGCTGGCAGATCGACTTCGAGCCGCCGCCGTCGCGGGCCTGCCTCCGGTCCAGCACCAGCACCCGGATGCCCCAGCGGGCCAGCAGCAACGCGGCGGTCTGGCCGACCGGTCCCGCGCCGACGACGATGACCTGCGGCACGGACTCCGCGGGCCTCATGACTGGAGCTCGTCCCACACTTCGCGGTCGCGCTCGGCGGTCCAGACGCGCGGCCGTTCGACGCCGTGGAGCTCGTCCCAGAGGCGGGAGACGTTGAAGGGCAGGCAGTGCTCGAAGATGGGCCAGCCGCCGTAGCGCGGCCGCAGGGCCCGGTGGGTGCGCTCGAACGCCTCCTTCAGCCCGCTCGCCGCGCCGACCTCGCGCAGCATCACGGTGAGGAAGTCGCGGCTCTGGGCGATGGCCGCCTCGACCTCGGCCTTGCCGTGGGCCACCGCTCCCCTGCCGCCGACCAGCGTCTCGGCCCCGAACGAGGCGACGCGGTCGAGCGTGCCGGAGGCCCATTCGCGGTGGAAGGCGTCGCCGGTGTAGAGCGCGGCCTGCGACTCGACCAGGTCGCCGGCGAACAGGATGCGCCGGTCGGGCAGCCAGGCCACCAGGTCGCCCTCGGTGTGGCCGCGTCCGCAGTGGGCCAGCACCAGGTCGCCCCTGCCGCCGCCGAGGTCGATGGTGAAGGTGTCGCTGAAGGTGGCGGTGGGCCAGGTCAGGCCGGGGATCGAGCCGGGATCCTTGAACAGGCGGGGCATGCGGGCGTACTCGCTGGCCCAGTCCTGCTCGCCGCGCTCGGCGATCAGCTCGCGGGTCTTGTCGTGGGCCACGACGACGTCCGCGCCGAACGCCGAGGCGCCCAGCACGCGGACCGCGTGGTAGTGCGAGAGCACGAGGTACCTGACCGGTTTGCCGGTGTGCTCGCGCAGCCTGGCCAGCCAGTCGCCGGCGGCCGTGGGCGTGGCCAGGGCCTCGAAGCAGACCAGGAAGTCCTCGCCCTCGATCGCGCCCACGTTGGGGTCGCCCTCGGCGGTGAGCGCGTAGACGCCTTCCGCCAGCACCTCAAGGGACTGCCGCTTCTCACCGAGATCCGCCGACGAGGCGAACGGCTTGATCATCGTCTCTCCTCACGCGCTGAGGCCGACCCGCTGACGAACCAGGACATACCCCACAGACGGCCCTTGCAGCTGCGCTGCGCCGGCCCTCCCTTGACAGTGCTCGGCAGGACGGGGAAGTGTTTACCGAACATTCGGTCAGTAAGCAAGGGAGACCAGTTGGAGAGCGCGCGTCGCATGCTGGACGCCGACACCGCCTCCGCCGCCCTGGGCATCGAGCTGGTGGAGCTGGCCGAGGGGCGCGCGGTGTGCCGGATGGCCGTGACCGGCCAGATGATCAACGGACACGCCATCTGCCACGGCGGCTACGTCTTCCTCCTGGCCGACACCGCCTTCGCCTGCGCGTGCAACACCCGGGGCCCGGTGACCGTGGCGGCCGGGGCCGAGATCACCTTCGTCGCCCCCGCCCACGAGGGCGACGTGCTGGTGGCCGAGGCGGCCGAGCGCACCACCTACGGCCGCAGCGGCATCTACGACATCACCGTGCGCGGGGCCGGCGGCCGGGTGGTCGCGGAGTTCCGCGGGCGCAGCAGGGAGCTGAGATGAGGCCCTTCCCGCCGCCGTCCCCCGAGGAGCTCGACCCGGTCGAGCGCGTCTCCAGGGACGAGCTCATGGCCCTGCAACTGCAGCGCCTGCGCTGGACGCTGTCCCACGCCTACGACAACGTGCCGCTCTACCGGCGCAAGTTCGACGAGCACGGCGTCCGTCCCGGCGACTGCCGGAGCCTGGACGACCTCGCGCTCTTCCCGTTCACCACCAAGGAGGACCTGCGCGAGTCGTACCCGTTCGGCATGTTCGCCGTGCCGCGCGAGCGGGTGGCGCGCGTCCACGCCTCCTCGGGCACGACGGGCAAGCCCACGGTCGTCGGGTACACCAAGGCCGACCTCGACGTCTGGGCGCAGGTGATGGCCCGGTCGATCCGGGCGTCCGGCGGGCGTCCAGGCGACGTGGTGCACGTGGCGTACGGCTACGGGCTGTTCACCGGCGGTCTCGGCGCCCACTACGGGGCCGAGCGGCTGGGCTGCACGGTGGTGCCGGTCTCCGGCGGCATGACGGCCCGGCAGGTCCAGCTCATCACCGACCTGCGGCCCAGGGTCATCATGGTCACGCCGTCGTACCTGCTGGCGCTGCTCGACGAGTTCGCCGCCCAGGGCCTCGACCCGCGCGAGAGCTCGCTGGAGATCGGCATCTTCGGCGCCGAGCCCTGGACCGAGCGCATGCGCGCCGAGATCGAGGAGCGCTTCGACCTGCACGCCGTCGACATCTACGGGCTGTCGGAGGTCATGGGCCCCGGCGTGGCCAACGAGTGCGTCGAGACCAAGGACGGCCTGCACGTCTGGGAGGACCACTTCTATCCCGAGACCGTCGACCCGTTCACCGGCGAGCCCGCCCCCGACGGCGGCGAGCTGGTGTTCACCAGCCTCACCAAGGAGGCCATGCCGGTCATCCGCTACCGGACCCGCGACCTGACCCGGTTGCTGCCCGGCACGGCCAGGCCCGCCTTCCGCCGCATGGAGAAGGTCACCGGCCGCACCGACGACATGATCATCCTGCGCGGCGTGAACGTGTTCCCGACCCAGATCGAGGAGCTCGTGCTGCGCGTGCCCGGCCTGTCGCCGCACTTCCAGCTGCACCTGACCCGGCCGGACCGGCTCGACGTGCTCACCGTCAGGGTCGAGGCGCGGCCGGGCGCGACCGGCCGCGAGGAGGCCGGGCGCGCGCTGCGGCACGCGGTCAAGGCGGGCGTCGGCGTGAGCGTCGAGGTCGAGGTGGTGGACCCCGAGACGCTGGAGCGGTCGGTGGGCAAGCTCAAGCGCGTGGTGGACAGCCGGGACGTCTGACCTCGCGGCCGCCTGGCTACGGCGTCAGCTCGTCACGAGGGTCGGGCGGCGGCAACGACGGGCCCTTGAGGCGCAGGTCGGCGCGGATGGCCTTGCCGAGCTTGCCGGTCGCGCCGCGGTTGAGCGCGCCGCCGGCGACGGCTCCGGTGAGGAAGGGGCCGAACGTGGTCAGATGGCGCCCGAGCGTGCGCATGAGACGGTTGCGAAGAGCGGCCTTCGACGCGGCTCCGAGCGCGAGCGAGACGGACGCGGGGGCGAGGGGGTCGATCCCGCGCTGCTTGGCCCAGGCGGAGGCGAAGGCGAAGGCGCGCTGCGTGCCGTTGCCCTGGACGCGGACGCCGTAGACCTCGTGCAGCTCGGCCAGGAGCTTGACCTCGATCGCGGCGACGACGATAGTCTCCGCGACGAGCTGCGCGGGCGCGGAGAGCAGGAGGGGTGGTGCGGCGAACTGGGCCGCCGCCAGTGCTCCGCCGATGGCTCCGACCGTCATCGTGGCCTTCTGGGCGGTGCGCACCAGGTCGTCGGCGAGCTCCTCGCCGGTGAGGCCGTGATGATGCTCGGACAGCGTCGACAGGTCACGGATGGGGATGCGGGGCGCGATGTTGAGGAAGACGTCGGCCAGCCAGCGGCCGCGGCCGGCGCCGCTCTCGCGGGCCTTCTTCGCCCCTGCGGCCAGGGACCTGGCTAGTCGGCCGAGCAGTCTGCGCCGCTCGGCCGGCTCCAGCTCACCGGGCGCGGTGAGCCGCACAACGAGCTCGCCGACCTCCTTGTCGGGGTCGGCGATCCCGTCGTCCGTCTGTTGCTTGTCCTTCTCGGGCTCGGCCAACGCGATGCCTCCGTCCTCTTGGTCGCGACCGCTCAGGGTAGGCGGGCTCGGTCGTGCCTTGGGTCCCTCACCCTGAGCTCCTTCGCTCCAGCGGTCAGGCGGCGCACTCCCGGCAGATCTGCTGGCCGTTCTTCTCGGAGGCCAGCTGGCTGCGGTGGTGCACCAGGAAGCAGCGCGAGCAGGTGAACTCGTCGGCCTGACGGGGAATCACCCGCAGGGAGAGCTCTTCGTTCGACAGATCCGCGCCGGGCAGCTCCAGCGACTCGGCGAGGTCGGTCTCGTCGATGTCGATGCTGCCGGACGACTTGTCGGTACGCCGTGCCTGGAGTTCTTGGAGGCTGTCCTCCCCCAGGTCGTCGTCTGTCTTTCGCGGGCTGTCGTAGTCGGTAGCCATTGTGCTTACTCCATCCCCCTCATCTATATGTCTTCGCGCTCATCGCGCGTCTTCTAACGTCCGGGAGGCCCATCTTGTGCCCGTTCCGTCGGGGAGATTTTCCATCGGTACCCCGCGCGAACGGACAACGAACCTCCCAACACGACAGGGCCTGCTGCCGACGGCAATGGTTAGCCAAATATGGCGAAACCCACAGCCTTGGCGTCATGCACGACCGTGTTCGACGGCACATCCAACCACATGTACGGCGAGAACGAGACGCCCCCACTACATCAACACGCGGACGAACACCCCTGAACGTCACCCGTCGGCGCCCCATGGACCACTCAAGGACGCTCGGTCAACGCGTCGGAAGCCGAATCGTCACCACAAGTCCTCCGCCATCACGCGGCACCGCGGTCACGTTTCCACCGTGTGCCTGCACCACCGCACGGACGATGGACAGCCCCAGACCCGATCCCTTGGCCGATTCCACGCGGTCGGCGTGGAGCCTCCTGAACGGCTCGAACAGGCTGTTCACCTCGTACGCCGGGACGTGCTGCCCCGTGTTGGCCACCTGAACAACCAGCCCCCCGTCTGCCATTCCCGTCCGGATCCAGACTTTTCCGTTTTCAGGAAGGTTGTACTTCACGGCGTTCTCCAGCAGGTTGCTGACCGACCGCTCCAGAAGCACCGGGTCGCCCACGGTAGGCGCGCTGACCAGTTCGGCCACAACGGTCACGCCGTGTTCGGCGGCGAAGGGCGCGAGCTGTTCCACCGCCGTCTGCGCGACTTCCTGAACGTCGAGCGGTTTGCGCACCGCGAGTTCTCGTTCGCTCCTGGCGAGCAACAGCAGTCCCTCGATGAGCTTCTCGTTACGCGCGTTGACTTCCAGCAGCGTGCGGCCGAGCGCTTTGAGGTCCTCGGACGCCTCCGGATCCGACAACGCGATCTCCAGGACCGTCCGGTTAATCGTCAACGGCGTGCGCAATTCGTGGGAGGCGTTGGCCACGAATCTGCGCTGGGTGTCGAAGGCGATGTTGAGCCGGGTGAGCATGGCGTCGAAGGTGTCGGCCAGCTCCTTCAGCTCGTCGTTGGGGCCGCGCAGGGCGATGCGCTGGTGGGCGAGCGTGCTCTCCGAGAGCTTGCGGGCCGCGCTGGTCATCTGGGTGACCGGCCGCAGCGCCCGGTCGGCCACGAAGTAGCCGATGATGAGCGCGAGGATGCCGACCCCGGCCAGCGCCATGAAGGAGCTGGTGAACAGCGCGTCGCGCGCGCTGCTGACGGCCCGCCCCTTGGCCAGGGTCCACCGGTTCTGCATGATGGCGGCGTCGAGCGGGTCGAGGTCGTCGGTGATCAGGTCGGGCCAGGCGTTCTCGATCGATTTGCCGACGATCGAGTAGACGACGAACAGCAGCACGGCCGCGGCGGCGAACACCAGAGCGCTGTAGGTGAGCGTGAGCCGCCACCGGATGCTCACCTTGGCCGGCAACCCCCTGACCCGTTCCAGGGTGCTGCGGGCGGGCGTCTCGGAGCCGGGCGGGGGCGGGCCGTCCCAGGCCGGCGGCCCGCTCGGGGGTGGCGCCTCCTGCACGCGCGTCGCCTTCCTGGCCGAATGGGGGCTGATCATCGGATGCGTCGGCCCCGCCCCGCGCTCTGGCCGTTCGCTCACAACTTGTACCCAACCCCGGGCACGGTCTCGATCACCTGAGGCTCGCCCAGCTTCTTCCGCAGCGTCATCATGGTCACCCGGACGACGTTGGTGAACGGGTCGATGTTCTCGTCCCACGCCTTGTCCAGCAGGTCCTCCTGGCTGACCACCGCGCCCTCGGCGCGCATCAGCTCCTCCAGGACCGCGAACTCCTTCTTGGTGAGCACGATCTCCTTGCCGTCGCGCTCGACCAGCCGCTTGCCCGGGTCGAGGCGGATCCCGGCCCGCTCCAGCACGGGCGGCAGGGCGGGCGCCGAACGCCGGCCGAGCGCGCGCACCCGGGCCACCAGCTCGATGAACACGAACGGCTTGGCCAGGTAGTCGTCGGCCCCGAGGCCGAGCCCCTCCACCTTGTCGTCCACGTCGCCGGAGGCGGTCAGCATGAGGATCCGCGAGGCCGAGCGCTGCTCGACCAGCCGGCGGCACACCTCGTCGCCGTGCACGACCGGCAGGTCGCGGTCGAGCACGATCACGTCGTAGTCGATGTAGGAGGTGCGCTCAAGGGCGCCGCCGCCGTCGTAAGCGACGTCGACGGCCATGGCCTCACGCCGCAGCCCGGTCGCGATCGCGTCGGCGAGCACCCGCTCATCCTCGACAACCAGCACTCGCACGCCTGGTACACCCTCTTTCCGGTTCCGGTGTCTCATTCTGCCTACAGGCTCGATAAGCGCACGGTAAGGCATGTCCAGGGGTGTGCCGGGCAGGGGCCGCACAAATTCATGTTTCAGAGGGCGATAACCCGGGGTATGCCGTCGGGACACCCATTGCCCGGACATCCAGTGGCAATGGTTCCCTTCGCCCCGCACGGATCGAACCCCTGAGAGAGTAGGTGAGATGGGCGAGTTCACCACCACGATCGAACGCCGCCTCGACCAGGCTTACAAGAGCCTCTCCGAGGCCCGCAGCACCGGCGACGACTACCTCGCCGACACCCTCACCGCCGAGATCGAGGACCTGCGCCGCCTGGCCGACGATCACGGCGTCCCGCTGCCGCGCTAGACATACGCGTGCGACGGCCGGGGCCCGCCGGGCCCCGGCCGTCCTGTCATGCCCGCGGCCCGGTCAGGAGTCGCGTTCGGGGTCCAGCGGCACGAGCAGGTCGTGCAGCTCCTCGAACAGGCCGGGAGCCGCGCACAGCGCGAACTCCGGGCCGACCGGCCGGCCGTGCAGGCCGCCGAGCCGGGCGCCCGCCTCGGTCGCCACCAGCCCTGCCGCGGCGTGGTCCCACGCGTTGGTGCCGCGCTCGTAGTACGCGTCCACCCGGCCCGCCGCCACCGAGCACAGGTCGATGGCGCACGAGCCGCCGCGCCGGATGTCGCGCACCCGCGGCAGCACCGCCGCCACGACCCGTCCCTGCACCTCGCGGCGCGGCGCCGAGTAGCCGAACCCGGTCGCGACCAGCGCCCGGGCCAGCGGCACCCCGCTGTTGCAGCGCAGCCGCGCGCCGCCCAGCCAGGCTCCCTCGCCGAGCGCGGCGCTGAACACCTCGCCCCGCGCCGGCACGTTGACGACCCCCGCCACGATTCGCCCGGCGACCTCGACGGCGATGGACACCGCCCAGTCGGGCAGGCCGTACAGGAAGTTGACGGTGCCGTCGACGGGATCGACGATCCACCGCACGTCGGACGCGCCCGGCGCCTCGCCGCCCTCCTCGCCCAGGAACCGGTCGTCCGGACGGACCGCCAGGACCCGCTCGCGGATCAGCTCCTCCGACGCCTTGTCCAGGATGGTGACGACGTCCGTGGGGCTGGACTTGGTCTCGACGTCCTCCGACATCGTGGGCCGCTTGGCCAGGAGCATGTCCCCGGCCTCGCGGGCGACGTCCTCGGCCAGCCGCAGGAAGTCGGTCATCAGGCCACCGAGTCCGGGCGCTTCCACTCCTCGCCGAGCACGTGCTGGGCGAGGAAGGCGAGCACGGTCTCGTACCAGGCGACGATGTTGCCCGGCTTGAGGATCCAGTGGTTCTCGTCGGGGAAGTACAGGAACTTCGACTCGACGTCGGTGCGCTGCAGGTCCCACCACAGGCGCAGGGACTCGCCGATCGGCACCCGGTAGTCCTTGTCACCGTGGATGACGAGCATCGGGGTGGTGATCTTGCCGAGCCCGAGGTGCGGCGAGAGCTGGTCGTAGCGCTCCGAGCCGGGCTCGCCGAACTCGCGCTGCCAGTACAGCGAGGAGTCGGTGGTGCCGGCGAACTGGTCGAGGTTCCACAGCGCGGCGTGGGTGACGATGGCCTGGTAGCGGTCGGTGTGCCCGGCCAGCCAGTTGGCCATGTAGCCGCCGAACGAGCCGCCCATCGCCGCCACGCGCTCGTCGTCGATGTCGTCCCTGGCCAGGGCGACGTCCACGATGGCGTCGAGGTCGGCCTGGGTGCGCGGGCCCCAGGCGCCCCAGCCGCGGTCGATCATCTCCTGGCCGTAGCCGGTGGACAGGCAGGGGTCGGGCATGAGGACGGCGTACCCGCGCTGCGCCATGATCCACGACTGCCAGCGCCACTGCCAGTCGTTCCAGGACGCGACCGGGCCGCCGTGGATCCACAGCAGGAACGGCGCCGGGTTGTCGGCCGAGGCGCCCTCGGGCAGCACGAGCCAGCCGCGCACGGTCGCGCCGTCGTCGGCGGTGGTCGAGATCTCGGTCAGCGTGCCCGGCACCTCGGGGCGCGGGGCCGGCGAGGGCAGGTCGGCGATCTCGCCGGTGGCCGCGTCGATCCTGGCGGGGGCGGGGGCGAGGGCGATGTTGCTGCGCAGGGCGTAGACGTACGCGCCGTCGGCGCTGGCGTTGACCCCGAGGTAGGCGGCGTCGTCGCCGGTGAGCCTGGTGTGCTCGCCGTCCAGCGGGACGCGGAAGACCGGGCGGCGGCCCTGGTGGTCGGCGACGAGGTAGAGGGCCGAGGAGTCGGGGGCCCAGGCGAGGTCCATCGGGAACAGGTCGGGGGCGTAGGCCCGGCCCTCGCCGGTGGCCAGGTCGGCGATCCACAGCTCCACGCGGACGGAGACGTCCCTGCTCGTGATGCGCTCGCGCGCGCAGGCCACCCGCGTGCCGTCGGGCGAGACGGCGATCGGGCCGCCGAAGTCGTGCGCCTCGTCGGTGAGCAGGGTGCGCCGCTCGCCGGTGGCCACGTCGATGGCGACCAGGTCCGTACGGCTGTCGCCGCCGGACAGGTACCTGCGCCAGGTGACGATCACGGTGGAGCCGTCGGGGGTGAGCTCGAAGGCGGCCTCGCGCAGCGCCTCGCCCGCGTCGGGGGTCAGCTCGCGCACGTCCTCCAGGCGGTCGGCGCCGAGCCGGCCGGTGAACAGCCGGGTGCGGGCCGGGCCGAGGTCGTGGTCCCAGTAGCGGACCGGGTAGCCCTCGTGCAGGATCGCGCTGGTCCCGGCGTCCTTGCGGGCCTTGCGCCGCTCCTCCTCGGTCGACTCGTCGCCGTCGAGCACGTCGGAGGCGAACACCACCACGTCGCCCGCCGTGCGCGCGGCGCCGATGCCGCCGGGGCGGGTGGCGATCTGGCGGGCCTCGCCGCCGGCGCGCGGCAGCAGCCACAGCGCGGGCACCTCGTCGGTCGCGTCCTTGACGGTGGTGTCGGGGCGCGCGGAGGTGAACAGCACGTCCCCGGCGTCGGTGAAGACGGCGGCCGTCTCGCCCTTGGCGGAACGGGTCAGACGGTACGGCTCACCGTCGAGGGGGATCGCCCAGAGCGCGGTGCCGTACGACTTGCCGTCCGGATTGAGGGCCTGCACGGCCGAGATCAGACGGGAGCCGTCAGGCGAGAGCTTCAGGGAGAGGACCCGGGGAATGGCCACATAGTCACGAATGTCATCGAATGCGCTCACTCGATCGAACCTACCTGGTCACCGGCGCTCCGCGGGCGACACCGCGCTCCGCGCCTCCGCACCCTCCCTCGGGCCGGACCGCCCGCTCTCCTGACTAGGCTTGACACGTGGCTGATTACGACGCTCTGCTCGTCCTGTCGTTCGGCGGCCCCGAGGGCCCCGACGACGTGCTGCCGTTCCTGGAGAACGTCGTGCGGGGGCGTGGCGTGCCGCGCGAGCGGCTGCTCGCGGTGGCCGAGCACTACCAGGGGTTCGGCGGCGTCAGCCCGATCAACCGGCAGAACCGCGAGCTGGTCGAGGCGCTGGGCCCGGTCGCGGGCGTGCCGGTCTACTGGGGCAACCGCAACTGGCACCCCTTCGGCGAGGACACCGTGCGGCGGATGGCGGCCGACGGCGTGCGCCGGGCCGCCGTCTTCGCCACCTCGGCGTTCGCCGGATATTCGAGCTGCCGCCAGTACTACGAGGACATCGCCAGGATCTCCGTCGAGGGCGGCCCCGAGCTGATCAAGATGCGGCACTTCGGCGACCATCCGGGGTTCGTCGCGGCGATGGCCGACCACACGCGCCAGGCGCTGGAGCGGCTGGGCCGCCAGGACGCCCGGCTGGTGTTCACCGCCCACAGCATCCCGGTGTCGATGGCCGAGACCGCCGGCCCCTCGGGCGGCCTGTACGAGTCCCAGCTCCGCCGCAGCGCCGAGCTGGTCAACCAGGCGCTGGGCCGCGACGAGCCCTGGCACCTGGTGTGGCAGTCGCGCAGCGGCCCCCCGCAGGTGCCGTGGCTGGAGCCCGACGTGTGCGACTTCCTACGCAAGACGGACGCCGGCTCGGTCGTGCTGGTGCCGATCGGGTTCGTCTCCGACCACATGGAGGTCGTCTACGACCTCGACACCGAGGCCCGGCAGGTGGCCGCCGAGCTGGGCCTGCCGATGGAGCGCGCGGCGACGGCCGGCACCCATCCGGCGTTCGTGCGCATGGTCAGAGAGCTGATGGACGAGCCGGAGCCCGTCGCGTGCCCGCTCACCTGCTGCCCGCGTCCGGTCCGGCCCGGCGGGCGGCCTCAGGCGTAGGTGCGGGCGTACGCCTCGGCGATGCCCATGACCTTGTCCACGTAGTCCCACGAGTGGTTGTAGAACCAGATCGACTTGCGCAGCTTCGCGCCGCCCTTGCCCGCGCCGTTGGCGCACAGGTAGTTGGCGGCGCCGGGCACCGCGTCGTAGGGGCTCCAGATGTCGGCCTTGCCGTCGCCGTCGCCGTCCACGCCGTAGTGCTTCCAGGTGGCGGGCATGAACTGCATCGGCCCCAGGGCGCCCGCGCTGGAGGGGCCGTTGTTGCGGCCGTGGCTGCTCTCGACCTGGCCGATGGCCGCCAGCACCGTCCAGGACAGGCCGGGGCAGCGGGTGGCGGCGGCCTTGTAGAGGTCGAGGTAGCTGTTCGGGCGGCCGACGGTGACCGGCTGCTGTTGTTGTCGCTGCGGTTGCTGCTGCTGTTGCCGCTGGGTGCGGCTGGCCGCGTCGAGCACGACGACCTGCGCGCCCTTGCCGAGCAGCCGCCGCACGCCGGCCTCGGCGATCGTGCCCGGCTTGCCGTGCAGCAGCACCGCGACGCCCTTCGCGAAGCCGAGCGACCGGCCCACTTCCAGGCTGACCAGGCCGTCCACGCCGGAGAGCCCGAGCGTGGCCGAGGCCGCGACCCGGAGTCTCGGGCCGCCGTCCACCTGGTACATCGCGCCGAGGATCATGCCGTACCTGCGCGTCGTGCCGGCCTCGGCGACCAGCTCGCCCCTGGCCAGCGCGCTCCAGACGGCGGGCTGGTCGGCGACGGGCTGGGGCGTCCAGGAGCGGAAGTCGGCCGGGTCGACGGCCAGCAGGTTGAGCGACGTGCCGGCGACCTTGACCGCGCCGGCGTCCACGACGGCGGCCTTCTGCACGTGCTTGAGCGCGCCCAGAGCGAGCCTCGTCCGCCGGGAGACCGTGGCGGGCGCGATCGCCAGCACGCGCGGCGGCGTCACGGTGACGCCCGGCCCGCCCTGGCCGAAATCCTTGACCGGCGCCGTCGTGGGTACGAGCTGGTCGAGGCGGGGAGCGGCCTCCGGAACCGCGCGGGTGATCGGCCTGCGCACCGGCTCCTGGGCCGTTCTGACCAGGTCATCGCCCATGAGCACGACGACTCCCCCGGCCACGGCGGTGACCACGAGCACGCCGAGGACCATGAGCAGGACCGCGCGGAGAGAGGGAAGACCGGACATCAGCCACACGTTAACCCACTCACCGGAAATATCACTTGCCATCCGGACAGACGGTGCGCCATCGTGGGGGCGCCAAGTAAGGGGGAAACAGCGTGGTCGGGCCTTACCGGGGATTGTTCAACGGGCCCGGAGTCAAAGGATTCGTGCTGGCCGGGTTCGTCGGCCGGATGCCGATGTCCATGCTCGGCATCGGCGTCGTGCTGCTGATCTCCACCGCCACCGGGTCCTTCGCCACCGCCGGCGCGGTCGGCGCCACCACCAACGTGGCCTTCGCGATCGCGGCGCCGCTGTCGGGGCGGCTGGTGGACAGGTTCGGCCAGAACCGGGTGATCGCCCCCTTCTCGGTGGTCAACGCGCTGGCGATGGCCGCGCTGATGCTCAGCGCCGCGCTCGGCCTGCCCGAGTGGACGCTGTACGTCTCCGGCCTGCTGATCGGCGCGTCCTCCCTGTCCATCGGGTCGATGGTGCGGGCCCGCTGGTCCACGATCCACGGCGGCACCGGGACGCTGCACACCGCCTTCGCCTTCGAGTCCGTGGCCGACGAGGTCGTCTTCGTCACCGGGCCCGCGCTCGTCACGGTGCTGGCCACCGCGATCAACCCGTACGCGGGGCTGCTGGTGGCGCTGGTGTGCATGCTCGGCGGCTGCCTGGCCCTGGCGGCGCAGCGGCGTACGCAGCCGCCCGTGCAACCGGTCAGGACGGCCGGCGGCACCCCCATCCTGATCCCCGGCATCGCCCTGCTGGCGTGCGTCTACCTCGGGCTCGGCGCGGTGTTCGGCTCGGTGGACCTGATCATGGTCGCCTTCGCCGAGGAGCACGGCGTGAAGGGCGCCTCGGGATTCCTGCTGGCGGCGTTCGCGGGCGGGTCGATGGTGTCGGGGCTGTGGTTCGGCTCGCGGGAGTGGCGGATCTCGCTGCGCGCCCGGTTCATCCGCGCGCTGGGCGTGTTCGTGGTGGGCCTGCTGCCGATCCTGCTCGTGGACGACCCGTGGGTCATGGCCGCCGTGGCGTTCGTGGCCGGTCTGGCCATCTCGCCGACGCTCATCACCGGGTTCTCGCTCACCGAGCGGCTGGTCCCGCCGTCCCTGCTCACCGAGGGCATGGCCTGGATCTCCACCTCGATCGGGTTCGGCGTGGCGATCGGCGCGTGGGCGGGCGGGCAGCTCACCGACGCCTTCGGCGCGTCCAGCGCGTTCGGCTTCGCGGTGTGCGCGGCGCTCCTGGCGGCGGTCGTGGGCGTCGGAGGTTCGGGTTTGCTGAGACTTCCGGAAGCGCCTTCACCCTTGCAGAGCTGATCCGCTACGGTCGGGAGTTATCCCTCGCAACACCCATCACACCGGAAGCTTTGCTATGTCCCGACAAATCACTTCACTTCTAGCTATCGCGGCAGTTTGCGTCACCCTGGCTCCCGCGCCCGCGTTCGCCCAGACGCCGAAGAAGGCCGAGGTCGATTGCGAGCAGGTCAAGTGCATCGCGCTGACCTTCGACGACGGGCCCGGCCAGTACGCGGGCACCCTGCTGGACACCCTCAAGAAGTACGGCGCCAAGGCGACCTTCTTCCTGGAGGGCCAGTACGTGAACAGCCGCCCGGCCTTCGTCAAGCGCA
This sequence comes from Nonomuraea sp. NPDC004702, assembly GCF_053601695.1. Classification (NCBI taxonomy): domain Bacteria; kingdom Bacillati; phylum Actinomycetota; class Actinomycetes; order Streptosporangiales; family Streptosporangiaceae; genus Nonomuraea; species Nonomuraea sp. NPDC004702. The sequence continues at coordinate 15,370 of NZ_JBSGCE010000039.1, forward strand.
TGGTCACCGAGGGCCACGAGGTGGGCAACCACAGCTACAAGCACCCCGACTTCACCAAGATCGACGCCGGGGTCATCAGGAGCGAGATCAAGAAGACCCAGGACGCGGTCAAGAAGGCGGCGGGCGTCGAGCCCAAGCTGCTGCGCCCGCCGTACGGGCTGGCCGACATCCAGGTGTCGGACGTCGCGACCGAGTTCGGCATGCCCATGATCCTGTGGACGGCCGGCTCGCACGACTGGGACACCAAGAACGTCGAGGCCATCAAGAAGAAGACCCTTGAGGTGGCCGAGCGCGACGGCATCATCCTCATGCACGACTGGGTCAAGCAGACCGTGGACGCCATGCCCTCGATCGTCAAGTCGCTGCAGGCCAAGGGGTACCAGCTGGTCACGGTCTCCGACGTGATCAAGCAGCAGAACCTGCAGCCCGGTCAGATTTTCCCGGTTCCCGAAGGCTGGGAGAAGTGAGTATCGTTCACGTTTAATCGGAACGACGCTCGGAGGGGCGCCTCATGGTCTTCACTAACTGGGCCGGGAATCAGACGGGCGCCCCTGCCGAGGTGCGCACCCCCGCGAGCGTGGCGGACGTCGTCCAGGCCGTGCGGGACGCCTCGGCCGCCGGGCGCCGCCTGCGCATGGTCGGCACGGGCCACTCCTTCACCGGGGTGGCCCTCACCGACGGGATCATGCTCCGCCCCGAGGGGCTGAGCGGCATCAGGTCCGCCGGCGACGACCGCGTCACGGTGCTGGCCGGCACGCCGCTCAAGGTGCTAAACGAGCTGCTCGACCAGCGCGGGCTGGCCCTGGCCAACATGGGCGACATCACCGAGCAGACCGTCGCCGGGGCGATCCAGACCGGCACCCACGGCACCGGGCGCGACAGCGGCGGCCTGGCCGACCAGGTCACCGAGCTGGAGCTGGTGCTCGCCGACGGCTCGGTCGCCACGGCCGTGCCCGGCGAGGACCTGTTCGACGCGGCCCGGGTCGGCCTCGGGGCGCTGGGCGTGCTGACGGCCGTGACGTTCCGGGTGGAGCCCGCGTTCCTGCTGCGCAACCGGCGGCGCAGGATGACGCTCACCGACATCCTCGCCTCGCTCGACTCGCTGACCTCGGCCAACGAGCACCTCGACTTCTTCTGGCTGCCGCACACCGACGCCTGCCTGGTCAAGACCAACAACAGGGACGCGGGCCCGGCCAGGCCGCCGAGCCCGTTCAAGCACTGGCTGGACAACGTGTTCCTGGAGAACACCGTCTTCGGCGCCGCCTGCGCCGTCGGCGGGCGGCGTCCGGCGCTGATCCCGCGGATCAACGCGATCAGCGCGGCGGCCCTCGGCGACTCGGAGGCGGTGGACACCTCGTACAAGGTGTTCACCGCCCGCCGGGACGTGCGGTTCCTGGAGATGGAGTACGCCGTGCCGCGCGAGCACCTGGCCCAGGCGCTGCGCGAGACCCGCGACCTGATCGACAGGATGGACTGGAAGATCACCTTCCCCGTCGAGGTGCGCGTCACGCCCCCCAGCGACGCCTGGCTGTCCACCGCGTACGGCCGCGACTCGGCGTACGTCGCCTGCCACATCTACCGGCCCACGCCCAACCCCGCCTACTTCGAGGGCGTGGAGGAGATCATGAACCGGCTGGACGGCCGGCCGCACTGGGGCAAGATGCACACCCGGGACGCCGCGTACCTGCGCAAGGTCTACCCCCGCTTCGACGACTTCGTCGCGCTGCGCGACCGGCTGGACCCGCGCCGGGTGTTCACCAACGACTACCTCGACGTGGTGCTCGGCTAGCGCCCCTCCTGCTGCGCCGGCGGCTCGTCCGGCTGGGTCGTGGCCGGGGGCGCGCTGGACTGCTGCTCGCCGGGGTCGGGACGCTCCTGCTCCTCCTCGCCGGGCCCGGGCGTCTCGGGGACGGGCTCGACCGTGTCCGTGGGCGTGGGCGTCGGCGTGCCGCTCGGACTCGGCTCGCCGGTCCCGGAGGGCGGCGGAGTGCGCGGCGTGTCCGTGGGCGTCGGGGTGGGGGTCGGGGTCGGCGACTGCGTCGGACCGATCGGCCGGTCGTCGCGGTCCTGGCGGTCGTGCCCCTGATCCTTGACGGGGGCGCGCTGCTGCTCCTTCACCGACGTCTGCCCGCCGGTGACCCGCTCGTGCAGCGTCCGGTGGTCGAATGCCTGGAAGGCGAGGATGCCGCCCATGCTGACCGCGAACACCAGCGCGGCCGCGACCGCCATCTTCAGCCACGGCAGCCCGCCGCGCCCGGCGGGCTCGACGACCGGCATGACCAGCGTGTCATGCCCCTGGCCGCCGCCTCCCCGGACGGCGTGCGCGGCGGTCTGCTCCCCTGCGGCCCCGGCGGCGGGCGCGGTGATCTGTTCCCCTGCGGCCCCGGCGGCGTGCGCGGCGGTCCCTTCCCTTGCGGCCCGGGCGGCGTGCGCGGCGGTCTCCTCGCCCGCGGCCGGGGTGGCGTTCGCGGCGGCGGCGAGCAGGCCTTGCCCCTCCTCCTGCTCCTCGCGCCACGCGGACAGCGTGTGCTGCTTGACCCGGTCGCCGGTGCGCTTGAGATAGTGCGTATAGACGGCACTGGCCACCGTGCTCGCGATGCTGACCACGGCGGCGCCGATCACGGTGCCCGCCACCCCGAGGTAGGAGGCGGCCACCGCGGCGGTGACGGCGGCGAGGGCGCTCCCGAGGATCTGTGGCACGCTCAGCTCGAACTTCCGCTGCTCGCCGGTCATCCCCCGGATCAGTCCCCTCTGGTCATGCGTACGGTAAAGAGCTTCCTCGTGAATAGACGCGAGCGCGTGTCCCGTTGTTCCTGTGACCTGCGCGACAGGCATCCTCGTAACTCGTGCCCCGACGATTCGGCCTACCCTCCGTCTACCTCGCCGCGGCCGTGGCGACGGCCGCGACGACCGCTGTCCCGCTCGCCATGACGCCCGCCTCCGGACTCGCCCTGCGCCCCTCGGCCTCCGAGCCCACCCGGCCCTACATCGTCACGGCCCGCAGCCGCGCGGACGCCCGGGACCTCGTCGCGGAGGTGAGATGGCGGGTACGGCGTTACTACACCGAGGCTCTGCCGGGTTTCGCCACCTTCCTCACCGTCGGCGAGCTGGCCGAGCTCAGATCCGATCGCCGGGTCCTGGCCGTCGAGCCCGACCGCGAGATCCACGCCATGCCCGGCGACGCCGCCGCCCCCGACACGGACTCCACCACGGACGCCGACTCGGGCGCGGGCACGACCGTGTTCGTCGTGGACACCGGCGTCGACGTCACCCGGGCCGAGTTCGGCGACCGGGCCTGGCGCGCCTTCGACGCCACCGGCGGCACCGGACGCGACTGCGGCGGGCACGGCACGCGCGTGGCCAGGGCCGTCGCCTCGCGGGCGCCGGAGGCCAGGATCGCCTCGGTGCGGGTGCTCGGCTGCGCGGGGTCGGGCTCGCTGGCCGACGTGCTGGCCGGGCTCGACTGGATCCGGCGGCACGCGCGCGGCCCGTCCGTCGTCACGCTCGCCGCCGACGGGGCCGACTCGCCCGCGCTCGGCGCGGCCGTACGGTCGCTGGTGCGCTCGGGGGTGTTCGTCGTGGGCGCGGCCGACTCGGGCTGGTGCCAGGTTTCCTCCGGCGGGCAGGCGTTCTCGGCGGGCGCCCCGTACCTCGCCGCCGCCGCGGCGCGTCTTCTCGAACGCCGTCCCGACGCCGCCCCCTCCCTTGTCGCGAGTTCGCTGAAGTGCACAACAGCACGCGCCGCGATTCGCCAGAATCCGTCGAGGAGCTCTAACCTCCTCATGCACAGCGGCGGGCGTTAGAGGAAATGGAATCCACAAATGTGACCGGCGTCACATCGCCCCCGGGGCTTCCCAGGAAGGCGATGTTCGGACATGCCGGGTACGGTGCTGGCAGGCAACCGGCACACGCGAGAGACTCAAGGGTCCGGGGGAAGAATGGCGACGCTGACGAAGGGACTCGCATGCAGGAGCTCCGACTCGTCGCGGTGAGTGAGGACGGCACCTATCTCGTGCTGGCTACTGCCGGGCGAGGTACGCGCTTCACCCTTCCCGTGGACGACCGGCTCCGTGCTGCCGTCCGCGGCAACTTCTCCCGTCTCGGCCAGTACGAGATCGAAGTGGAGAGCCCGTTGCGCCCCAAGGAGATCCAGGCACGCATCCGCGCCGGAGAGACAGCGGAAGAGATCGCCGCGACCGCCGGGATCCCGGTCGAACGAGTCCGCTGGTTCGAGGGCCCGGTGCTGCAGGAGCGGGAGTACGTCGCCCAGCAGGCGCAGCGCGTCGCCGTCCGCATGCCCGGGGAGACCGCGCCCGGTCCCACCCTCGGCGAGCTGGTGGCCGAGCGGCTGACCAGGCGCGGCGTGCCCACCGACGAGATCGACTGGGACTCCGCCAAGCGCGACGACGGCCTGTGGCGGGTCAAGCTCGGCTACGTCTGGAACGGTCACACGCGCCACGCCGAATGGCTCTTCGACCCGCGCAAGCGCCACGTCTCACCGCACGACGACGAGGCCATGCGCCTGTCGTCGGCCGACTTCGATCCCGAGCCCGCCGTGGTGGAGGACACCACGGTCACGCCGTTCGCGCCGCGGGTGGCCAAGCTGCAGCCGGTGCCGCCGCTCGCCTCCGACCCGCTGCCGTTCCCCTCGGTCGTGCGCCGCGAGCCGGAGGAACCGGCCGTCGGCTACACCCCGCCGCCCAGGCCCGCCGACACCGGCGGCTACGGCCGCGGCCCCGACCTGCCGGGGCGTGACCTCGCGGGACGTGACGTCTCCGGGCGTGACGTGCCGTTCGAGCGGCCGTCCCCGGGGCGGGAGAGCGCGTCGGACGGCTCGTCGTCCCTGCCCGAGACCAGCCGCGCCCCCTTCCGGGGCGAGGGCTTCCACCCGGACCCGTCCCGTGCCGAGGGGCAGCGCGGGGAGCGTGGGGAGCGCGCTGAGGGCCAGCGTGGGGAGACCGCGGGCCGCGAGACCGGCTTCGGCCGCTCTCCGGACGCCTCCTCCCGCCGCGGCGGCACGTCGCCGTGGCTGCCGGACTTCGGCTCGGGCCGCTCGGGGGAACGCGACGACTCCATCTACGCGCCCGCCACCCCGCCGCCCTCCCGCCCGCTCACCTCCCACCCGTCCCCCACCGAACCCACGACATCCACCCAGCCCCCCGCCGCCTCGGACCTCCGCCCGCAGCCGCCTGCCACCCCGGACCTCCGCCCGCAGCCGCCTGCTTCCTCGGACTTCGGTACGCCGCCACCTGCTGCTTCGGACTTCCGTACGCAGCCGCCTGCGACGCCTGCGCCTGGCACACAACTGCCGGCCGGCCCGTCGCTGGATGGGGAAGCGTCGGTCAGTCCGTCGCCGGGTGCGCAGCCGCCTGCCGCTCCGGAGGCCGGCGTCCAGTCGCCCGCCGCTCCGGAGGCGGGCGCTCAGTCGCCTGCCGCTTCGGAGGCTCTTGGTCGGCAGGCGGCGGTGTCCGCTCCCGGGGTCGCCGCCACGTCGGCGGCTCCTGAAGTCCTGCCGACGTCGGCCGGTCCTGAAGGGCCGGTGACGCCGCCGTCCTCGCCGACGGCCGCCGGGGAGCGCACGGCCCAGCCCGACGCTTCCGTCCCGGCCCAGCCGGCCACCTCGATGCCCGCCACCTCGATGCCCGCCGCCGCGGCGCCCGTCCAGCCGGAGCCCTCCGCCACGGCCGACGTGCAGGAGGCCGCGGCCACCACGGAGGCCCAGCCGACGGGCTCGGCCGTGGACGCTCAGCGCTCCGCGACGCCGGAGGCCGACACCACGTCCGTCTCCGCCACGCCCGAGACCGACACCACCGGTTCTCCCGCGCCCGAAGACGCCGCCACCACCTCCGACACCGGCGACGCCCAGGTCACCACGCCCGAGGCAAACGACTCCACCGCGCCCTCGTCGGACGCCTCGGCGGCCGGTGCGACGGACGTCCCGGACGCCGCTGCGGAGGCTTCCTCCGCCGCATCCACCGAAACGCCCACGGTGGCCACCACCGACTCCACGCCCGCCACCACCGAGGCGACCGCCTCGGACGTGACGTCAAGTGCGCCGACCGCCGCGGAGCCCGCGCCCAAGACGCCCGAACCCACCGAGCCGGAGGACGCGACGACCGCAGCCTCCCAGCCGGAGGACGCGGCAACCGCACCGCAGGCGCAGGCCACCACACCCACGCCGACCACCGAGAGCGCACCGGCAGCCGCCGAGGACGCCCCGGAACCCGCTACGACCGCCGAGTCGGACGCCACAACCGAGGCCGAGCCGGCTCCGACCGAGACGGCGACGCCCGACGCACCCGCCGCCGAGACTTCTGCCGCCCAGGACGCACCGGCCGACGAGCCCTCAGCCGCCACCCCGCAGGACGTGCCGGCCGCCGAGACCGACCAAGAGTCCTCGACCGCTCCGGAGCCGGCTGCCGCGAAGTCCCCGGACGCCGAGCAGGAGCGCCCGGCGACGGCACCGGAGCCCGCCGCCCAGGACGTGCCCGCCCAGGACGTGGCCGTGCCGGAAGCGTCCGAGGAGGTGGCGGAGAAGGTCGAGGAGAAGGCCGAGGTGGCCGAGAAGAAGGCGCCCGCGCCCAGGCCCAAGCCGGGCCCCGGCGCGCCCAAGGGCACCCCGCCGGTCCCGGCCGCGCGTCCCGGCAAGGACGACGCCAAGGGCCCCGGCAAGGACGACGTCCCGGTGCCCTCTCCACCGCCCGCTCCGGCCGCGCGTCAGGCGCGCAAGAACTCGCGTGGCCGCCGAGCCTCCGTGCCGACGTGGGACGAGATCATGTTCGGCGCCCGCCGCCAGGACTGACCCGCACCCGATCAAGCGACCGCAGGCCGCGCCCACCTCGGCAGGAGGGCGCGGCCTCGGTCGTTCAAGAAGGAAGTTCCGCGGTGTTCGGCGGAGGCGTTCAGTCCTGTGGCGGGACGGTGTGGGGCCGCATGAACGGGGCCAGCCACTCCGGCGTCACCTCGGCGGGGAACGCCGCGCCCTGAGCCTCCGAGACGTCCAGCGCGTCGTAGCCGCCCTTGCCCGCTCCGACCCCCGCGATCAGCGTCAGCACCCCGGCCCGCCGTTGGAACCAGGTCTGGCGCAGCCGCCAGCCCACCACGGCCCGGCGTTCGATCACCGCCTCGGCACGGCGCAACGAGCCCGAGCGGACCACCAGCCGGGCGCCGTCGTAGCCGTGCCCCAGGGAGGCGTACCGGTCGAGGCCCAGGAACACTCCAGCGCCCGCCAGGAGCAACGCCAGGACCGTCAGGATCCACCAGAGCATCATTCCTGTGGCCCACGCCCCGGCGGCGCTCAGCGTGGCCAGGAGGAGCCACGGGAAGACGGCGCGGAACAGACGGCGGTTGCGGGCGACCGGCGGATGGGCGCGCAGGGTGGAGCGGAAGGGGCCCACGGCGTCGGCGGTGACGCCGACGGCGACCTGGCGCGGCACGTCGGGCAGCAACTGCCCGCGCGTCTCGGAGTCGCCGAGCCCGGTCACGATCGCCCACACGCGTACGACCCCGGCAAGGCGTTCGGCCAGGCCGTCGACGATCTCGTAACCGCGGACCCGCCGGGACTCCAGCGACACGCTGCGCCGGTTGATCAGTCCGCGTTCGGCCACGAGGTAGCCGTCGCGGCGGGTGAGCCTGAAGTCCCAGTTGAAGACCGCGTACATCACGCCGCCGACGAACGGCATGGCGACGACCAGCAGCAGCGCCACGACGAGCAGCAGGTAGGGGTGCTCCCACAGCCACTCCCCCGCGTTCCAGGCGGCGTCCTGGCCGAAGCCCAGGTCGTCGCCCCACTGGAAGGCCAACCCCACCGCGCCGCCGGCGAGCGCGAACGGCGTGAGCAGGTACGCCCCGGACAACGGCCCGTACAGGAGCCACCGGCGCGGGACGGCGATGATCGGCCGGTTCACGGGCGCGGGGCCGGGCCCCGGGATGTGCTCGGCCTCCCTGACCTGGACGGCACGGCGCAGCAGCACCGCCTTGAGTCGTTCGGCCTCGCCCAGCGTGACGCCGTCGAGCGCGGCCTCCTCGTCGTCGCCGCTCGCGCCCGTGTCGACCTTGAGCACGGCCAGCCCGAGAATGCGGTGCATGGGCGGCGTGGACACGTCGACGCCGCGCACCCGTTCCAACGGGATGGTCCGGATCGAGCGGCTGATGAGCGACCGCTTGGTCTCCAGGCGGTCGCCGACGATCTCGTACGTGAAGGTGGCCCAGCGGATGACCGCGAACACGACGGTGCCGACGACGCCGAACGCCGCCCACGCGTAGGACCTGGCCGAGAAGCCGCCCACGAACAGCACGCCGACCAGGGGCAGCAGCAGCGAGGGCAGCATGCGTACCGGGTCGATGAGCAGCACTTTGGGGCTGAGCCGCCTGGGCGCGGGGGGCGGGGGCGGCGGAGGAGGAGGCAGAGAGGGCGGTGGTGGCGGCGGCTGGGTCACGTGGCGTCGTCCCTGAGCTCTTCGGCGCGGTGGGCGAGCCGTTCGGCGAGCCCGGCCGCCACCTCGAAGTCGAGGCCCTTGATCGTGGACGAGCCCGCGTGCGAGGCGGTGCGGATCTCCAGCGTGGCCAGGCCGAGCAGCCGTTCCATCCACCCCTGGCCCTTGTCGACCGTCTGGATGCGGCTCACCGGCACGAACACCCACTCCCTGGTCAGGAACCCCGACCTGGCGTAGACGACGTCGCCCGACAACTCCCAGCGATGGACGGCGTACCTGATGAACGGCTCCGCCGCCAGGAACGGCGTCAGCACCACCCCGACCACCAGCGGCAACAACCAGGAACGCGCGGCGAACCAGGACGGCACCCACGACCAGCCGCTGCCGCCCACCCACCCGGCCACCACGGCCGAACCGCCCACGAAGAGCACGAATCCGATCGCCGCCTGCAGCAACCACAGGCGGCGGGCCTTGGGCGAGACGCGGTGCGCGGGGTCACGCAGTGGGCCTTTTGACGTCACAAGAACCAGCTTAGGGCGCACGCCCCGAAAGACGATCTGACCCCGACCCCAAGATCTCTTCCATCCCCCGGCACGGCCGCCAAGGCCACCCACGAAAGGCATCCCCACAACCAGGGCCAGCCGGCCCTCGGGGGTCCGGAGCCCAGAACCGGTGGACGGACGAATCGCGGTGCCGGTCGGCAGACCCGAGCCAGGGAGCAGAAGCCAAGGGGCCCGCAAGTCCCGGCCCCGAGGTGCCAAGGGCCGGGGACCAGGGACCCGGAGCCGGGGACCGGGAGCCGGGGGCCGAAGGGCCGGGGGCCGGGGGCCGAGGGGCCGGGGGCCGAAGGGCTGGGGGGCCGGGGGCTGGGGGGCCGGGAACCCGGGGGGCCGGGAACCAGGCTGGGGGGCCGGGCGGCCGGGAACCCGGGGGGGCCGAGAGGCTTCCTCTGCTCGGGGCTTGGGAGCGCAGGGCCCGCACCCGCTGAGAGCACGAGGGCATAGACGACGCTCAGGCTGCTCGGAGGGTCATAGGCCAAGAGCCGAAGGGAGTCCGGCCCGGCCGAGGAGCGCCAGCGCCTGCCACGACGGGCATTGCGCAGGACCCCGCGTGCCCCACGCGGCGGCAGGTAAAGATCGGACGGGCGGCGCGGCGTGTCGGACGGCCGGCCGGGGGCGACGGGTGCATGCTCGGTGGCGGCCGGCCGCAGGCTGTCGTGCTGGGCCACGTCGGCGGCGCCACGTTCGTGCCATCCAGGCCCGGCGGCGCGTTACCGCACCACGCGCGAAACGCCCTCACGAAGCGTGGCAGCCGCCGTCCGCCCCGCAAGCCACAGCAACGTGCCAGCCGCCGTCCGCCCACAAGCCAAAGCGGACGTGCCAGCCGCCGTCCGCCCACAAGCCCGCGCGACGCGGCAGCCACCCCCGCCCCGCAAGCCATAGGCAGCCGCCACCTCCCGCAAGGCGCAGAGACGCTGGGCAGCCGCACCCCGTGCAAAGCACATCTGCCTCGTCCGGCGCATCTGAATTTTGCGTGCCGGGCGCCGTCCGAAACCGTGCCCGTTTTGTCCTGTGAGCTCGCGCGCCGCGATCGCGCCGCCCGCCCCGGGGAACGGGCAGGCCAGGAAGGTCATCAGATGGCCACCCCCGGGCCTCCGCCGACGGCGTCCCTGTGGCCAACTTCACCCCCAGGATCCCCGCATTCTGGCCGGTTTCGGCTCCTTTACCGACGACCGACCATCGGGAAACGGTCTGCGCACCGCCGAGAGCCGCGTAGCATCATCCGGCATGGGGCTGTGTAACACGGCATCACGTGTGAGGCGGGCCGCTGTCAGTGTGACAGTGGTGGCTTTCGCGCTCACCCTGTCAGGTTGCGCCGCCCTGGGCATCGGAAGATCCCAGGCCAAGGAGATCGCGGAGATCAACGTCTCGAGCCCCGAGTTGCGCGACGGCATGCCGCTGCCGAGCGAGTTCTCCTGCCGAGGCCGCCAGGGCAGCCCGCCGCTGCGCTGGTCCAGCGAACCCTTGCCGAAGGCGAAGTCGATCGCGATCGTGGTCGATTCCCATACTCCCTCCGAATCGGCCGTTCACTGGGTGCTCTACAACATCCCGGCGACCACGACCGAGCTGGGGCCGGGCGCCGCCGAGAGTCCTCCCGAGGGCTCCGGCCAGGCCACGGTGACCAGTGGGAAGGCGGGCTACGAACCGCCCTGCAACACTCCGGGCAGCTACCGGTTCACCGTCTACACGCTGAACGACAAGGTCGAGGCGAAGGAGGGCGGCCTCCCCGAGATCTTGAAGGAGATCGCCGACCACACGATCGCCCGGGGCCGGCTGACGGCGGTGAACATCCAGTGACAGGTCGATCACCGCAGGTAGACCGGATGAACCAATTCTTTGCGTAGGGTGTGACAACTCTCATAGTGGTCCGACAGAATCAGATCCAATTGTTAGGCATTGGTGATCAAAGGGGGCAGATCGCGTCGATGGCCGCGCGATCTCACCGATGCCACAGGGAGGCCATGGCTTTGAGGGTGGTGCAATGATCGCGGTCGTCGTGAGCTTGGTCGCTGTCGTGCTCCTCGTGCTCGTCGTCGTGGCACTGGGCATGCGTTCCATGAACCGCCGGGAGAGCTCTCTCCCTCCGGAACGGCTGAAGGAGATGGCCGAGAAGGAGGAGATGACGCACGCCCGGTCCACCGACGAGTTCGCCGCGCACGAACCGCGCATGGCCAATTTCAGCCCTGACTTCTCCCCGATCGACGAGGTGAAGCCGAAGCCCGTGCGCACCGGCCAGCGCGGCAGGCGTGGCGTCGACGAGTGGGGCAACCCGACCACCGACCACGAGGACGAGGAGTTCTGGGCGAACATCCGCAGCGACGCCGAGGAGGGCGGTTTCGGCGCCGGCGGCACCGTGGCGGCCCGGAAGGGCGCCTCCCGTCCCGTCGAGCGTGAGCAGCCCGCCGAGCGCCGTGAGCGTCCCGCGAAGCCCAAGCCCGTGGCCGCCGCGGCCGACCCCAACGCCGCGACCGTCCAGGCCCCGCTGCCCCAGCGCCAGCCCGCCGCAGCCGCGGCCAACCTCGCCGACCTGGTGGAGCCCGCCAAGCGGCCCACCCCCTCCGCCTCCGACATGGCCGACCAGCGCACGGTGACGTTCGCGGCGCCCACGCCCGATGTGCTCAGCCTCCTCGGCGGCGCCCAGCCGGTCGTGCCGGCCTCCCGCCCCGAGCCCCTGCCCGCGAGCGGCGCCCACCCGGCCGTCCCGGCAGCGGGGGGCTCGTTCCCCGCCAACCCGGCCGCCGGCGGCGGCTCCTACGCGGGCGTCACCTCCAGCGGGTCCTTCCCGGTCGCGCCCGTCGCGCCGATCCACGGCGCGCCGACCAGCGACCCGTTCCCCGCGTACAACAACGCCGCCAACAACGCGGCGGACGCTCTTGAGACCACCTGGACGGGCGCGCCCGCCGCGGCCACCTCCGGCTCCTGGCCCGCCGCCTCGCCCGACATCCTCGACGACCCCTCCCCCGCCTCCTACGGCGGCCCGGCGAGCTCCTGGCCCGCCTTCGTGGAGCAGCCCACCGCCACCGCCTCGCCGGCCGCCGCGTTCCCGGCCTCGTACGAGGTGCGCGCCGGCTGGGCCGTGGCCGACGACTCCGGCTCGCCCATCACGGGCCCCTCTCCGGCCACCGGCACGCCGACCGTCCCCGCCCGCGCGGTCTCGGCCTACGACGACGTCCTGTCGGCTCCGCCGGCGCCGCCCGCGCCGTCCTCCATCGCGTACGAGACCGGCGACTTCACCGCCGGGTCCGGCCCTGCCTGGCCCGAGCCGCCGTCCGGCACGGCGAACTGGCCGACGTACGGCGGGCAGTCGCAGGGCGCTGCCGCTCCCGGCCAGGCCGACAACGGCGGCGGCCGTCGCCGGGCCCCCGAGCAGGACTACAACGACTACTACCGGTGATCTCCGGCCCCTTACCGAATGAGTAAAACCCCCGCGACGACCCCCTAAAGCGGGGGTGGCGCACCACTAGGGTTTCCGACATGATCGGCGATACCCTCAGTAGCTGGTTGCGTACGCTACGGCATGATCTACCCGCTTCGCTCGTGGTCTTCCTCGTCGCAGTCCCGTTCTCCCTGGGCATCGCGGCGGCCTCGGGCGCCCCGCCGGCGGCCGGGCTCATCGCCGCCGTCGTGGGCGGGGTCGTGGCCGGGTCGCTGGGCGGGTCGGCCGTTCAGGTGAGCGGGCCCGCGGCAGGGGTGTCCGTGGTGGTCGTCGAGCTGGTGCGGATCCACGGCTGGCGGGCCACGTGCATGATCACACTACTGGCGGGGGTCGTCCAGCTCGTGCTCGGCGTGGTCAAGGCCGCCCGGGTCGTCCCGGCCCTCTCCCCCGCGGTCCTGCGCGGCCTGCTGGCCGCGGTCGGCGTGATCCTCGCGCTCTCCCAGCTCCACGTGGTGCTCGGCGGACAGCCCCAGCTGTCGGCCCTGGCCAACCTCGCCGAGCTGCCCGGCCAGATCGCAGGCCTGCACGGGCACAAGGTCGCGCTGGGCCTGTTCACGATCATGGTGCTGGCGTCGTGGACGCGGCTGCCGGCCCGCGTCAGGGTGGTGCCCGCGCCGCTGGTCGCGCTGCCGGCCACGGCGGGCGTCGCCTGGCTGGCCGGCTGGGACGTCACCCACATCGACCTGGCGGGCAGCTTCTCCGGGTGGGGATTCCCCGTGCTGCCGTCCGCCGACTGGCACACGATCGTGGGCGCGGTGCTGCTCGTCGCGCTGCTGGGCAGCGTCGAGTCGCTGCTGTGCGCGTCCGCCGCCGACGGGACGCACCCCGGCCGCCGCGCCGACCTCGACCAGGAGCTGACCGGCCAGGGCGTGGCCAACATGGTGTCGGGCGCGCTGGGCGGGCTGCCGATCGCCGGCGGCGTCGTCCGTACGGAGGCGAACGTGCGGGCGGGCGGGCGCACCCGGTCGGCGGCGATCCTGCACGGGGTGTGGGTGCTGGGCTTCGCGGTGGGTCTCGGCTGGTCGGTGCGGCTGATCCCGCTGGAGGCGCTGGCGGCGCTGCTGGTGTTCACCGGCGTGCGGATGGTGGGGCTGGCGCGCGTCAGGAAGGGGCGCGGGCACGGCGAGGTGCCGGTCTACGTGGTGACGGCGGCGACCGTGATCGTGCTGGGCCTGGCCGAGGGGGTGCTGGCGGGGGCGGCGCTGGCCGCGCTGCTGGCGCTGCGCCGGCTGACCTGGGTGAGCGTGCGCAGGCGCGAGGAGCCGGACGGCCGGCTGCACGTGACGATCAGCGGCTCGCTGACGTTCCTCGGCGTGCCCAGGCTGACGCACGAGCTGCGGTCGATCCCCGCGGGCACGCCGGTCGACCTCGACCTCACCATCGACTTCATGGACAACGCGGCCTTCGAGGCCATCCACTCCTGGCGGCTGGACCACGAGCAGGCGGGCGGCACGGTCGACCTCGACGAGCCGCACGACGAGTGGTACACGCTGGCGGCCGGCGGGGCCCGCGCGTACCCCGGCAGGTCGCCGGACCGGCGATGGGTGCCGTGGGCGCAGCGGCGGGCCCGCCCGCAGCGCCGCGCCATCCCCGACGACGGCGGCTCGACCCCGGCGACCTGCACCGAGGGGGCGCGCGACTTCCACCGCACCACGGCGCCGCTGGTCCGGCCGATCTTCACCGAGCTCGCGCACAAGCGGCAGCCGACCCACCTGTTCATCACGTGCGCCGACTCCAGGATCGTGCCCAGCCTGATCACGGCGAGCGGTCCCGGCGACCTGTTCACCGTGCGCAACATCGGCAACCTGGTGCCGCGCCGCGGCTCCGAGCCGCACGACGACTCGGTGGTGGCCGCGATCGAGTACGCCACGCAGGTGCTCGGCGTGCGCACGATCACCGTGTGCGGACACTCGGGATGCGGGGCCATGGCCGGGGTGCTCAGCGCCGGGGTGCAGGCCGGCAGCCTGCCGGGGCTGCGGCGGTGGCTGCGGCACGGGAACCACAGCCTGGCCAGGTTCATCGAGACCGAGGGCGACCGGCTGCACAAGGGGGCCCTCGACGTGTTGTGCCGGGTGAACGTCCAGCAGCAGCTGGAGAACCTGCGCACCTACCGGAAGGTGGACGAGCAGGTCAGGGCGGGCAAGCTGGAGCTGGTGGGCCTGTACTTCGACATCGGGTCGGCGCGGGTGCACCTGGTGCCGCCGCTGCGGTCTTCGCTCTCCGTGAAGTTGTGAGCCCGCGCCCCGCCGGCCGCCCAAGATGGGTTCATGAAGATTTTGCTCATCGGCGGCACGGGGTTCCTGGGGCGCGCCATCGCGGAAGAGGCGTTGGCGCGTGGCCATGAGGTCACGACGTTCAACAGAGGGCAGAGCGGCGGCGACGTGCCGGGCGTCGAGGCCGTGCGCGGCGACCGGGAGTCCGTCGCCGACCTGGAGCGGCTGGCCGACGGCCGGTCGTGGGATTTCGTGGTGGACACGTCCGGGTATGTGCCGCGGGTGGTGGGCGAGTCGGTGCGGGCGCTGTCGGGCCGGGCGGCGACGTACGCGTTCATCTCCAGCGTCTCGGCCCTCGACGGGTTCCCCGCCAAGGCCGCGACCGAGGACACCGGCGGATGGCCGTGCGAGCCCGACGCCGGTCCCGACGACGGCGACTACGGCGTGCTGAAGGCCGGGTGCGAGCGGGCGGTCGAGCAGGGTTTCGACGGCAACGCGCTGATCATCCAGCCTGGGCTGATCCTCGGCCCGTACGAGAACGTGGCCCGGCTGCCCTGGTGGCTGACCCGCATCTCGCGGGGCGGCCGGGTGCTGGCGCCCGGCGATCCCGCCGAGCCGATGCAGCTCATCGACGCCCGCGACGTCGCCATCTTCACCCTCGACCAGGCCGAGCGGGGCGTCGCCGGCCGCTTCGCGGTGACCGGCCCGGCGGGCAACACCACCTACGGCGAGTGGCTGGAGCTGTGCAAGCAGGTCACCGGGTCCGACGCGGAGTTCGTCTGGATGGACGCGGAGTTCCTGGTCGCGCAGGGGGCCGGGGCGTTCGTGGAGCTGCCGCTGTGGGGCGGGCCGCCGTCGGAGGAGAACGCCAACTTCTGGAGCGTCCCGACGGGCAAGGCCGAGGCGGCGGGGCTGCGGGCGCGTCCGGTCGCGGAGACCGTGCGTGACACGTGGGCGTGGCTGCGGGAGATCCCGGAGGAGCAGCGTTCCTACGGGCGCAGGATGGTCCACGGGATGGCCCCGGAGAAGGAGGCCGCCATCCTCGCCGCCTGGGACGCCCGCTCCGCCTGACCCCGAAAGCGCCGCCAGGACCCAAGTGGAAGCGCCGTCGAGCCCCGGGCGGAGTAGCGCCGTCCGGGCCTCGGTGGGGACGCCGCCGGGGCCCGGCGGAGACGCCGTCGGGACCCCGCGGAGGCGGGCCGTCGGGGCTCGGCTGAGGCGTCGTCAGGGTGCCGAGGCTGTCAGGCAGCCCCGCAGGCGGCTGGGTTTCCGCCCCTCGCCGCCGGGCGCCTGACACGTCGTCGAAACCTTGTGAGCTGGGAAGACGCATACAGCCCAACTCGACGGGCAGGTGACTGCCGGTGTACGTGAACTCACGGGGGAGGGTTCGACGATGACGTACCAGAGCAGGCCCGTAACGGGCTGGGTGGGCTGGGTATGGTTCGCCGGCATGCTCATGATCATGGCCGGCGTGTTCAACATCATCACCGGTCTCTACGCGGTGATCAACAGCGGGCTGTTCGTCCGCACACCATCCCGCCTGCTGTTCTTCAACGTCGGCACTTGGGGCTGGATTCACCTGTTGTTCGGGGTCGTCCTGCTCCTGACCGGTATCGCGGTGAGCGTGGGGCAGACCTGGGCCCGCGTCGTGGCGGTGGTTCTCGTCATGATCAACGCGATGACGCAGCTGACCTGGATCGCGGTCAACCCGTGGTGGTCGCTCGCGGTCATCGCGGTGGACGTGCTGGTGCTGTACGCCCTGATCGTGCACGGCCGCGAGGCCCAGGAACTGGGAGGTGAGAGACGAGCCGGCCTGTAGGCCGGGTTCTGTCCTTCGCGAACGAAGGGGCGACCATCCATCTAGGGCCGCCGTTGCCGGCGGCCTCAAGCGGTCTACCCGCGCGGCTCGGGCGGGCAGCCCTCGAACGTCGCGCGCGGAACGCTCCGGAGAGCGTCCCTTCTTGACCTTGCTCCGGGTGGGGTTTACCTAGCCGCCCACGTCACCGTGGGCGCTGGTGGTCTCTTACACCACCCTTTCACCCTCACCTCCCACCGAGGCGGGAGGCGGTCTGCTTTCTGTGGCACTGTCCCGCGGGTCACCCCGGGTCGGCGTTACCGACCACCCTGCCCTGTGGAGCCCGGACCTTCCTCGGCGGGCCCGAAGGCCCGACGCGGCCGCCCGGCCGACTCGTCTTCAGGGAGGTTATCAAACCTCAAGCCGTTCCCAACCGAGTCGCAAGATCGATTGGGTGGGATGGGCATGTCACCGCCTGAGGGGGGCGGAGGCAGCAGCGGCCGCGCCGGGATGTTCTGGCGGCTCCCGGCGCGGCCGCGCTCAACGCCCGCAGGCTGGTCGAGGCACGGCTTCGCCACCGCCGCGCTCAACGCGAACGGGTCTCGCCACCGGCCGCGGCCGCGCTCAACGCCCGCAGGCTGCTCGAAGCACGGCTTCGCCACCGCTGCGGTCAACGCGAACGGGTCGTGTCGCCGGGCGTGCTCAACGGAGGTGGGCGGTGTCGTTGAAGGACTTCACCACGGCGGGGCCGTCGGCGTAGTACTCGATCAGCGACAGGCAGGCCAGGTCGAGGTGCATCCGGTAGAGCGCGCCCAGAGGCGCCGTGAGGGCGTCGCGCAGCAACATCTTGATCGGTGTCACGTGGGAGACGACGAGCACGGTCTTGCCCTCGTAGCGCTCCACCAGCCGCTCCCCCGCCGCCTGGACGCGGCGGGCCGCCGTGGCGAAGCTCTCGCCCCCGGGCGGCGCGGCGTCGGGGCCGGCCAGCCAGGCGGCCAGCTCGGCGGGCCACTCACGCTGGACCTCGGTGAACGTGTGCCCCTCCCAGGCGCCGAAGTCGGCTTCCCTGAGGTCTTCGTCGATCTCGACGTCGAGCCCGGTGCGCTGGGCCACGGCCTCGGCCGTCTGCCTGGCCCGCTTGAGCGGCGAGGAGACGATGACGTCCGGCCGGTACGGCTCCCGCGACAACCGGTCGGCAGCCGCCGCCGCCTGGGCCAGCCCGTTGGCGGTGAGCTCGGCGTCGCCGAGGCCGGAGAACCTGCGTTCGACCGACAGCGGCGTCTCGCCGTGCCTGAGCAGCAGCAACGAGGTGGCCACGCGGGTGGGCGGGGCCCAGCCGGTGCCCTTGGAGCGCTGCTGGGCGGCGGCCACGGAGGCCGTGGGGGCCGACAGCTCGGCGATGGCGCCCGCGTCGAGGAGGTCGGTCTGCTCGACGACCGGCGCCGGTGTGCGGGCCGCGGGCACGGCGGCAGCGGGGACGGCCCCCGGCGCGCCGGTGTCGTGGGTGCCGCCCGCCTTCCAGGTCAGGCCCTTGGCGGCGGCGTCCATGGCCTCGTTGGCCAGCCGGTCGGCGTGTTTGTTGTGCTCGCGCGGGATCCAGGTCCACTCGACCACCCGCAGCCGCCTGGCCAGCGCGCCGGCCTCAAGGGCGAGCGGACGCAGCCCCTCGTTCTTGATCTTCCAGCGGCCGGCCATCTGCTCGATGACCAGCTTGGAGTCCATCCGCACGGCCACCTCGGCGCCCTCGCCGCCCACCCCCAGCACGGCGGTCAGCCCGGCGATCAGCCCGCGGTACTCGGCCACGTTGTTGGTCGCGACGCCGATCGCCTCGGCGGCCTCGGCCAGCACCTGGCCGTCGGCGGCGTCCCGGACGACCGCGCCGTAGCCGGCGGGGCCCGGGTTGCCGCGCGAGCCGCCGTCGGCCTCGATGACGTAGGACGTCACAGGCCGGACTCCGGGGTGCGGACCAGGATCCGCCGGCACTCCTCGCAGCGCAGCACCTCGTCGTGGGGGGCGGCCTTGATGGAGTTCATCTCGGCGATGGACAGGGCCACCTTGCAGCCCTGGCAACGACCGCCGTGCAGCATGGCGGCGCCCACGACGTACTGCTCCTTGAGCTTGTCGTAGAGCTTGAGCAGGTCGGCGGGGATCTCGCCGGCGACGGCGGCGCGGCGGCCCCGGACCTCGCCCGCCTCCTTGTCGATCTCGGCCAGCGCGGCGTCACGGCGGTCCTCGGCGGCGGCGCGGGTGGCGGCCACCTCGTCGCGCTGGGCGACCAGGTCGGTGACCTTGCTGTCGGCCGCCTCCCTGCGCTCCATGATCTCCAGCACGACCTCCTCCAGGTCGCCCTGGCGCTTCTGCAGCGAGGCGATCTCGGACTGCAGGCTCGCCAGGTCGCGGGGCGAGGTCACGGCGCCGGAGTCGAGGCGCTTCTGGTCGCGGTCGGCGCGGGTGCGCACGGCGTCGACGTCGTTCTCCGCCTTGGTCTGCTCGCGCGCGAGGTCGCCGGCCTCGGTCTCGGCCTCGATGACCTGGGTGACGAGCCGGGCCAGGCGCTTGGACTGCTCGTCGATCTCGGCCAGCTCGGGCAGGGTGCGCCGGCGGTGCGCCAGCCGGTCGATCACGGAGTCGAGCTCTGCCAGGTCGAGCAGTCGCTTCTGGGCCTCAGGGGCTGCTTTCATGATCAATATCCTCTTGTCCAAGCATCGGTGACCGTGGCGGAGACGCGCGTTTCAACGGTAACGCCACTGGAGCGCAGGATGGACGCCGCGCTGTCGAGCCAGGGCCACTCGGTGGCCCAGTGGGCGGCGTCGATCAGGGCGGGGCCACCGGACTCGACGAACTCACCGGCCGGATGGTGCCGTAGGTCGGCCGTGAGGAACACGTCGACGTCCGCGGACCTGGCCGCGCCGAGCAGCGAGTCGCCCGCGCCGCCGCTGACCGCGACGCGCGAGACCGGCCGGGCCAGGTCGCCCGCCACGCGCAGGCCGCCGGCGGTGCGCGGCAGCCCCTTGGCGGCCTGCGCGGCGAACTCCCCCAGCGTCGTGGGCTCGGGCAGCTCGCCGATGCGGCCCAGGCCGCGCCAGGGGTCGTCGGGGAAGGGCTGGAGCGGTACGAGGTCGCCGGTCAGGCCCACGGCCCTGGCCAGGGCGTCGGAGACGCCGGGATTGGCGGTGTCGGCGTTGGTGTGGGCGGTGTAGAGGGCGACCTCGTGCTTGATCAGACGGTGGATCAGGCGGCCCTTGGGCGTGGTGGCGGCCACGCTGGTGGTGCCGCGCAGGTAGAGCGGGTGATGGGTGACGATCAGGTCGGCGCCCCAGTCGAGGGCCTCCTCGCCCACGACCGCGACCGGATCGACGGCGAACAGCACCTTGTGCACCCGCCGGGCGGGGTCGCCGCAGACCAGCCCCACCGCGTCCCACGACTCGGCCCGGGCGGGCGGGTAGGCCGCCTCGAGCACCTCGATCACCTCAGTCAGCGTCACAGCAGCCACCTGCGCAGACTACCGGCCCGCGGAAGGGTCGCGCGGGGCGTGGCGGAGGGTGTCGCCAGAACGCGGTTCGGCGTACTGTAAGTGGATCCTGACTTCGCGGAGGACGGCATGGCACCCAGCGTCGCGATCATCGGAGCGGGCTTCGGCGGCCTGTGCATGGCGATCCGGCTGCGGCGCGCCGGGATCGGCTCCTTCACGGTCTTCGAGAAGGCCGCCGACCTCGGCGGCACGTGGCGGGACAACAGCTATCCGGGCGCGGGCTGCGACATCCCCTCGCACCTGTACTCGTACTCGTTCGAGAAGTACGCGAGCTGGACCCGCCGCTACCCAGCCCAACCCGAAATCCTCGCCTATCTAGAGCATTGCGCCGATAAATACGACGTCAGGCGAAAAATCCGCTTCGGCGCGGAAGTACGGCGAGCGGCCTTCGACGGCCGCCGCTGGCAGGTCACCAGCACCCACGACGGCGGCGAGCGCACCGAGGCGTTCGACGTGGTCGTCATGAGCGTGGGCCAGCTCAACCGCCCCCACCTGCCCGAGATCCCCGGCATGTCCGACTTCGAGGGCGTCTCCTTCCACTCGGCCCGCTGGAACCACGACCACGACCTCACCGGCCGCCGCGTCGCCGTGATCGGCAGCGGCTCGTCGGCGGCCCAGCTCGTCCCGGCCGTCGCCGAGCGGGCCGCGCACCTCGACGTCTTCCAGCGCACGCCCAACTGGGTGATCCCCAAGCCCGACGCCACCTTCGGCCCGCTCGCCCGGCTGGCCTTCCACTACGTCCCGGGCCTCCAGCGGGCCTACCGCGAGTGGATCTACCGGTACGCCGAGGCCACCCTCTACCCGGCCCTGGCCGAGGGCTGGAGCTCCGGCCTGCTGCGGAAGCGCGCCCTGGCCCACCTGCGCGTCCAGGTCCCCGATCCCGTCCTGCGGGCGAAGCTGACGCCTGGCTATCCGCCCGGTTGCAAGCGCGTCGTCATCGACAGCGCCTTCTACCCGGCGCTGACCAGGCCGGACGTCGACGTCGTCACCGATCCGATCGTCCGGATCGGGCCGAAGGGCGTGGAGACCGCCGAGGGGCTGCGCGAGGCCGACACGATCGTGTACGCCACCGGCTTCCTGAGCACCGAGTTCCTGGCCCCGATGGAGGTCACCGGGCTCGGCGGGCGGTCGCTGGCCGAGCAGTGGCGCGACGGCGCGCACGCCTACCTCGGCATCTCGGTGCCCGGCTTCCCCAGCATGTTCCTGCTCTACGGCCCGAACACGAACCTCGGGCACAACTCGATCATCTACATGATCGAGTGCCAGGTGCGGCACGTCATGGCGTGCCTGGCGCGGGTGGCCGAGCAGGGGCCGATCGAGGTGCGTCCCGAGGCGATGGCCGCCTGGACCAGGCAGCTCGACGCGGCGATGGACCGCATGGTGTGGGGCGAGGGGTGCCGGAGCTGGTACAAGACGGCCGAGGGACGGGTCACCAACAACTGGCCCGGCCCGACGACGCTCTACCGGCGGCTCACCGCCCGGCCGCCGCGCGGGGCGTACCGGAGGGCCGAGGAGATCCCGTCTTCGGTGCGGTGAACAAGATATGGGCAAAAAATCGGACTTGAGGCGCATTGGAGCAGGTCGGGGGCGCGCGGTAACGTCCTTCGCATGACGCTTCCCCTGCACCGGCGTGCCGTCGTGGCCGACACCCACAATGATCTCCTCATGGCGGTCGCCGCCCGGCCGCCCCAGCAGTGGGCCTCCTTCTTCCGCCGGCGGTGGCTGCCGCAGCTCGTCGAGGGCGGGGTCGACCTGCAGATCCTGCCGGTCTTCATCGACGACCAGTACCGGCCCGAGGGCGCGCTGCGGCAGACGCTGCGCATGATCGAGTGCGCCCACGTGATCGCGGAGGGCAACCCCGACGCCGTACGGCTCTGCCTCGACGGCTCGGCGATCGACGCGGCGCTGGCCGAGGGCAAGATCGCCCTGGTGCTCGCGCTGGAGAGCATGCCGGGGCTCGACGAGAGCGTCGAGCTGATCTCGACCGTCCACCGGCTGGGCGTGCGGGTGGCCTCGATCGCCCACTTCGGGCGTACGCCGCTGGCCGACGGCAGCGCCGAGGACGCCACCGGCAGCGGCCTGACCAGCCGCGGCGTGGCCGCCCTGAGCGAGATGGAGCGGCTGGGCATGGTGTTCGACGTCTCGCACCTCGGCGCGTCGGGCGTGGCCCACGTGCTGGAGCTGGCGACCAAGCCGGTCATGGCCACCCACTCCGCGGCCCGCGCGCTGCGCGACCACCACCGCAACCTCACCGACGACCAGCTCCGCGCGGTCGCCGCCACGGGCGGCGTGGTCTGCGTGAACTTCTTCGCCCCCTTCCTGGCCGAGCGTAAGGAGGACATGACGCTCGACCGCCTGCTCGACCACATCGAGCACGTCGCGCAGGTGGCCGGGATCGACCACGTCGGCCTCGGCCCCGACTTCATCCGCGAGGTCATGGACGACCTGACGCCCCCGTGCTGCGAGGGCCTGGAGCCCGACGACCTCGACTCCAGGGCGTCGATCCCCGGCCTGGAGGGTCCCGTCGGGCTGCCCATGGTGACCGAGGGGCTGCTCGCCCGCGGCCTGCCGGAGAAGGACGTCGCCAAGATCATCGGAGGGAACGTCCACCGGTTCCTCGGGGAGCGGCTGGCATGATCGAGGATCTGGAGGAGCTGGTCCTGTGCGAGTCGTTCTCGCGTGACCTCGCGGCCGTGGCCCGCAGCGCCGAGGTCGTGGCCGCGATGGGGGCCCGCCATCTGGGGGCCCGGCCGGAGTTCCTGGTGATCGACGGCGTCACCCATCTGCGCTGGTCGTTCGGCACGCCCAGGGTGCTGCTGCTCGGCCACCACGACACCGTCTGGCCGATCGGCACGCTGGCGACCCACCCCTGGTCGGTCGTCGACGGCGTGGCGCGCGGGCCGGGCGTGTTCGACATGAAGGCCGGGCTGGTGCAGACGTTCCACGCGCTCGCCGGGCTCGGCTCGCTCGACGGCGTCACGCTGTTGATCACCGGTGACGAGGAGCTGGGCTCGATCACGTCCGCGCCGCTGATCACGGACACCGCGCGGGGGCTGGCCGCCGCGTTCGTCATGGAGGCCAGCGCGGACGGCGGCGCGCTGAAGACGTCCCGCAAGGGCACGTCGATGTACACGCTGCGGGTGCGCGGCAAGGCGGCCCACGCCGGGCTGGAGCCGGAGAAGGGCGCGAACGCGGGCGTCGAGCTGGCGCACCAGATCCTGGCCATCGCCGCCCTCGGAGCCGGTGACACGACGGTCACCCCGACCGTGCTGCGCGGCGGGACGACGCTCAACACCGTCCCGGCCGAGGCGACGGTGGGGGTCGACGTGCGGGCGAGCACGGTGGCCGAGCAGCTGCGGGTGGACGCCGCGATGCGGGCGCTGGCGCCCGTGGTGCCCGGCACGCGGCTGGAGGTCGAAGGGGGCCCCAACCGGCCGCCGCTCGAAGCCGCGATGTCGGCCTCGCTCTACGCCCTGGCCCAGGACCTGGCCGGAGGACTGGACGTCGGCCCGCTGACCGCCGCCGCGGTGGGCGGCGCCTCCGACGGGAACTTCACCGCGGGGGCCGGCTGCCCGACGCTCGACGGGCTGGGCGCGGTGGGCGGCGGCGCGCACGCCGACCACGAGCACGTGGTGGTGGCCGAGATGCCGCGCCGCGCAGCCCTCCTCCGCGCCCTGATCGAGGCCGTGCGCTGAAACAACCGGGGCGGGTCGGCGGGGGCGGGTGTGAGCGGCGGGGACAGCATTCTGTCACTCCTTCACCAGTGGTATCGATATGGTGACTGCCTGTAGTCATTTGACGTGCGCCGCCACTCTCGGGGCGCACGTTGACCAGGGAGGTTCCATGAAATCCGTGCTGACCGCCGCTCGCAGGACGGCCGCCCTAGCCCTGTGCGCGTCCGCCGCGCTCGTCGTCCCGTTCGGGGCGAGCCCGGCCGGTGCCGCCGCCGCCGACGAGCCGGGCGTGCTGCTGTACATCACCGTCACGCCCAGCAACGGCGGCGGCGCGTACGCGATGCGGCTCACCTGCGACCCCGACGGCGGCACCCACCCGCGCCCGCGCACGGCCTGCGCCGAGCTGCACGAGGTCGACGGCGTGGTCAAGGACCTCAACGTCGACCCGGGCGCGTGCCCGCGCAACTACTCCCCCGTCTCCGTGCGCGTCAGAGGCCACTGGTACGGCCGCACGACGTCCTACGACAGGAAGTTCGAGAACGACTGCCTGATGGAACGCACGCTCGGGCCGCTGGTGAAGTGATCCCCGGCAGTCCCTGACATGCCCGTCCGCCGAGCGCGGGCGGGCATGCCGCCGTCCGGCGGGCATAGTGGGGGGCATGACGAGCCGGGAGGAGGCCGCCGAGGCGGCGGCCAAGAGTGGTGTGACCATCCGCGAGTTGCACGAGATGGGCGAGTTCGCGCAGGTCTTCCGGCTCTTCGACGAGATCTGGCGGCCCGATCCGGGCAACGCGCCGATCAGCGTCGAGTTGATGGCCGGGTTCGCGCACACCGGCAACTACGTGGCCGGCGCGTACGAGGACGACGTGCTGGTGGGCGCGTCGGTGGGCTTCCGGGCGGCGGACGGCGCGCTGCACTCCCACGTGACGGGCGCCTCGATCGGCCGGGGCATCGGCTACGCGCTCAAGCTGCACCAGCGGGCGTGGTGCCTGGATCGGGGCCTGGACCGCGTCACCTGGACCTTCGATCCGCTCGTCCGCCGCAACGCCCGCTTCAACCTGGTCAAGCTGGGCGCCCGCCCGCAGGAGTACCTGCGCGACTTCTACGGCGTCATGGCCGACGCGATCAACGAGGGCGACTCCTCCGACCGCCTGCTGGCGGTGTGGCCGCTGGACGAGCGCCCGCTCGGGCCACGGGTGGAACCGGCCGAGGGCCGCGTCCGGGTGCTGGCCGAGGACGGCTCCGGCCCGGTCGTGCGGCCGGCCGACGCGGACGTCGTGCTGGTGGGCACGCCGCACGACGTCGAACGGCTGCGCGTGCACGACCCGGCGGCGGCCAGGGCCTGGCGGACGGCGATGCGCGAGGTGCTGGGCGGCCTGATGGAGTCCGGCGGGCGGGTGGACGGGCTCACCGGCCAAGGGGACTACGTGGTGACCCTGACCGGATAGTTCACCGGCGTAAGCGATCTGCGTAAGGTGACGGTACGGGAAGCCGACCAAGGAGATCCGCATGACGGACTTCACCCCCACCGTCCCCGCGCGAGTCCTGCCGTCCGTCGCCGTCCGCGACCTGCCCGACCCTCCCCGCTCGACCTGGCGCGTCATCGGCCCGGGGCTGGTCGGGGCAGGGGTGGGGCTGGCGTCGGGCGAGTTCATCCTCTGGCCCTACATCGCCTCCCAGGTGGGGCTGGTGTTCGTCTGGGGCGCGGCGGTCGGCATCGTCACCCAGTGGTTCCTGAACATGGAGATCGAGCGGTACACGCTGGCCACCGGCGAGACAGCGCTGACCGGGTTCAGCCGGATGTGGCGGCACTGGGGGCTGGTCTTCGTCGTGATGACGCTGGCCTCGAACCTGTGGCCGGGGTGGGTGACCACGTCCGCGACCATGGTGACGTACCTGACCGGGGCCGGGGCGGGCGGGGTGCGCTGGATCGCGATCGGCATGCTCGTCGTGATCGCGCTGGGCCTGACGCTGGCGCCGGTGATCTACACGGTCCTCGAACGGGTGATCTTCGTGAAGATCGCCCTGGTGGCCACGCTGGCGGTGGTCGCCATCCTGTTCGCGATCAACGCCGACAGCTGGGTCGAGCTGGGCAAGGGGCTCACCGTGGGCGCCCGCTTCCCGGCCGGGGAGCTCGGGATCGCCGTGCTCATGGGCGCCGTCGCCTACGCCGGCGCGGGCGGGGGCCAGAACCTGTGCCAGAGCAACTGGATCCGCGACAAGGGCTTCGGCATGGGCGTGTACGTCCCGCGCCTGGTCAGCCCGGTCACCGGCGAGGAGGAGGCGACCGCCTCGACCGGCTTCCAGTTCCCGCCGACCGACGACAACCTGGCACGCTGGCGCCGGTGGTGGCGCTTCGCCAACGCCGAGCAGGGCGCGACGTTCGCGCTGGTGTCGTTCCTGACGATCGGGCTGATGTCGATGCTGGCCTACTCGACCGTCTTCGGCCGGCCGGAGGTGGCGGGCAGGAACGACATCGGCTTCCTGAAGGTCGAGGGCGAGGTGCTGCAGGGCGTGGTCGGCACGTGGTTCGGGATCCTGTTCTGGCTGATCGGCGCGCTGGCCCTGTTCGCCTCGGCGATGGGCATCGTCGACTACACCTCGCGGCTGGCCTCGGACACGATCAAGACGGTCTACCTGCGCGACCGGCCCGTGTCGGTGAACCGGGTGTACTTCGTCACCGTCTGGGCGATGACGCTGGTCGGCATCGCGATCCTGCTGCTCGGGCTCGACCAGCCGCTGATCCTGCTGGTGTTCTCGGCCTGCTTCGCGGCGGTGATGATGTTCGTGTACTCGATCCTGCTGATCGTGCTGAACCGGCGGGCGCTGCCGGAGGCGATCAAGGTCAGGTCGTACCGGCTGGGGGCGCTGGTCTGGTCGGTGCTGTTCTTCGGGACGCTGACCGTGCTGGTGGTCGTCCAGCAGGTGCAGAAGCTGACCGGCTGATCGCCGGGGTTGACCTCAAGTTCGCTTGAGGTAGGAGACTCGGCGGCATGGATGTTGTCGAGGTGACGAAGTTCGGTGGTCCCGAGGTGCTCCGGGTGCGGCGGGTGGACGATCCCGTCGCGGGGCCGGGGCAGGTGGTCGTCGGCGTCTCGGTGGCCGACGTGATGTCGCTGGACGCCCAGTTGCGCGCCGGGTGGGGGCAGGAGTGGTTCCCGAACCGGCCGCCGTTCGTGCCGGGGACCGGGGTGGCCGGACGGGTGGTGTCGGTGGGCGAGGGGGTGGATCCCGGCTGGACGGGGCGTCGGGTCGCGGCCATGGTGTCCGGCGGGTACGCCGAGCAGGTCGTGACCGGCGTGGACACGCTCGTGCCGGTGCCCGACGAGGTGAGCTCGTGGCTGGCGGCGGCGTTGCTGCAGGTGGGCCCGGCGGCGATCAGCCTGGTGGCGGCGGCGGAGCTGAAGCCGGGGGCGCGGGTGCTGGTCACGGGGGCCGGCGGGGCGCTGGGCCTACCGATCGTCCGGCTCGCGCGGGCCGCCGGCGCCCGAGTGACGGCCGCCGCGCACGGCCCGGCCAAGCGGGCGGCGGCGCTGGCGGCGGGCGCGGCCGAGGCGGTCGACTATCCGGCCCTGGCCACCCGTGAGACCGATGGGGGCACCGACCACCCCGCCCTGAACGCCACCGGCCCCCACGAGACGGAAGCGGGCGCGGGAGCTGACGTGACCATGGCCGGCGGGGGCGCGGTGGGGGCGTTCGACGTGGTCTTCGACGGGGTCGGGGGGCGGGTGGGGGCCGAGGCGTTCGCGTCGCTCGGGCCCGGCGGGGTGTTCTTCGCGTACGGGGTGCCGAGCGGTTCGACCGCGCTGGTGGACCCGGCCGAGGCGGCGCGCCGGGAGGTGCGGCTGGTCGGCATGGAACAGGTGCAGTTCGCCCCCGAGGAGTTCCGCCGCCTGGCCGGGCAGGCGCTGCGCATGGCGGCCACCGGCGAGCTGACGACCGTCGTCGGCCTGGCCGTGCCGCTCGACCGCGCCCACGAGGCGCACGCCGCCCTGGAGGCCCGCGAGCTGGTCGGCAAGGCGGTCCTGCTGGTCACCGCCCAGGCCGTGCGCTACCACGAGCACGGCGGCCCCGAGGTGCTGGCGCTGGAGGAGGTGCCGCTGCCCCGGCCCGGGGCCGGGCAGGTACGCGTGGCGGTCCGGGCGGCCGGGGTGAACGCCCTGGACTGGAAATTGCGCACCGGCTTCCGCGGCACGCCGCCCGACGGCCCGCAGGGCACCGGGATCGAGCTGGCCGGGACGGTCGACGCACTCGGCCCCGGGGTGACCGGCCTGGAGGTGGGCCAGGCGGTGTTCGGGCAGGTCCCGTCCGGGGCGGCGGCCACGTACGCGCTGGCCGAGGCCGCCGCGCTGCGTCCCAAGCCGGAGCACCTGTCGTACGCGGAGGCGGCCGCGCTGCCCGTCGCGCTGGAGACCGCCCACCGCGCGCTGGCGGAGCTGGGCCTGCGCGCGGGTGAGACGCTGCTCGTCCACGCGGTCGCGGGCGGCGTCGGCCTGGCCGCCGCGCAGCTCGCGCTGGCCCGGGGCGCCCGCGTGATCGGCACCGCGAGCGAACGCCACCACGCCTTCCTGCGCGACCTCGGCGTCGTGCCGGTCACCTACGGGGACGGGCTGGAGCAGCGCCTCCCCGGCCCCGTGGACCGGGTGCTGGACGCCTCGGGACGCGGCGAGGTCGCGCTGTCGGTCAGGCTCACCGGCGATCCGGCCAAGGTGATCACCATCGCCGACCCGGCGGGCGCGGCCGAGCACGGCGTGCGGTTCTCCACGGGCAAGGGCGGGCCGTTCCCGGCGGACGTGCTGCCGCGCGTCCCGGTCGCGGAGGTGTTCCCGCTGGAGCGGGTGGCCGACGCCCACCGGCGCAGCCAGGACGGCCACTTCCTCGGCAAGCTCGTCCTCGACGCGGAAGCCTCCTTGCCGCGTTAGCGGGCAGACTGGGCGCACGCTGGAAGCCTCCGCCCGCCCGCTCAAGCTGCTCTCGCTGCTCCAGGCGCACCGCGAACGGACGGGCCCGGACCTGGCCACCCGGCTGCGGGTCTCGACCAGGACGATCCGCAACGACGTCGAGCGCTTGCGCACGCTCGGCCACTCCGTGCACGCCACGCCCGGAGTGGCCGGCGGTTACCGGCTCGGCGCGGGGGCGGCGCTGCCGCCGCTGCTGCTCGACGACGAGGAGGCCGTGGCGGTCGCGGTCGCGCTCGGCCGGGCGGCGGTCAGCGGACGGTAGGAGCCCGGTCAGCGGGCGGCGGCAGCATCGGCGGCATGACCAACATGACCTGCGTGGCCGGCGGTAATGACGACTTCCAGCTCGTCACGCACCTCACCGTCACCGGCAGCCAGTTCG
The DNA here is from genome assembly GCF_053601695.1 of Nonomuraea sp. NPDC004702. Classification (NCBI taxonomy): domain Bacteria; kingdom Bacillati; phylum Actinomycetota; class Actinomycetes; order Streptosporangiales; family Streptosporangiaceae; genus Nonomuraea; species Nonomuraea sp. NPDC004702. Next base: position 44,355 of record NZ_JBSGCE010000039.1, read on the forward strand.
AGATCGGCCGGGTGCTCACCGAGGAGGCCCGCCGGCTCGGCTGGTCGCCCAGGACCGCCGACCCGGCGGTGATCAGAGCAAGGATGTCCTGGTTCGAACGGAACTGGCCGCAGCACCACGCCCGCATGGACGGCGCCGCCGCGGCGCTCGGCCTCGACCCCGACCAGGACGAACTGGCCCTCGACGGCTGGAACTACGTGCCCGCGGGCGCCGCCTGCTCGGCCCTGTGGTGCCCGCCGTCCGCCTCCGCCGACGGGCACGGCAGGGTGGGCCGCAACTACGACTTCTTCCTGCACACCACCAGTCAGCTCATGGGCGAGCCGGCGCGCCCCGGCGAGCTGCCCATGGCCGCCCGCCCGTACGTGATCAGCACCGTGCCCGACGACGGGCTCGCCTCGACCGTCATCACCATGAACGGCCTCGACGGCTGCATCGACGGCATCAACGAGGCCGGCCTGGCCGTCATGCTGCTGATCGCCGACGCCGAGACCGCCGCCCCGCCGCGGCTGGACGTCCCGCAGGTCGGGCTCGGCAGCCTGCAACTGCCCCGGTTCCTCATGGACACCTGCGAGACCGCGGCCCAGGCCAGGCAGGCGCTGCTGGGGGCCAAGCAGTACGACCTCGGCCTGCCCCTGCACTACCTGATCGCCGACGCCCACGGCCAGGCGTTCGTGTGGGAGCGCGGCACGGACGGCACCGAGCACGCCGTCGAGTTCGGCGACGGCCCGCTGTGCGTCACCAACCACCTGCTGCACCGCCATCCCGACCCGATGGCCCTGCCCGCCGACACCCCGGCGAGCCTGGGCACCTACGGCCGGCTGCGCACCCTGTACGAGCGCAGCAAGGGCGCCACCATGTCCGCCGAAGACCTGCGGGACAGCCTGCGCGCGGTGCGGCCGGCGGAGGATGCCGCCGGGCCGTTCCGCACGCTGTGGACCACGGTCTTCGACACCGCCGACCGCACCCTCGCCACCCGCTTCTACCTCGGCGACGGCCGCGACTACAGCGAGGAGCTGGTGTTCCCCGCCTCGGCCAGGTAGCCCTCGCGCACCTTCGAGCGCGACAGCTTGCCCGTGGGGGTGCGCGGGAGCCGGTCGCGGTACTCGACGACCTTCGGGTGCTTGAACCGGGCGAGCCGGGGCCCGCAGTGTTCGAGCAGCTCGGCGGTGAGCTCGGGGCCCGGCTCGACGCCCTCGGCGGGCTGGACGAGCGCGACCACGTTGTGGCCCCATTCCTCGTCGGGCACGCCGATGACCGCGACGTCGGCCACCGCGGGGTGCTCCAGCAGCGCGGCCTCGATCTCGGCGGGGTAGATGTTCACCCCGCCGGAGACGATCAGGTCGGTGCGCCGGTCGCACAGGAACAGGAACCCGTCGTCGTCGAGGTAGCCGATGTCGCCGGGGGCGTACCACTCGCCCAGCATGCTGGCGGCGGTCTTGGCCGGATCCTTGCGGTACTCGAAGGAGCCCATCGAGGACTTGACGTAGATCATGCCGGGCTCGCCCGGCGGCAGCTCCTCGCCCTTCTCGTCGCAGATCTTGGCCTCGAACGTCGGCGCCGGGCGGCCCACCGTGCCGGGCCTGGCCAGCCAGTCGTGCGGCTTGACGGAGAAGGCGATCGTGGACTCGGTGGAGCCGTAGTACTCGTACAGCACCGGGCCCCACCAGTCCATGATCGCCTGCTTGACGGCGACCGGGCAGGCCGCGGCCGTGTGGATGACCTGGCGCAGGCTCGACACGTCGTACTTGGCCCGGACGTCCTCGGGGAGCTGGAGCATGCGGTGAAACATGGTCGGCACCATCATGGCGTTGGAGACGTGGTGGCGCTGGATCAGCTCCAGGATGTCGACCGGGTCGAACCTGGGCGTGATCACCACCGTGTGCCCGAGGTGCAGCGCGAACTGGGTGTGCGCGCAGGGCGCCGAGTGGTACATGGGCGAGGTCACCAGGTGCACGGCGTCGCCCGGCGCGAGGTCGACGACCTCGCCGAGGAACCACGTGTACAGCGGCACGAGGGCCTCCGGCTCGGCGTCGGGCAGCGGGCGCTGCACGCCCTTGGGGAAGCCGGTGGTGCCGGAGGTGTACCACATGACCGCCCCGGCCGTACGTCCCTCGGGGGCGTCCGCGGGCTGCCCCTCGGCCAGCCCGGACGTGCCGATCTCGGCGCCCGGCACGGCGTGCGCGGCGTCGGCGACCACGACCTTGGCGTCGCAGTCGGCCAGGATGTAGGACACCTCGGACTCGGTGAGGTGCCAGTTGACCGGCACGTAGTAGAGCCCGATCTGGCCGGTCGCCATGAGCATGACGACGGCGTCGACGCCGTTGGGCAGCACGCCCGCGACCACGTCGCCCTTGCCCAGCCCGCGGGCCCGCAGGCCGTGGGAGACCTGGTTGACCCTGGCGAGCAGCTCGCCGTACGTGGTCCGCGTGCCGTCGGTGTCGATCACGGCCAGGCGGCCGGGGTCGGCGGCGGCGATGGCGTAGAAGCCGGGAAGGCCGCTGATGTCCATCTACAGCTCCAGGAGTTCCGCGAGACGGGCCCGGTGGATGCGGGGCGGGCCGAGCAGCACCTCGTCGGCCTTGGCCCGCTTGTAGAACAGGTGCGCGTCGTGCTCCCAGGTGAAACCTATGCCGCCGTGCAGGAGCAGGTGGTCGCGGGCGACCTCGAAGCAGGCGCGGCCCACGTACGCCTGCGCCAGGGCGGCGGCGCCGGGCAGCTCGGCGGGCGACTCGTCGGCGGCCCAGGCGGCGTACCTGACGATCGACTCGGCCTGTTCGAGCTTGCCGTGCATGTCGGCGAGCTTGTGCTTGACGCCCTGGTAGGAGCCGATGTAGCGGCCGAAGGCGACGCGGATCTTGGCGTAGGCGACGATGGCGTCCAGCGAGGCGCGCAGCACGCCCAGTTGCTCGGCGGCGAGCGCGATGCACAGCCGGTCGCCGATGCCGCTGCCGGCGGGCGGGCGGCCGAGCACGCGGGCGGGGGCGTGCTCCAGGGTCACCCGCGCCTGGCCGCGCGTGAGGTCGAGCGTCTCCAGCGGGGTCCGCGTGACGCCGGGGCCGGCCAGGTCGACGGCCACCAGCAGCACGCCGCCGTCGCCGGGCGCGGGCGCGAGCAGCACGTCCGCCTCCATGCCGGACAGCACCCGGGGCAGGGCGCCGGTGACGGCCGCGCCGTCGAAGGCGAGGTCGCTCTCGGGCTGGACGAGCGTGGCGGCGACGCGGCCCTCGGCGATGCCGCCCAGCAGCTCCTTGTCCGGCGCCTGGGTGAGCGCGAGCGCGGCGAACTGGGTGGCGAGGAAGGGGCCGGGCAGCAGCGCGGCGCCGGTCTCCTCCAGGGCCACCGCGAGGTCGGCGAGCCCGGCCCCGGCGCCGCCGTGCTCCTCGGGGACGACCAGGCCGGACAGGCCGAGCTCGCCGTTGAGCCGGGCGTACACCTGGGGGTCGTAGCCCTCGCGGGCCTTGCGCAGCGGCGAGGCGGCGCGCAGGAAGTCGCGCACGGCCTCGCGGAGCTGCTGCTGTTCCTGGCTGAGTACGAGCTTCACCCCTGCGTCCCCACCTTCAGGTCCTTGAACGGCACGGTCTTGTCCACCCGCGGCTCCGGCGGCAGGCCGAGCACGCGGTCGCCGACGATGTTGCGCATGATCTCGTTGGTGCCGCCGCCCAGTGCCATGCCGGGGGCCAGCGAGATCGACCGGGACAGCGGGTGGTCGCCGACCACGGACTCGGGGCCGACGAGCTGGGTGGCGAGGTCGGCCTGGAACAGGGTCAGCTCGGCCAGCAGCAGCTTGGCGGCGCTGCCGCGGGCGCCGGGGAAGATGCCCGCCCTGGTCTCCTGGGCGAGCCGCTGGTTGAACAGGGCCAGGGCGCGGCTGCGGATGTGCAGCTCGACGAGCTGGTCGCGGACCAGCGGGTCGCTGGTGTCGAGCGTCTCGCGCAGCGCCTCGAAGGTGGCCGGGTTGTCCTTCTGCCCGCCCATGCCGACGCCCGCCGAGATCGACAGCCGCTCGTGCAGCAGAGTGGTGACGGCCACGCTCCAGCCGTCGTCGACCTCGCCGATCCGGTGCTCGTCGGGGATCGTCACGTTGTCGAAGAAGATCTCGTTGAAGTTGGCCCGGCCGGACATGTCCTTGAGCGGCCGGACCGTCACGCCGGGGTGGTGCATGTCCACCACGAACATGGTCAGGCCGCGGTGCTTGGGCACCTCGACGTCGGTGCGGGCCAGCAGCAGGCCCCAGTCGGCGTGGTGGGCGACCGAGGTCCAGACCTTCTGGCCGTTGACGACCCAGGTGTCGCCGTCGCGTACGGCGCGGGTCTGGAGGCTGGCCACGTCGCTACCTGCGCCCGGCTCGGAGAACAGCTGGCACCAGACCTCCTCCCCGCGCAGCAGCGGCCGGACGAACCGCTCGCGCTGCGCGTCGGTCCCCCGGTCCACCAGCGTCGGCCCGGTCATGCCGAGCCCGATGGAGAAGACGTACGTGGGGAGGGTGTAGTCACGCGCCTCGGCGGCGAAGGCGCGCTCCTCGGCCTGTGTCAGCCCCTGGCCGCCCCACTCCCGCGGCCAGGTGATGCCGGAGTAGCCGGCGTCGTACAGCCTGGCCATGAACTCCTTGGCGCGGGCGAGGGCGTCGGCCCCTGACTGATCGTCGGCCGGGACGTTGTCGCGCAGCCACTCCGCGGCGGCACGCCGATACTCTGCAAGGTCCACATCGACTCCTTGGCATCAGTGTTCACTTACTCTAGTCAGGTCGCGGCGGCACGCATAGAGCAATGCTCTGGAGGCCCTTTCGGCTGCATTTGTCGCCGAAACTCCGCTAATTAGGACCACTCCCGCCTCCTGTGATCATCTGGTCGTCGGAGGGTGCGTGCGCATGTTCAGACGCTGGTCCGTGCAACGGCGGCTGACGCTGGCCGCCCTGCTGTGCGCGCTGGCGGGTTACGGCGTCACCGCGCTCCTCGTCACGCCGCTCGTGCACACGCTGGCCACCGGCTTCCTCACCGAGCAGACCGCCGGCGCCGCCCGCCGCATCGCCTTCGTCGTCGAGCGGGACGCGCCCGGCCGCCTGCGGCCCGTGGCCGTCACCGAGGGCACCGACCTCATCCAGGTCGTCGACGCGGACGGCCGGATCCGGCAGGCCAGCCCGCGCCTGACCGGGCAGCCGCCGCTCAGCACCAGCACCGCCACCGGCGCCGACGCCCGGCTCGACACCACGTCCTGCACGAACCGGCTGCGCGGCGTCCACTGCCTGATCACCGTCGGCTTCCGGGCGCACGTCGGCGGCAGACCCTGGATGATCTACGCCTACACCCCCGAGCTCCCCTGGTACATCAGTCCCTGGTACCCGCCGGCCACCGCGCTCGGCGTGCTGCTGCTGGCCGCCGTCACGGCCTGCGTGGCCTGGCTGACCGCGCGCAAGGCGCTGACCCCGGTCTGGGCGATCAGGGACGAGCTGGCCGAGATCACCGCCACCGACCTCGGCCGCCGGGTGCCCAGGGGACGGCACCGGGACGAGCTCGACGACCTCGCCCGTACCGTGAACGAGACCCTCGACCGGCTCGAACGCGCGGTGGAGCAGCAGCGCAGGTTCGCCTCCGACGCCTCCCACGACCTGCGCAGCCCGATCGCGGCGATGCGCACGCAGGTCGAGGAGGCGATGCTCGCCCCCGAGGAGACCGACTGGCCCCGGACCGGCCGGCGCGTGCTTGAGGGCCTCGACCGCCTGCAGAACATCGTCGGCGATCTGCTGACCCTGGCCCGGCTGGAGGCCGGCGCGCCCGGCCGCCGCGAGCCGGTGGACCTGGCCAGGCTGGTGCGCGAGGAGTTGCTCCGCCGTCCGGAGCGCAAAACGGTGGAGACGCGGCTGCGCTCGGGGGTGGTCGTCGAGGGCGACGCGCTGCGGCTGTCCCGCCTGCTGGCGAACCTGCTCGACAACGCCGAGAGGCACGCCGATACCATGATCACTGTGACTGTGGGTGAACACGAGGGACGGGCGGTGCTCGAGGTGCTCGACGACGGCGCCGGCATCGCCCCCGACCAGCGCGAAGCCGTCTTCCGGCGGTTCATCCGCCTGGCCGACTCCCGCCGCCGCGACGCCGGCGGCACCGGGCTCGGCCTGCCCATCGCCCGCGAGATCGCCGAGGCCCACGAGGGCACGCTCACCATCGAGCCCTCCGAACGCGGCGCCCGGTTTGTCCTACAAATACCGTTGATCAGTAGTTAGAGTTACTCGCTGTGACACCCACTTTCAGCCGATTAAGGCGCGAAGACCTCCTCAAGACGGCCTGCGAAGTGATCGCCGAGCAGGGATTCGGTCACACCCGGACCCTCGACATCGCCCGCGCGGCGGGCGTCAGCCAGGCGTTGCTCTTCTACCACTTCGACACCAAGGACAGGCTGTTCGCGCAGGCGTTCGGCTACGCGGCCAGGCTGCATCTGGACGCGCTGTCCGACATCGAGGAATCCCCCGCCGGCCCACTCGAACGGCTGCGCGCCCTGCTGCGGCGCTGCTCGCCGGTGATCCCCTCGGACGAGTGGCGGCTGTGGATCGACGCCTGGGCCGAGGCGATGCGCAGCCCGGAGCTGGCGGAGATCTCCCGCCGGATCGACGCGCGCAGCCGTTCGCTGCTGCGCTCGATCATCGAGGACGGCGTGCGCTCCGGCGCGTTCGCCTGCGGCGATCCGGAGGAGGCGGCCTGGCGGATCTTCGCGCTCATCGACGGCCTGGCGGTCCAGACGCACGTGCATCCCCACATGCTCTCGCGCCGCCGGGCCGCCGTCCTGCTGCGTACGGCGGTCGCCGGAGAGCTGGGGCTGCCCGTCGAGAACCTGTGACCCGGGCCCCTCTTCCACGCCTATTGGATCCTTCGTACAATTAAAAGGGCGAGGAGAGGAGCACCCGCGATGACATCCGCACCGAGCTCTGCCGCCGCCAGGGAGAACGACGAGAGGATCGCCGACCGCACCGCCTACGAGGCCGTCGTCGAACGCCTGTCGAAGGCGTCGGTCGACAGACACTGGGAGCCCTACCGCGACATCCCGTGGGACGCCCCGGAGTTCCGCGTGGACCAGGCCGACCCGCGCTGGGAGCTGCCCGAGGTCGACAAGCTGGGCGGCCACCCGTGGTACCGCAGCCGCTCCCCCGAGGTCCGCGCCAGGATCGGCCTGTGGCGGGTCGCCACCGCCATGAAGATCGGCCTGCAGTTCGAGAACCTGCTCAAGCGCGGCCTGCTCAACTACGCCTGCCGAACGGCTCCCCCGAGTTCCGGTACGTCTACCACGAGACCATCGAAGAGGGACATCACGGGATGATGTTCCAGGAGTTCGTGAACCGCACGAAGCTCCCGATACGCGGCATGCCGCGGCCGCTGTCCCTGGTCGCCCAGATCGCGCCCTGGATCCCGCTGATCTCCACCGAGCTGTTCTTCGTCTTCGTCCTAGGTGGCGAGGACCCGATCGACCACGTGCAGCGTAAGGTGCTGAAGGACGGCCGGGCCCACCATCCGCTGGAAGAGACGATCATGCGCATCCACATCGCGGAGGAGGCCAGGCACATCTCCTTCGCCCGCCACTACCTCCGCGACCGCGTGCCGCGCATGCCCCGCCACCGGAGGATGTTGCTGAGCGTGATCTCGCCGGTCGTGCTCGGCGTGATGGCCCGCATCATGCTCGCGCCGCCCGGCCCGCTGATCAGGCACTTCCGCGTCCCGCCGCAGGTCGTGGCCGAGATCTACCGTGACAACCCGGCCGCCCGGCGGGAGATCCGCGACTCGGTCGGCCGCACGCGCGAGCTGTGCGCCGAGATCGGGCTCGTCAACGTCGTCAGCAGGAAGGTCTGGCAGGCCATGGGGATATGGGCGGAGCCGGGCCGGTGAAGGTCGCGGTGGTGACCGGAGGCGCCTCCGGGATCGGCCTCGCGGTGGCGCGGGAGCTGCGGCGCAGGGGCGTGACGGTGGTGATCGCCGACGTCGACGAGCGGGCGGGCAAGCAGGCCGCCGCCGACTCCGGGCTGGAGTTCGCCCGGCTCGACGTCACCGACGCCGAGGCCGTGGCCGCGCTGGTCACCCGGGTGAAGGCCGAACGCGGGCGGCTCGACTTCCTGTTCAACAACGCCGGCATCGCGGTCGGCGGCCGCACCCGCGAGCTGACGCTCGACCACTGGAACCGGACGATCGACGTGAACCTGCGCGGCGTCGTCCACGGCGTGCACGCGGCCTATCCGATCATGGTGGACCAGGGCTTCGGGCACATCGTCAACACCGCGTCGCTGGCCGGGCTGGTGCCCGCGCCGCTGATGCTGCCGTACACGACGAGCAAGCACGCCGTGGTCGGGCTCTCGCTGGCGCTGCGGGCCGAGGCGGCCGCGTACGGGGTGCGGGTGAGCGTGGTCTGCCCGGGGTTCATCGACACGCCGCTGCTCGACCACGCCAACCCGGGGCTGCCGCAGAACGAGATCGCCGCCCACGCCAGGAGCGCGGCGGTGCGGGCGCAGGGGCGGCTCTATCCCGTCGACGCGCTGGCCGGGGACATCCTGCGCGGGGTGGCCAGGAACAAGGCGCTGATCGTGGCGCCGGCCTCGGGCCGGATCGCCTGGCGCGCCGCCCGGCTGTGGCCGTCGGCGGCGGTGCGGGTGGCGGGCTTCGCGGTCCGGCGGCTCACCCGGCGCTGAGTCCCGTCCGTCCGGGCCACCGGACCGGTCAGGCCGGACGCCGGGCGATGAGGACCTCGGTGGTCGTCGTCAGCTCCCAGCGGCCCGACGGCTCGGCGGCCAGCAGGGCGGCCCTGGCCGCCTCGACGAACGCGGGCAGACGGTCGCCGAGCCTGGCCGGGGCCGTGTAGGAGTAGGAGAGCTGCAGGCCGAGCACGGCGTCGAGGTCGTAGGCGAGGCGGTGCTCGTACCGGCTCGACTCCAGGTCGGCGAAGGGCGAGGCGGCCAGCACGTCGTGGTGGTGCTCGCCGGTCCGCTGGAAGGAGCCGGCGGCCGTCCAGGTGTTCGCCCCGAACTCCTCGCGCACCCGGCGCATGACCGGCTCCCACGGCTCCTCGGCGGGGTCGCGGGTGGGGCCGACGAGAGCGACGACGCCGCCGGGCGGCAGCAGCGCGTCGAGGTCGGCCAGCACCGCGCGGCGGTCCATCCAGTGGAACGACCTGCCCATCACGACGTGACCGAACGGCGGCAGCTCCCGCAGCGTCGTCGAGTCGCCGCGCAGCCAGCGGACGCCGGGCACGCCCGCCGCCAGCCGCCGCCCCTCGGCCAGCATCTCCTCGTCGGGGTCCACGGCCAGCACCTCGCGCACCCGCCCGGCCAGCGGGATCGCGATCGTCCCCGGGCCGCAGCCGAGGTCGAGCACGACGCCGTCCGGACCGAACGCGCGGGCCAGCCGGTCGATGGCCGGATCGCCGTGCCCGGGCCGGTACTTGGCGTAGTAGGGCGCCGCGCCGCCGAAGAGGTCCGTCATGGGTGGGACCATATACGGGTTCGAGACTCGTTCGATGGAAGGTTTTGATCGGTGAGGCGGCTACTCACGGTCCTGTTGCTCGCGTGCGCCGCGGTCGGGTTCGCCCTTCCCGCGCAGGCGCACAACGTGCTGGTCGGCAGCGATCCGAAGGACGGCGCCACGCTGTCCGCCTCGCCCGCGCGGGTGACGCTGGTGTTCGACCAGGCGGTGCGCCAGGGCTACGCGCAGGTGGGCGTGACGGGGGCGGACGGCTCCTCGTGGGCCGACGGCGCGGCGGAGGTGGCCGCCGAGCGGGTCTCCGTCAAGGTCAGGCCGCTGCCCGCGGGCGGCTCGTACGTGGTGGGCTACCGGATCCTGTCCTCCGACGGCCATCCGGTGACCGGGAAGATCAGCTTCACCATGGCCGCCTCCGCCACCGGCGTGTCGGCCGGGCAGGCCGAGCAGGGCGACAGCGCCGAGGCGGCCGAGGCGGCGGCCAACGGCGGGGCCGGCATGGCCGTCGTGTGGATCGTGGCCGCGCTGCTGCTGCTGGCCGCGGGCACCGCCGTCGCCCTCCGCCGCGCCACCCCCGCCACCCCCGCCGGCGCGGCCCCGGCGGCCACCTCGGCCACGTCGGCGACCTCCGCCGCCGCCGAGCCCGCTGAGGGCGCCGCCTCGTCCGAGGGCGGGACGCGGGCGTGACCGCGACCGTCTCCTCCCGTTCCGGGCAGCAGGCGCTTGGCGGACGGCTGGTCGTCGGCGCCTTCGTCGTGTGCGGGATCGTCGCCGCCGTGGCGGCGTCCACGTTCACCGCGCAGGAGTCCGTGCCGGGCATCCCCATGCCGGGGCCGGTCGTGGCCTACGGCCTGCCGGTCGTCCGGGTGCTGCTCGACCTGGCCGCCGTCGCCGTGGTCGGCCTGAGCCTGGTGCCCAAGCTGCTCGGCTTCGACGACCCCGACGCCACCGAGCCGGTGCTGCGCCGGGTGCGTCCGCTCGCCGTGCTGGCGGCCTGGGCGTGGGCGATCTGCGCGCTGCTCACCATCGTGTTCCAGACGGCCGAGCTCAATCCGGGCCGGGTGCCCACGTTCGGCCTGATCGCCTCCTACGTCGAGGAGGTCGGCACCGGGCAGGGGCTGCTGTTCAGCGCGGCGTGCGCGCTGGCGGCGGCGGGCATCGGGCTGATGGCGGTCAGGTTCGGCGAGAAGGTGCCCGCGGAGCTGCGGATCATCGTGGCGCTGTTCGGGCTGCTGCCCATCCCGGTCACCGGGCACGCGGTCAACTCCGTCTGGCACGACCCCATCATGATCTCGATGGAGATCCACGTGATGGGCGCGGCGGCCTGGGCGGGCGGCCTGGCCGCCACGGCCGTGTTCGTCGCCCCCCACCGGGGGCTGCTGGCCGTGGCGCTGCCGAAGTTCTCCAGGATGGCCACCGTCTGCCTGCTCCTGGTCTCGCTGTCCGGGCTGGTCACGGGGCTCGGCACGATGGCCCTCACGCCCGGCGTCGAACTGCCCGGCGCGATCCTGACCAGCCACTACGGCGTGCTCGTGGTGATCAAGACGGCGCTGGTGGCGCTGCTGGTGCCGCTGGCCGCCCACATCCGCTTCCGCCTGCTGCCGGTGATCCGCCGCGGCGGCGCCACCGCCCTGGTGAGCTGGACGGCGGCCGAGGTGGGCGTGATGGGGCTGGCCTACGGGGTGGCGGTCGCGATCACCCGGGCCTCGATCGGCTGAGCCCGCCGGTCGCGCCGCCCGGCGAGCCATTCGGCGGCCAGCCAGGCGACCATCAGGCCGAGCCCGGCCCACAGGGCCGACGACGTGACCAGGGGCGGGGCTCCGTACAGGCCGGCCTGGCCCTTGATCGCGCCGTAGACCGGGCCCAGGGCCGCGTTCTGCGCGACCAGCGCGCCGTAGGCGCCGGCGGTCACCACGGCCGCCCCCACGACGGCGCGCACGGCCGGGACCCGCACCAGGAACGCCAGGTCCACCAGCAGCCCGGCCGCCACGAAGAAGAACGGCACCGCCGACGGCGGGAAGCCGCCGAAGGTGAGCAGCGGCCAGATCAGCGTGCGGAACCCGACGTACGCGCCGGCCACCAGCGTCGCCGCGCCGAACCTGCCGATCAGCAGCCTGGCCGCGACCAGCACCGACAGCCCGCCGACGACGGCGTAGACCGGGTAGAGGTAGTCGGGCACCGGGAGGGTGAACCCGGCCATCATGATCCGGTCGACCGGACGGCCCATCTGGTCGGCGGCGAAGCGCAGCAGGATCGGCTCGGCGTAGGTGGCCTGGTTGTCCCAGGCGCCGAGCGACAGGATGCCGTACTCCTGGTGCTGCTCGGGGAAGTGCACGTTCTCCAGGAAGAACGCGAGGAACGCGCCCAGCACGACCGTGCGCTCCCGGCCGGGGGGCGCGCCCATGAACCAGCCCCTGATCACGCCCATGATCATGAAGAACGTTCCAACGTAGAGCATGATGTGCGACGGGCTCCACGAGGTGATGTCGAGCCCGTTGACGCGGTGGTTGATCAGGTCGAGCGGCACCGCGACGAGGAAGATCCCGGTTCCCCACTGGATGAGCCGCAGCGCCGCCTTGTCGACGCCGTAGCCGGTGTAGCCGTGGACGACGGTCAGCACGACGACGAGGGCGGTGCCGGCGGAGTTGAGCAGGTGGGGCGGGGCGAGGTCGTCGCGCAGCCATTTGAAGTGCCACGAGACGTCCCAGGCCGAGCCGAGGAGCTTGAGCGTGAGCGCCACCAGCCATCCGAAGTAGAGCACCCGGAACAGGTCTTGCGGCGTCTCGCGCCCCGCCTGGCCTCTGGTCCAGTACGGCAAGGCCCATGCTGCGGCCTTCTTGAACGATGCTGGTGACTTCACGGCGCAAATCTTACGGTCATCCGGCCCATCGGTCTCAGATGTCCCATTTGTCTGGATGGGCGGCGGCCTTCAGGCCGGGCGGCGGGTCAGGCGTACCGGGAGGCGTTTGAGGCCGTTCTGGAAGTTGGAGGTGAGGCGTACCGGGGGGCCGGCACGTTCGACGTCCCAGGCGAGCAGCTCGGCGAAGACCGCCCGGAGCTGGACGCGGGCGAGGTGGGCGCCGAGGCAGAAGTGCGGGCCGAACCCGAAGCTGACGTGGTCGTTGGGGGTGCGGGCGACGTCGAAGCGGTCGGGGTCGGCGAAGACGGCCGGGTCGCGGTTGGCCGAGGCGTGGTAGACGACCACCTTCTCCCCCGCCTGGATGCGCCGGCCGCCGAGCGTCAGGTCGCGGGTGGCCGTGCGGCGGAAGTCCATCACCGGGGGCCAGTGGCGCAGCATCTCCTCGACCGCGGACTCCAGCAGCGACGGGTCGGCGCGCAGCCGGGCCAGCTCGGCGGGGTGGCGCAGCAGGCTGAGCAGGCCGCCGGGGATGCCGTTGCGCAGGGTCTCGTTCCCGGCGACGGCGAACAGGAAGAACATGTTCTCGAACTCGGCCTCCGTCAGGCCGCCCTTCCTCATGGCGGACATGACGGACTCGTGCGGGGTGTCGGCCAGGGCGTGGGCATAGGCGAACATGTCCGTCAGCGCGGCCCTGGACCTGGGGTTCATGCCCGGTTCGAGCTCGGGACGGGCGGCGACCGCCAGCCGGCCCACGGGGGTCAGGGACTCGACCTCGGCCGTGGACAGGCCGGCGTAGTCGTCGTCCTGGTAGCCGATGACGCGGGAGGCCCAGTCGTACAGCAGCCGCCTGTCCTGCTCGGGCACGCCCATCACGTGGGCCAGCGTCCAGACCGGCAGGTCGGCGGCCACCTCGACGAAGTCGCATTCACCGGGCGCGAGCAGCGCGGCCACCCGGTCCTTGATCGTGCGTTCCAGGGCGCGGACCGCGCGCGGCGTGAAGGCGGCCGCCACGATCCGGCGCAGCCTGGAGTGCTCGGGCGGGTCCATGTTGAGCATCATCGACCGGACGAACTCCAGGTCGGCAGGGGTGTCGGGGTCGCGGATCTGGGTGGCGCCGAGGTGGGAGGAGAAGTCGTCGGGGCTGCGCAGCACCCGTTTGACGTCGGCGTGCCGGAACACGCCCCAGTAACCGGGCCCCTCGCGCCAGGGGCCGACGGCCGGCTCGGGGATCCAGCAGACCGGGCTCTCCCGGCGGAGCCGGGCGTACAGGTCGTAGGGGACGTCCGCCGCGTAGGTGGACGGCAGGAACACCTCGGCCAGGTCACGCTCCTCCCCCTGCCTCGCGTCATCCACAGGACGCTCGCTCCGCTCCTCCTCCCGCTCGGAGTTATCCACAGGACGCTCGCTCCGCTCCTCCGCCATGCCCTACAGCGTGCATGATGAGCGCGTGACTCCAGAAGACGCACAGGCGATTCTCCGGCAATACTTCGCTCCCTGGATCCAGGAGCTCGGGCTGCGGGTGGAGGAGGTGGGCGAGCGCCACGCCGTCGTCCGGCTCCCCTGGTCCGACTCCCTGGCCAGGGAAGGCGGCGGGTTGTGCGGCCAGGCGATGATGGCCGCCGCCGACACCGCCACCGTCGTCGCGATCTCCTCCGCCAGGGGCGGGTTCGTGCCGATGACCACCGTGCAGCAGTCGACCACGTTCCAGCGGCCGGTGGTGGGCCGCGACGTGCTGCTCGACGTGCGCGTCACCAAGCTGGGGCGCTCGCTGGCCTTCTCGGAGGTCACGCTGACGCCCGACGGCGACGGCGATCCGGCCGCGCACGCCTCGACCGTCTACGCGATCCTCGGCTGAGCGCCGTCTCAGGGATCTCTCAGGTGCGGAAAGTAGGCTCACCGCCATGAAACGTGTGGCCGCGCTGGTCGCGGTGCTCGCCGTCATCGGGGTGACGACGTGGCTGGTGTGGCCGTCCACCGCGGAGGCGCGCGGTCAGGACCAGCGGATCACGGTCGTCGACGGGCCCGCCGACGACCAGCGGGTGGAGCTCGACGCCACGTTCTTCCCGCCCGCCGGCGGTGGGAAGGCGCCCGCCGTGCTGGTCGCCCACGGGTTCGGCGGCAGCAAGCAGAGCGTCCGCCAGCAGGCCGCCCGCCTGGCCCAGGACGGCTACGCCGTGCTGACCTGGTCCGCGCGCGGCTTCGGCCGCTCCACGGGCGAGATCGCGCTCAACTCGCCCGACTACGAGGTCAAAGACGTCAAGCAGCTCGTCGACTGGCTGGCCAGGCGGCCCGAGGTGCGGCTCGACGCCGCCGGCGACCCGCGCGTGGGCATCACGGGCGGCTCGTACGGCGGGGCCATCGCCCTGATGGCCGCCGCCTACGATCAGCGCGTCGACGCCATCGTCCCGCAGATCACCTGGGCCGACCTGGCCGACGCCCTCTTCCCCAACGCCGCCGCCGGGTCCGCCACGGGCCCGCAGGCCGCGATCGGGCAGGGCGTGGCCGACGGCGTCTTCAAGCGCATGTGGGCGGGCATCTTCTTCGGCCAGGGCGTCTCCCTCGACACCTTCGCCGCCCAGTCCCGCCGCGAGGCCGCCGCCCCGCTGACCGTCGAGCAGGCCAGGTGCGGCCGCTTCCTGCCGGCGATCTGCGACATCTACCAGCAGGTCGCCGAAGACGGCCGGGCCACTCCCGAGGCCGTCGCGCTGCTGCGCAGATCCAGCCCGGTCACCGTGGCCGGCCGGATCAAGGCGCCCACCCTGCTGCTCCAGGGCCAGCGCGACTCCCTGTTCCCGCTCGCCCACGCCGACGCCAACGCCCGGGCCATCGCCGCCGCCGGCACGCCGGTGAGCATGGCCTGGTTCGACGGCGGGCACGACGGCGGCAACGGCGAGGCCGACTGGCTCTACGACCAGTCCTCGGCCTGGTTCGCCCGCCACCTCAAGCGTGAGGCCGCGCCTGCGGTGAGCGCGTTCACCGTCACCCGCGACGGCGGCCGCGACCCCGGCACCCGCCAGCGCGTCAGGCTCCACCCCGAGGCCGCCGCCTATCCCGGCCTGGCCGGCACCGACACCGCCACGGTGCAGCTCGCCGGCCCCGAGCAGAACGTCGTCAACCCGCCCGGCGGCGCCCCCGCCTCGATCTCGACCGTTCCCGGCGTCGGGGGGCTGCTGAGCGGCCAGGGCGGCGGCGCGGGCGTGTCCATCGACATGCCCGGCCAGAGCGCGGCGTTCGAGTCGCCGCCGCTCACCGCCCCGCTCCAGCTCACCGGCAGCCCCACGGTCAAGGTCAAGGTGTCGGGCAAGGGCCAGGCGACCCTGTTCGCCAAGCTCTACGACGTCGCCGACGCCGTCCAGCCGCCCGCGCTGCCTGCCGGGCTGGTGGCGCCGTTCCGGGTCACGATCCCCGAGGGGGCCGGCTCGGCCGAGGCCACGGTCACCCTGCCGGCCGTCGACCACCGGTTCGCCGTGGGCCACCGGCTGCGGCTGGTCGTGACCACGACGGACATGGGGTTCGCGACCCCGGCCGAGCCCGCCGCGTTCGGCGTCTCCCTGGCCTCGCCCACGCTGGCCGTCCCCACGGTCCGCACGCTCGCCGCGCCGCCGACCGGGGTGGCCTGGTGGGTGTGGGCGATGCCGCTGGCCGCCGTGCTCGCCGCCGCCGTCCTCCTGGCCACCGGCCGTCCCTCGGGCCGCGGCTCGACGGCGAAGGCCGGCGTGAGCCCGAACGGCGACGGGGCGTCGAAGGCGCCGGGCGGTGACGTCGGGCGTGAGGCGCCGGGCGGTGACGTCGGGCGTGAGATGCCGGGCGGTGACGGCGGGCGTGAGGTGCCGTTGGAGATCGTCGGGCTGACCAAGGCGTACCGCAACGGCGAGCGGGCCGTCGACGGGCTGTCGTTCCGGGTCGAGCAGGGCCAGGTTCTCGGCCTCCTCGGCCCCAACGGCGCCGGCAAGACGACCACGATGCGGATGATGATGGGCCTGATCCGCCCCGACTCCGGCGAGATCCGGATCTTCGGCGACCCCGTCACTCCCGGTGCGCCCGTGTTGTCCAGGCTGGGCTCGTTCGTGGAGGGCCCCGGCTTCCTGCCCCACCTGTCCGGCCGCGACAACATCGAGCTCTACTGGGCGGCCACCGGCCGTCCCGCCGCCGACGCCCACTTCGAGGAGGCGCTGGAGATCGCAGGTCTGGGCAAGGCGCTCGACCGCGCGGTGCGCACCTACTCCCAGGGCATGCGGCAGCGGCTGGCCATCGCCCAGGCCATGCTCGGCCTGCCCGACCTGCTGGTGCTCGACGAGCCCACCAACGGTCTCGACCCGCCCCAGATCCGGGAGATGCGCGAGGTGCTCAAGCGCTACGCGCGCGACGGCCGTACCGTCATCGTCTCCAGCCACATGCTGGCGGAGGTGGAGCAGACCTGCAGCCACGTGGTCGTCATGCACCGCGGCCGGCTGGTCTCCACCGGGCCCGTGTCGCGGCTGCTGAGCTCGGCGGCGGGCAACGGCAACGGGCACGGCGGTCCGCGCCTGGAAGACGTGTTCCTCGACCTCATCGGAGACAGATCATGACCGCCGCGCCCGGCTACGCGCCGCGCCGCACGCTGCCGCTGCGCGTGGAGATCGTCAGGCAGTTCAAGCGGCGCCGGACGCTGGTCATGTTCGGGCTGCTGCTGGCGTTGCCGTGGGTGCTGGTGATCGCGTTCCAGTTCGGGCCGCAGTCCGGCAACCAGGGGCCGTCGTCGGTGCGGATCAGCGACCTGGCCACCGCGAGCGGCCTGAACTTCGCCGCGTTCGCCCTGTCGGTGTCGGCGAGCTTCCTGCTGGTGGTGGCGGTCGCCCTGTTCTGCGGCGACACGGTGGCCGCCGAGGCCAACTGGTCGTCGTTGCGTTACCTGCTGGCCGCGCCGGTCCCCCGCGACCGCCTGCTGCGCCAGAAGCTGATCGTGGCGCTCGGCTTCTCGGCTGCGGCGGTGATCTGCCTGCCGCTGATGGCGCTGCTGGCCGGCACGGTCGCGTTCGGCTGGCACGACATCCAGGTGCCCGGCACCGGCGAGACGATCCCGGCGCTCGACGTGCTGCCCCGGTTCGGCATCGTGATCGGTTACGCCCTGGTCAGCCAGCTCGTGGTGGCGGCCCTGGCGTTCCTGGTCTCCACGGTGACCGACTCGCCGCTCGGCGCGGTGGGCGGGGCGGTGGGCCTGTGGATCGTGAGCACCATCCTGCAGGCGGTCGAGGCGCTGGGCACGCTGCGCGAGTTCCTGCCGACGTTCTGGAACAACGCGTGGCTGGACGCCCTGGCCCCCGAGCTCGACTGGAGCGGGATGGCCAAGGGCGCCTCGGTGTCGATCACCTACGCCGCGATCCTGATCGCCGTGGCCTTCCGCAGGTTCCGGCGCAAGGACGTGGTCAGCTGACGCCCTTGGCGGCGTCCTCCAGGCCCTTGATCTCGATCTTCCGCATGCCCAGCATGGCCTGCGCGACCCGCTGGGCGGCGGCCGGGTCCGGCACGCTCATCAGCTCCTGCAGCGCCCTCGGGACGATCTGCCACGACAGGCCGTACCGGTCCTTCAGCCAGCCGCACTGCGACTCCTCGCCGCCGTCGGTCAGCCTGGCCCACAGGTCGTCGACCTCCTCCTGGGAGGCGCAGTCGACGTAGAGGGAGATCGCCTCGGTGAAGGTGAACTGCGGGCCGCCGTTCAGGGCGAGGAAGCGCTGCCCGGCCAGCTCGAAGGAGACCACCATGGCCTGCCCGGCAGGCCCGGGGCCGCCCTCGGGGTAGCGCTGGACCTCCAGGATGCGGGAGTCGGCGAAGATCGAGGTGTAGAACTCGGCCGCCTCTTCGGCCTGGTTGTCGAACCACAGGTAGGTCGTGATCTTCTGCATGTCGCCGGTCGTCCTTTCGAGACGTGTCGCGGGGGCCGGATCCGTGCCCGTCCCCTTCCTTTCATCGACGCGTCGAACGGGACGGGGGCGGATCGACACGCGTCCCGAAGATTTTCGAAAAAAGTCTGAGACGTCGCGGAAGGTCTTGGCGCCGGCACGGACGGCGTCAGGCGGAGGGTTCTGTGGCCGCCGTCCTGAAGAAGCGGGCGGTGTCGTCGTCGGCGGGGAAGTACGCCTCGACGGCGATCTCCTCAAGCGTGACGTCGAAGGCCGCGCCGAACGTCGTGATGGTGTTGATGAAACACAACTCCGCGCCGCGGTGGCGGATGCGGACGGGCAGCGCGATCTCGGCCGGATCCGGTGGCCGCGGATCGCCCGCGGGACCGTAGGACAGCACCTCCTCGTACAGCGCGCTCAGTTCGGCGTCCCCGCTCTGCGCCACCTGACGGGCGAGCCGGGGCAGCAGGAATCCGCGGACCTGCCCGAGGTTGAGCAGCCGCGAGGCGAACCCGCCCGGGTGCAGACCGAGCCGCATCATGTTGACCGGCGGCCGGAGCAGCGCCGCGTCGACGCCTTCCAGGAAGACGTCGATCGCCGAGTTGGCGAACAGCAGGTTCCAGCGCCGGTCCACGGCCAGCGCCGGATACGGCTCGTGCCCGCGCAGGATCTGCTCCAGGACGTTCCGCGCCGAGGCCAGGTGCGGGTCCTTCAGCGGCCGTTCGCGGACGACGGGCGCGTGACCGGCCGCGACCAGCAGGCGGTTGCGCTCCCGCAGCGGGACCCCCAGATGCTCGGCCAGACGCAGCACCATCGCGCTGCTGGGAATGGTCCGTCCCGTCTCGACGAAGCTGACGTGCCTGGCGGACACGTCCGCCTGCAGCGCCAGATCGAGCTGGCTGAGCCCCCTGCGGCGCCGCCACTCGCGCAGCAACTCGCCGATCGGCCGGTCCTGGTTCATCCGGCGATTATCGTCGCACCCCGCTGACCTGCGCGATTACATGCCATGTAATCGACACCCCCGGGCGCGCGCTGCGACGGTGTCCCCATGAACGACAGCAGCACGACCACCCGCAACAAGCACCTGGTCCTCGACGGCTTCACCCGGTTCGCGGCCGGGGACATCGACGTGCTCCGCACGCTCCTGCACGAGGACTTCGTCGAGCACAGCCCGGGCAACCCGTCCGGGCGGGACGCGTTCATCGCCCACATCGCCGAGGCTCCCGTGGCGCGTGCCCGGCTCGACCTCAAGCGGGTCATCGCCGACGACGATCACGTGGTGATGCACTACCTCATGACCACGGACGACGACCCGCGCGGCGTCGCCGTCGTCGACATCTGGCGGCTGGCCGGCGGGCAGATCGTCGAGCACTGGGACGTGGTGCAGCCGGTGCCGGAAGCGGCGCACGTCCCGCACGGAATGCTCTGAGGCGAGGCGCGTGCGGCAGACATCCACCCGTTCCACGATCGGCGCCCCGGCGCCGGAGGTCCCATGAAACTCGCTCCCCATCTGCATCGCCTCGGCAACGACGTCGTGGCCTGCTATCTCGTCGACACCGCCGAGGGCATCACGCTCATCGACGCCAGGCTGCCCGGCCACTGGCGGGATCTGCAGCGTGAACTCCGTTCCCTCGGCAAGTCCGTGGACGACATCCGGGGACTCGTCCTGACCCACGGCGACTCCGACCACCTCGGTTTCGCCGAACGCCTGCGAAGTGAGCACGGGGTGCCGGTGTTCGTGCACGCCGCCGACGCCGTCCGCGCCCGTACCGGGCAGAAGCCCAAGGTCGCGGTCGGGCCTGTGCGTCTAGGTCCGGCGTTCGGCTTCCTCGGGTACTCCGTCCGCAAGAACGGGCTGCGCACCCGCCATGTCCGCGAGGTCACCGAGATCGGCGACGGCGACGTCCTGGACCTGCCCGGGAGCCCGGTGATCGTGGGCATGCCGGGGCACTCGCCCGGGAGCGTGGCGGTGCACGTCCCGCTCGCCGACGCCGTCTTCGTCGGGGACGCCCTGACCACCCGGCACGTCCTCACCGGCCGCGAAGGCCCCCAACCGGCCCCCTTCACCGACGACCCCGCCGAAGCGCTCGTCTCCCTCGACCGGATCGCCCGGCTGCCGGCGTCCTGGGTGCTCCCCGGCCACGGCGCCCCCTGGCGCACCTCACCGGCCCGGGTGAGCGAGACGGTCCGCGCGGGTGGCGTCGGCAGGTAGCCGAGCGCTGCTCGGGTCCGGTGCAAAGAGCTGGCCCGTGCCGGCTCACCTGCACGAGCAGAGGCGGCCGGTGACATCGACTGACGGCCCCGCGCGCCTTCCTGGTCACCGGCGGGGAGCAGCACCGACTGGACCCGCCCACCCCACGTGCTGCACGCCATCCGTCCGCCTTCCTGGTCATCAGCGGGGAGCAGTACCGGCTGGACCCGCCTGCCTCACGTGCTGCACGCCATCCGCCCGCCCCGCCCCGGACCAGGCCCAGCCAGGAGCCGCGGTGGCCTGCAAGGGCGACCGCATCGCCGCCTGGCAGTGGCGTGGCGGCCGCGGAGGCGGCGGAGGCGGAGGCGGAGGCGGCGAAGATCACGGAGGTCACGGAGGCCGCTCGCCGTCCTTCGACGTGGCCGGCCGCCGCGTCCGCTCTGCCGACGAGCGCACGTGGCATCGATCGGCTCGAACGTCATCGCGGTATCGCCGCCCGGTACGGCAAACCCGCTGTCCGCCTCACGAAAGCCGCCGTCATTGACCGGCTGACGATCCTTAAGGCACGCCCTAATGGGGCGAGTGGGATTCGGCGGGATACAGAGCTACGTACCGGGATAGGGCGGGCTTGAGTGTGATGGGCCGGAAAGGGGGATCAGGCAGGCCGTTTCGAAGGCGGCCGGGAGCCAGGAAGGCGGGCGCCCGGCCACAGGGCGGCGCGGGCGGCCAGGTCAGCCCCAGTGCGGAGGCTTGTTGTCGAGGTAGAAGGCGTCGGCGTCGGCTTCACGCCAGTCGCCCCAGCCGAGGTCGGTGTCGTCCGAAGTCTGCTCCGGGAGAAATTCGTCCACGGAAAACATGCTACCGAGACGTACAAACCAACACCGGTCGTCTTCCCGGCTCCACGGACAGCCCTTGTGCCCGGCGGTACGATGCCAGGGCAGGTGTCGCCTATCCCCCGTGAGGCTGCGCATGGCCACCCCTACAGGCTGGCGGAGAGAAGGCAATCTACCGGCGGAGCTCACCAGCTTCGTGGGGCGGACCCGGTTACTCGCCAACCTCAAGCGGCATCTCGCCGAGTCCCGGCTGGTGACCGTCACTGGCATCGGCGGGGTGGGCAAGTCGCGCACGGTGCTGCGGCTGGCGCACCAGGTCCGCACGCAGTACCCCGACGGCGTGTGGTTCGCCGACCTGGCCCGGCTGCAGGACGCGGGCATGGTCAAGCACACGATCGCCTCGGCGCTCGGCATCGCCGACCAGTCCTCGCGGGCGGAGTCGGAGTCGTTGTCGGAGTGGGTCGGCGAACGCGACATGCTGCTCATCATCGACACCTGCGAACACCTCGTGCAGGGCTGCGCCGAGCTGGTCCACGAGCTGCTGGAGGCCGCGCCCAACCTGAAGGTGCTGGCCACGAGCAGGCAGTCGCTGCACCTGCCGTACGAGCAGGTGGTGCCGGTGCCGCCGCTGGTGGTGCCCGGCGACGACCCGACGGAGAACCTGTTCACCAACGAGTCGGTGCAGTTGTTCGCGCTGCGGGCCGGGGCGGTCGTGCCCGACTTCCAGCTCGACGAGCACAACATCGGCGCGGTGGCCGAGCTGTGCCGCAGGCTCGACGGCATCCCGCTGGCGATCGAGCTGGCGGCGGTGCGGCTGCGCGCCCTGTCGGTGGAGCAGATCCTCGGGCTGCTGGCCGACCGGTTCAGCCTGCTGGCCGGCGCGAGCCGTACGGCCCTGCCGCGCCATGCGACGCTGCGGGCGGCGATCGGCTGGAGTCACGAGCTGTGCGAGCCCGCCGAGCGGCTGCTGTGGGCGCGGCTGTCGGTGTTCGCCGGCGACTTCGAGCTCGACGCGGCCAGGTTCGTCTGCTCCGACGGGCGCCTGCCCTCGGAGGACATCACCGATCTGGTCACCGGACTGGTGGAGAAGTCGATCCTGATGATCAGGAGCCACCACTCCGGCGTCCGCTACAAGCTGATCGACACGCTGGCCGAGTACGGCGAGGAGTGGCTGGACAAGCTCGGCCAGGCCCAGCAGATGCGGCAGCGCCACCTGGAGTACTACCTGAGCCTGGCCCAGCGCAGCGAAGACGCGTGGTCGGGTCCGCGGCAGATCTACTGGTTCGTGCGCATGCGTCAGGAGCACGACAACGTGCGGGTCGCGCTGGAGCACGCGTTGTCCTCCTCCATGCGCAGCGGCTCGGCGCTCACGCTGCTGGCGTCGTTGTGGTTCATGTGGGTGTGCTGCGGTTTCGTCCGGGAGGGGCGGCTCTACCTCGAACGCGCGCTGGAGGCCAACCCCTCGCCGAGCAAGGAGCGCTGCAAGGCCCTGTGGGTGCTGTCCTACGTGCGCAGCGCGCAGGGTGACAGCGAGGGCGCGCTGGCGGCGGCCGAGCAGTGCAGCACGGAGGCCGTCCGGGTGGGCGACTCCAGGGCGGTGATCCTGGCCTCGAAGATGCAGGGCACGGCCGCGCTGCTCCAGGGCGACCTGCAGAAGGCCAGCGCGCTGCTGGGCGTGGCGATCGAGTTCAACACCGACAACAAGGAGCTCAACCCGGGCCTGCTGCCCGCGATCGTCGAGCTGTCGCTGGTGTTGTCGGCGCAGGGCGAGCTGTTCGAGGCCGAGTCGCTGCTCCAGGACTGCCTTCAGGTGTGCCGGGAGCGCGGCGAGCTGTGGGTCAGCTCGTACGCCCAGTGGGCGATGTCGCGCACGAGGCTCGCGACCGGCAGGCCGGGCGAGGCGCTGCACAACGCCCGCGAGGGCCTGCGGATCAAGCGGCACTTCCACGACACGCTGGGCACGCTGCTGGTGCTGGAGACGACCGCGCGCATCCTCATCGCGCTCAAGCAGGCGCCGACGGCGGCCAAGCTGCTGGGCGCGTTGCAGCAGAACTGGCGGACGGCCGGCCTGCCGCAGATGGGCGCCCCGTTCCTGACCGACGACCACGACGCGTGCGTCGAGGACTGCAAGTCGATGATGGGCGAGCTGGCCTACAAGAACGCCTTCGAGAACGGCGCCCGGCTCGACCTCGACGAGGCGTCCACGCTCGCGCTCGGCGACCTGGACGCCCCGGCCGAGGACTGATCCCGGGGCCTCACACGGCCTGGGGCCAGCGGGTCCCCTCCGGCCACGCGTGCACGTAGCGCGCGCTGCCGAGCGAGAACTCGATGTGCCCGCGTACCCAGTGCTCAAGGCCGCGGACGTACGTGCGGACGGGCGGCGGGGCCCACTTCTCCAGCGCCGCGCGCCGGTCGAGGAAGGCGGCGAGCGCCTGGTTGTGCATGTCGGACACCTCCAGGAGGGCGTCCTGGAGGGTGAGGTTCCGGTGGGTGGCCAGCACGGTGACGAGGTTGTGCCGGGCCTTGTCGTTGTCGCACTCCTTGGCGTAGGAGAGCAGGTCGTTGTCCCAGCCGATGAGGTCGCAGGCCAGGTCCGACAACATCCGCACGTCGGGATGGTGCCACTCCTCGGCTTCGAGGCGGTAGCCGCCGCCGGCGTCGATGAGGGCGAAGCAGGTGTAGGTGGCTCCGGTGATGCGGCGCATCAGGATGTAGTCCTGCGGGGTGGGGATCAGGTCGGCCTCGCGGTTGGCCGCCTCCCAGATCTGGGCGAACAGGTACTCCTT
This sequence comes from Nonomuraea sp. NPDC004702, assembly GCF_053601695.1. Classification (NCBI taxonomy): domain Bacteria; kingdom Bacillati; phylum Actinomycetota; class Actinomycetes; order Streptosporangiales; family Streptosporangiaceae; genus Nonomuraea; species Nonomuraea sp. NPDC004702. Next base: position 68,350 of record NZ_JBSGCE010000039.1, read on the forward strand.
GACCGTGATGCGCCACCGGTCCACCTGCGCCGGGGTGGAGGTGGAGACGATGCGGTGGAGGAGTTCGTTGAGGGCGAGCCCGAAGGGGTCGTCGTCGTCCGGCTTCCTGCGGTCGTCCAGGATCTCCAGGAGCGGCGGCAGGGCGCGGGCGAGCGCGGAGGCCCGGTGCCCCATCAGCTCTCCCTCGCAGAAGGCGTCGTCGAACGCGAAGAGCCAGTTGTACCAGTCGTTGATCAGCCGGAGGCTGTCGCGCGGGACCTCGGGGTTGGTACGCGCGGCGAGCAGGCCGATCTTGGAACGCCGGAAGTGCTCGATGGTGTCGGCGTCCTTGAGCATGCTGGAGGCGGCCAGCCACGTATGGCTCTCCGCGTCGACCTCCGCGGCATGCACGTTGATCTCGTTGGGGAACGGGCATGGGAGCGGAGGGATGTGGAGCGGTCGCCTACTGAAGGAATGCGCAGAAGTTGCCACGCCCTTCAGCATGACGATCGGCTGTTCAAAAGGCCACACTCGACAACTTGGAGCCCTTTAATGCCTTTTTCACACTATGGATCCCTCCAAGGGAACTGGTGGATAAACTGGGCATTTGCCAACATTGAGGCCGGGTCCAATGCCGACAGGACGCCGTCCCGCTGATCGGCTCCCGCCCCGGCAGCGCTCTGACCACGGCCGACTCCTGCGTGAACCCGCCCACGGAGAGCGGCCCGCACGCCCGGCCGCAGGCGCGGCCGGAGCCGTATCCAGACGCGACGATCATTCACCGGGCTCCGCGCGACCATGATCGGCCGCCACCATCAGCAAAATGTCACCTTTGATGATGGCCAGATTGACCGGAACGCCAGCCTCCGGCATCGGCGGACGACATCCTGGAGCCGCCGCGCCGGCCAGGGCGGACCCCCGCCTCCGACCGGATGCCGGATTGTGCCTCGATAGGGTGCCTTGCGCGGAATCGATCCGACTCGCCATAGGTTCTGGGGAAGAGTACCTAGGGAAAGGCTGTCCAACCGTGTTCGACCCGAAGGATCTCTACAGGCTCGCAGACGACGCGCCCGAGTTGACTGATCCGGTGTTGCTGTACCACTTCGACGGTTTCGTCGACGCGGGCGGTGCCGGACGCCTCGCGCTGGGCCACCTGCTGGCCGAGCTGGAGCACCGGGTCGTGGCGACGTTCGACGTGGACCGGTTGCTCGACTACCGGTCGCGGCGGCCCATCATGACCTTCGACACCGACCGCTGGGTCGAGTGTGAGAGCCCCGAGCTCGCCGTCCATGTCGCCCATGACGCCACGGGCACGCCGTTCCTGTTGATGAGCGGCCCCGAGCCGGACCGGGAATGGGAGCTGTTCACCCGCGCGGTGGGAGAGCTGCTGGACCGGCTGAAGGTGAGCAAGATCGTCACGCTGCACGGCATCCCGATGGCGGTGCCGCACACGCGTCCGCTGGGCATCACCATGCACGCCAGCCGGCCCGAGCTGATCAACTCCCAGACCAGCGCCTTCGGCCGGGTCCAGGTGCCGGGGAGCGCGGCCGCGCTGCTGGAGCTGCGGCTGGGCGCGCAGGGGCACGACGCGGTCGGGTACGCGGTGCACGTGCCGCACTACCTGTCGCAGGCGGAGTACCCGACGGCGGCGGTGACCGGGCTGGAGGCGGTGACGCGGGGCACCGGCCTGGTGTTCCCGATGGAGGCGCTGCGCGACGCGGCCCACCGCACGACGGCGGAGATCGAGGAGCAGATCCAGGCGTCCTCGGAGCTGTCGACCGCCATCAGCGGGCTGGAGCAGCAGTACGACGCGTTCGCGGGCGGCACGGAGCGGCAGAACCTGATGGCCGAGACGACCCCGATGCCCACGGGCGACGAGCTGGCCGCCCAGTTCGAACGTTTCCTGGCCGAACGCGACGACGAGTGACGGGCGGCCCGGGCCGTACCGGCTAACCTGGGCGGATGAGCGAGATCCGGGTCGGCCTGATCGGATACGGCACCGCGGGCGCGTACTTCCACGCCCCGCTCGTCCATGCCACTCCGGGCCTGCGGCTGTCGGCGGTCGTCACGCGCAATCCGGAGCGGCAGGCCGAGGTGGCCCACCGGTACGGCGCGGCCGGCGTGCCGGACGTGCGTGAGCTGTGGGAGCACAGCGACCTCGTGGTGGTCGCCTCCCCCAACCGCACGCACGTGAGCATGGCCGCCGCCGCGCTCGCCGAGGGCCTGCCCGTCGTCGTGGACAAACCGGTCGCCCGCACCGCCGAGGAGGCCCGCGAGCTGGTCCGGCTGGCCGAGCAGGCCGGCGTCATGCTGACGGTGTTCCAGAACCGGCGCTGGGACGGCGATTTCCGCACCGTGCGGCGGCTGATCGCCGAGGGGCGGCTCGGCGACGTGCTCCGCTACGAGTCGAGGTTCGAGCGCTGGCGGCCGGTGCCCAAGGGCGGCTGGCGGGAGACCGGCGGCGCGGAGGAGATCGGCGGCCTGCTCTACGACCTGGGCAGCCACCTGGTCGACCAGGCGTTGCAGCTGTTCGGCCCGGCGCAGGAGGTCTACTGCGAGAGCGACGTGCGGCGGCCCGGCGTGGCCTCCGACGACGACACGTTCATCGCGCTGCGGCACGCGGGCGGCGTGCGTTCCCACCTGTGGGCCAGCTCGGTGGCGGCCCGGCTCGGGCCGCGGCTGCGGGTGCTGGGCTCGGCGGGCGCGTACGTCAAGCACGGCATGGACGTGCAGGAGGAGCGCCTGCGGGCGGGCCTGACCCCCGACTCCCCCGGCTTCGGCGCCGACGAGGAGAGCCGCTGGGGCCTGCTCGGCACCGACGACGACGCCCGGCCCGTTCCCACCGAGCCGGGCGCGTACCTGGACTTCTACCGCGAGGTGGAGCGCGCCCTGCGCGAGGGCGCGCCGCCGCCGGTCGACCCGCGCGGCTCGATCGACACGCTGTCCGTCATCGAGGCCGCCCATCTGTCGGCCGCCCAGCGCATGGTCGTCCACCTGGGGTGACAGCTGGGCTGGCTGATCAGTCGCGCAGGCGGGCGCGCAGGGCCGCGTCGTCGGCGTCGGTCCAGCCGTGGCCGCGCAGCCAGCCCATCGGGCCGTCGAAGCGGTCGTCCAGCACCTTGAGGAACTGCTCGATGTAGCGGGCCCGGGGCCGGTGGTCGTCCGCCGGGCGGGAGTCGAGGTCGTCCCGGTAGGTGTCGCTGGCGCGCAGGCGCTTGAGTATCAGCTCCAGGCGCTCGCCCGTGGCCACGTAGTCCCGCACGATGGCCTCGCGGGTGGCCCCGGCGACCTCCAGCGCCAGCGCCGACAGCACGCCGGTGCGGTCCTTGCCCGCCGCGCAGTGCACCAGCGCGGCGCCGTCGTCGAGGGCCATGGCGCGCAGGGCCGCCACGACGGCGTCCGGACGGTCGCGCAGGTAGCCGAAGTAGAAGCCGGTCACGCGCAGCTCCTCGTCGACGTCCCGTTCCTGCCAGGGCAGCACGCGGTCGCCGTCGATGGAGTCGGCCTCGACGTCGGTGTGCCTGCCGCCCTCGGCGAACAGCGTCAGATGGTGGTGGGTCACCTCCGGCACCCGGGTGAGCGGGCCGGGGCCCTCCAGGTTGACCTCGGCGGTCGAGCGCAGGTCCACGACGTGGCGCAGGTTCAGCTCGCCCACCAGGAGCGACACGTCCGCCGGGGTGAGGCCCTGCAGGTTGTCGGCTCGGAAGATCCGGCCGCGGCGGGTGAGCCCGCCGTCACGGGTGGGAAGTTCGCCCAGGTCACGTACGTTGACGGCGCCTTCCAGATCGATCCATCTTGTCATCTCATCCATTACTTCGACCTTATATGTCGGCCAATCATGAGCGGATTCCTTGTTCATAACGCAGCATGAACGTATGGATCCACGCGCGCTGCCTCCCCGGCTGGTGATCGATCCATCGCTGCCCCCGGACGTCTCGGTCGAGTTGCGGTCGAGCCCGCACATCCTTCATATGGCCCGTTCCGGCAGGCGGATGGATCCCAGTTTCAGCCCCGCCCTGCTCTTCGCGCTTCCGGCCCTGCTGGTGATGGTCCTGATCGTGACCAGCAGCCTCGAGGTCGTCTTCGTGGCCGGGCTCGGCATGGGGCTGATCGCCCTGATCCGGTGGATGGCGTTGGACAGCTCCCACCGGATCGTCAAACGACGACTACGACTCGCCACCGCCCACGCCGACCACTACGTCCTGCCCGAGGACCTCGACCGTCCCTGCCAGGTGCTGCTGCGCCGCGCCCAGGACGCGGCCACGGCCGTGCTGAACTCCAAGGTGCACAAGGCCGGGCTGATCGACTCGGCGGAGAACCAGGTGTCGCTGCCCGAGGAGGTCTGGCAGATCGCCCACCGGCTGCGGCGGCTGTCGTCGATGCACGCCGAGCAGGGCAGGCTCATCCCCCGCGAGCTGCCGCCGGGCATGGAGGACGCCTTCAAGCCGTACACCAGCGCCCTCGACGCCGCCTGGACCTCGCTCTCGCACCGCGTACGCCACCTGGAGAAGTACGCCAAGCAGGTGCTCAAGGCCGACAAGGTGTACCACGCGCACAGACGCCTGGAGGCGCTGGCCGCCAAGACCCCCGAGTACCAGCAGCTCCTCGCCGACACCGTACGGGACGAGCTGGCGCACGAGCGCATCAGGGAGCTGTCCGACCAGGCGGCCCACGTGCGCAAGCTGTTCGAGGAGAGCGTGCTGCAGGCCAGGCAGGCGGCGGGCGAGCTGCTGAGAAGCCCCTTCAGCGACGCCTACGGCACCGGCGCGCTGGGCCCCCGCACCGGCGGGCACGACCGCGCCGCGCACCGCACGACCGGCCCGCGTGACCGGCACGATCGCGACGCGACCGGCCCGCAGCGGCACCCCTCGCGCGACTCCTGACCCCCGCGGGCGGTCAGGGCCGGGCCTGCCGCAGGAGCTCCAGGGTGCGGCGCATGCCTGCCTCGTTCCCCAGGCTGCGGTAGATCTCCCTGGCCTGCTCCAGCGGCCCGACCGCCGCGCCCGGCCCGCCCGCGTCGAGGTGCGCCTCGCCGAGGTAGCGCAGGCTCCTGGCCATCCACCAGCGGTCCTCCAGCTCCTGGAACCCGCGTACGGCGCGGCGCAGCTCGTGCTCGGACTCCTCGATCCGGCCCAGCCGGGCCAGGGCGCGCCCGGCCGACACCGCGGTGCGCGCCACCCCCCACGAGTCGCCGAGCGCCACCAGGATCTCCTCGGCCCGCCGGACGTACTCCAGCTCCCGCAGCCCGCCCGCCGGATCGCCCACCTCGCCCGCGGCGCGCAGGCAGCGGGCCTCCTCCCACAGCTCGCCGCGCTGCCGGAACATCTCGGCCGCCCGGTCGAGACTGAACCCGGCCCTGACGAACAGGGCGTCGGAGGCCCGGTGGTCGCCGGCCCGGCGCTCGCCGCGCGCCTGGGCGGCCAGCACCTCGCCGTAGACGCGCAGGGTCTGGGCCTCGGAGTAGCGGTTGCCCGCCCGCTGGAAGATCTCCAGGGCGTCTTCGAGCAGGTCGCGGGCCTCCTCGGGACGGCGTTCCGCCATGCGCATCTCGGCCAGGTTGCGCTGGGTGCGGGCCATCCACCACAGGTCGTCCTCGTGCTTGAACGCGGTGATCGCCCCGATCAGGTAGTCCTGGGCGCGGTCGAGGTGCCCGCCGCTGATCAGGGTCATGCCGACCGTGCGCATGGCCCTGGCCGCCCACCAGGTCTCGCCGAGGTCGCCGAAGATCTCCAGCGCCTGCTCGGCCTCGCGCAGAGCGCGCTCGCGCAGGCCCATGCCGCCGCGCACGATCGCGCTGTTCAGCAGCGCGATGGCCAGCGCGCGCCGGTCACCGGTACGCCGGCCCGCCTCGCAGCCGATGTCGGCGACGTCCGCCCAGTCGGCCCAGTAGGCCCGCAGCGAGTGGCACAACGAGCAGAACGCCCTGCTCAGCCCCCAGGTCAGCTCCCAGAGCCGGAGCTGCGCGGCCAGGTTGATCATGGCGAGCAGGGAAAGCCGCTCGGCGTTGAGCCAGTCGCCCGCCCCGAGCTGGCCCTCGGCGTCGGCGCGCCGGCCGCCCTTGCTCCAGTCCTGCGGCCAGCGGTTCTGGGCGGCCTCCTCGGCCCGGCGGCGGTATCCGTGCAGGACGCGCTCGACGGCGGCCCTGCGGCGTTCCTCCTCGTCCTGGCCGGCCAGCTCGGCGGCGAACACCCGGACCAGGTCGTGCAGGCGGTAGCGCATCGCGCCGGTCTGGTCGGTGCCGGAGCACTCGGCGAGCTGGGCGTCGATCAGCGCTTCGAGCTGGTCGGCGCCGTCGAGGCCGGAGATGTCGAGCAGCTCGCCGGCCACCCAGCCGGGCACGTCGGGCGCGGGCAGCGCGCTGAGCAGGCGCAGCAGGCGGCGCTGGATGCCGGTGCAGTCGTCGTAGCTGAGCTGCACGGAGGCCCGCACGCTCTTGTCCACGCCCTGGGCCACCTCAAGCTGGTCGAGACGGCGGCGCTCGTCGGTCAGCCGCCCGGCCATCTCGCGCATGGTCCACTGCTCGCGGGTGGCCAGCCGGCCGCCGCAGATGTTGATCGCCAGCGGCAGGTGGTCGCAGAGCCGGACGATCTCCTTGGCCGACTCCAGGTCGTCCACGACCCGCGCGCCGCCGGCCAGCCGGGCCAGCAGCTCCACGCCTTGCGCCTCGGTGAGCACGCCGAGCCGGGTGTCGTGGGTGCCGTCCAGGAACAGCGGGGAGCGCGAGGTGACCAGCACCGCGCAGCCCGGCTCGGCCGGGATCAGCGGTTTGACCTGGGCGGCGTCGTGGGCGTTGTCCAGGCCGATGAGGATCTTGCGGCCCTTGGTCCAGGTCAGCCAGAGGGTGCGCAGCTCGTCGAGGCCGCCGGGGTCGGTGGCCAGGCGCACGCCCAGGCCGCGCAGGAAGCCGATCAGCACCTCCTCGGGGCGTACCGGGGCGTCGACGCCGCCGCGCAGGTCGGCGTGCAGCCGGCCGTCGGGGAACCAGTCGGCGACCTCCTGGCCGAACCTGGTCATCAGCGCCGACTTGCCGACGCCGCCGCGGCCGTACACGGAGACGACCAGGGGCGGGGACAGGTCGGAGGACTTGCGGCGGGCGGCGAAGACCTCGCGCAGGGTGGCGAGGGAGTCGGCGCGCCCGGTGAAGTGCTCGGGCACGGGCGGCCACTGGTCGGGCGGCCGCCCGCCGGGCTCGGGCGCGGGCGCGGCGCGCCGCCGGGGCGTGGCCTCGGTGGTGGCCCACGTGGTCACGCCGACGAGCAGCGCCGCCGCGAGCGTCACGCCGATCTTGGCCATCGGCGGGATGTCCCACTCCAGCGAGGCGGCCAGCACACTGGCGGCGCCGGCCGCGAGCCCCGCCGAGACGGGCGCTGCCCATGTGACCCGCTTACGTCGCGGTTTGTCCGGTAAGTTTCCCGGCACCGAACACCCCCTTCCGGGGGTGATTCAAGCCGATGGGGCACGGCGAGCGCCAGCCGTACCCCATCGTTCCGCTACAGGCCGATCACGTGGCAGGTGGCCGTGGCGGTCTTGGTCGGGTCGCTCTCCGAGACGGCGGTGAGCTTGACGCGGGCCAGACGGTCGCCGCCGGGCGCGCGCACCGCGTTGACCGTCACCGGCGCCTGCTTGCCGAAGGCGACGGAGGCCAGGGCGTTGGGCACCTGGGCGGTCCAGCCCTTGCCCTGCACCTCGGCCTTGACCCGGTAGACGTCGGAGTCGAGATAGGCGCTGACGTCCTCGGGGTGCTGCCCCTGGGCGGGGGCCGCCTTGCCGGTGTTGAACACCGGGAACGTGCAGGTGGAGACGTTCTTGCCGGTGGGGACGCCGGCCGCGGGCAGCACCCGCACGCCGCGCTTCTGCGGGCCCGCGCCGTCCAGCGACCGGATGGCGACGGTGTAGGACAGCTCGCCGTTCCGGTTGCGCTTGAGGTCGGTGACGTAGAAGTGCAGGCGGTTGGCCTGGTCCACGTACTCGTACTCGCTGCCGGAGTCGGTCCCGGCGTGGAAGAGGGCGTCGGAGAGCTGGCGGTAGTCGCCGACGGTGATCGGCACCTTGGTCCCGTCGGGCATCACGTAGTCGGTCATGCCGATGTCCTGCGGGTTGGCGTCGATCACCCACTCGAACGGCGCCCGGTCCTCGTTCTTGGTCTTGGCCAGGAGCACGCCGGAGTCGGGGGTGAAGGAGTCGGAGCCCATCCGGTCCACGACCTCGACCGTGTAGTTCTGGTAACCGCCGCGGTCGCACAGCGGGTCGGTCGCCGGGCAGGTGCTCTTGTCGCCGGGAGCGTCGAAGGAGATGTTGACGCCCGACAGGTCGTTCTGCCCCGGGCGCACGGCGCGGGCCAGGATCTTGGCCGTGACCAGGCCGGACTCGTCGAGCGCCTCACGCGACAGGCGCAGGACGTTCTGCTCGTCCACCATGCCGAGCTTGAGCTTGTTGCGCAGCATGTGCTGGGCGCCCATGGACGCGCCCGCCGTGGGCGGGATCAGCCAGCGGGAGTGCGGCCCGCCGGGGCCGTTGAAGCTGCCGCGGCTGAGCATCTCCCAGACGCCGGTGTACGCCCGGACCGGCGGCACCCCGTACGGGTTGTTGTAGTTGTCCAGCACGCCGAGGATGTGGCTGAACTCGTGGGCGTAGACGGCCATGCCCGAACTCTCGGCCTGGACGGAGTCGACGCCGATGTTGGCGTTGGGCCAGAAGTTGGAGGCCGCCTGCCAGGAGGACCACTCGACGTAGCGCGTCTTCAGCCAGTTGGGCAGGGCCGGGTCGGGCGGGCCCCACTCGTCGGGCACGTCCTCCTTGGTCGGGAACTTCATCATCCCGAACTCCTGCCAGGTGGACGACTCGTCCTGGCCGGCGCTGAGGTAGAAGACGAAGTCGTACTGCTTGGCGACGTCCTCGCCGACGGCGTTGATCCAGGCGTTGTGGCCGTCGGTGCGCAGGTTCTTGTTGCAGGTGTCGCCCGCCGGGCAGCCCGAGGTGCCGTTGAAGCCGGGCTCCAGCGCGTACTCGTGGTCCTTGCCCGGCATCGTGTACGGGCCGAACCCGGTCAGCTCGACGCCGTACCGGCCGCCGGAGTCCTCCATCCAGTACTCGTGGATGGTGTGGCCCTTGTTGAGGTCGTTCGGGGTGTTGAGGAAGTCCTGGTAGAACTTGGCCACCTGGTCGCGCGGGACGTCATGCGCCTCGGCGCTCGGGTTGGCGTAGATCGTCGAGCCCTTGGGCTGGGTGACGACGAACGCCTGGTTGGGGTAGTCGAGCAGCACCAGCGCGCCCTTGAAGGTGCGCTTGGAGCCCTTGACGGCCGGGTCGTTCCAGTTCGTGCCCGGAGGCTTCTTGTAGTCCGCCCACGTCATGTGGTCGGGGTTCTCCCAGTTCTGCGGGTCGAGAGGCGTGAGGCCGCCGGGAGGACGGGCGCGCAACGTCTGGGCGTCGGCCGATTCGTCCTGCTGCCAGGGCTGGGTCTGCGGCCAGTGGTTCTGCCGCCAGGGGTACTCGGGATCGACGGTGGGGGGTGCTGCGGAAGCAGGGGTCGCCATCAGGCTCACCGGGAACAGCACGATGGCCGCCAGCAAACCCTTCAGCAGCTTCTTCGGGGCATTCACGGATTGACGGTATAGACGTTATTGACGGAGATCACCGATCAGCTGTAGGGAAGACGTGTAGCAACCCTTCCGACATTTGTCGAAATGTCCAGCGTGACCTAGGTGGAGCAGTGGCGGATCTCCAGCGGATCGTGGACGACCTCGCCGTGCGCCTCGGGCGTCCCCTCCTGCTGGAGGACCGCGTGCAGCGCGTGATCGCCTACAGCGAGCAGAACGGCGCCATGGACGACATCCGCCGCGACTCCATCCTGCGCCGGCACACCACCCCCGAGGTGCGCGAGTGGCTGCGGGCGGCCGGCGTGCACGAGGCGCAGGCCCCGCTGCGCACGGCCGGCGCGCCGCACCTGGGCCTGCTGCCGCGCGTGTGCGTCCCGCTGCGGCACGCCGACGGCCTGCTCGGCTTCCTGTGGTTCATCGACGCCGAGCCGGCCATGTCCGAGGAGAAGGTGGCCGAGGCCGTGGCGGCCGTCCCCGGGCTGGCGCTGGCGCTGTTCCACGAGAGCCTGGCCACCGGGCTGGCCTCCCACCGGGAGCTGGAGGCGGTCACCGGGCTGCTGCGCGGCGAGCGGGACGCGGCCAGGCAGCTCATCGAGGCGGGCGCGTTCCCGCAGGGCCAGCCGGTGACCGTGCTGGTGGCGCGGCCCCGCTCGGCCGAGCCCGACGAGGGGCTGCGCCTGGCGCTCGAACAGGGGCTGCTGGCGCTGCGCCGGCGGCTGAGCGGCCACCACCCGCTGCACCTGGTGCGCTACGACCACGCCGTGCTGCTCACCGCCGGACCGCCGGTCCCGCCCGACGAGCTGCACGCGGCCATGCCGGTGCCCGTGGTGGTGGGGGTCGGGCGCACCCGGCTCGAACTGGCGCAGGCGGCCGGGTCGTACGCGGAGGCCCGGCACGCGGCGGAGGTGACCGCGCGCGTGCCGGGGCTCGGACGGTCGGCCGAGTGGGCCCGGCTCGGCGTCTACCGGATGCTCACCCAGCTCGCGGACCAGGAGGTGCATCCCGGGCTCGACGGGCTGCTGGCCGACGAGCAGTACCTGCCGCTGCTGGAGACGCTGGAGACGTACCTGGACCTGGCGGGCAGCGCGGTGGCGACGTCCCGGGCGCTGCGGCTGCACCGCACCTCGCTGTACTACCGGCTGCAACGGGTGGAGGAACTGGCGCGTACGGACCTCAAGGACGGCGGCGAGCGGCTGGCCCTGCACCTCGGCCTGAAACTGGCCCGGCTGTCCGGCCGCTACCAGCCCCGGGACGCCCGCGGCGACTGATTGCCTTCGCCGCCGCCGCTCGCGTTTAATGCCAAAAGGGCAAATCCGACGGGAGCGCCGATGCCGGGTGCGAAGCGTGCTGCGCGGGTTCCAGGACGGGTGCCGGGCCCGGATTCGGGGCGGGCTTCGGGGCCGGTTCGGGGGGCGGCGTTGGGGCCGTTTCCGGGGAGGCGTGCGCCCTCGCGCGTCGTGGCCCATTCCGCTCCGCTGGTGCTGCCGGTCTGCGCCGAGCCCGTGCGCGACGGGACGGTGGTGATCAGGGGCGGGCGGGTGCTCCAGGTGGGCTCGCGGGCCGAGCTGCTGTCCCGCTTCCGCGTCGCGGAGGAGGTCCGCTGGCCGGGCATGATCGTGGCCGGGCTGGTGGACGCCTGCTGCGCGCCGACGCCCCCGGGCCCCGGCGTCACCACGCGGGCCGCCGTGGTGTCCGACCCCGCCGATCTCGCCGGCGTTCCCGGCATCTCGTACGTCGAGGCGTCCAGCGCCGGCGAGCAGGAGTGGGAGGAGCACGACCGGGACGCGCTGATCACGGCGCTGCGCGAGGTGGACCGGCCGTGCCCGGTCGGCATCGCGGTCCGGACCCGCGACCCGCACGTGCTGGAGGACGTCGCCGTGCTGGCCAGGACGTTCGGCCTGCGACTGCTGGCCGGACTGGACCGGCACTCGCCCATGGCCCTGGACGAGGCCGGCGCGCTCGGCCCCCACTGTCACGTGGCCTGCGCCCGGCCGCTCGACCCCGGCGAGCGCAAGCTGCTGCGCCTGCGCCGGAGCGTGGTCGCGATCTGCCCGCCGGGGCAGGAGCAGGCCGCCGACGTGCTGACCCTGCTGGAGGAGGGCAACCGCCTCGCCCTGGGCAGCCACGCGCCGGGCCGCCACGCCCCGGACAGCCTCGACCCGGCCGGCGCCGGTACCGGCGACCTGCTTGGGCCGGGCGACCTGCTCGGGTCGGGCGACCTGCTCGGGCCCGGCGACCTGCTCGGGCTCGCGGCCGACGTCCGGGGGCGGGCCCGGGAGCTCGGACTGCGGGTGCGGGGACTGGACCGCCGCCTGGTCGAGGCCGCGACGCTGGGCGGGGCGCGGGCACTGGGCCTGGACGCCGGGCCGGGCCGGATCGGCTCCCTCGGGCCGGGCAGCCGGGCCGACTTCGCCGTCTTCGACGCCCGAGGACGCTACCCGTACTCGGCCCTTCTGGCCCGCCCACCCTGCGTGGCCACGGTCGTCGGCGGCGCGCTCACCTGAACCGGCCGCACTTCCACGGCAGGGTCGTCGTCTGCGCGGTCATCCCGAACCCGTGCACGGTCGTCGGCGGCGTGGTCATCGGAACTGGCCGTCCACCGCGCCGAGCAGGTCCCTGAGCTGGTCGCGCTGCTCCTGGGACAGCACCGCGAACAGGCCCTCGCCAGCCTCCCTGCGCGCGTCCCTGGCCCGTTCGGCCATGGCCCGGCCCGCGTCGGTGATCACGACGAGCGTCGAGCGGCGGTTGGCCGGATCGACCTCCCTGCGCACCAGCCCGGCCTCCTCCAGCGCGTCCACGACGGGCGTCAGCGAGCGCGGCACGATCCGCAGCTCGTCGGCCAGTTGCACCATCCGCAGCGGCCGGCCGGCCTCGCCGAGCACGCGCAACGCCCGAGCCTGCCCCGGATTGAGCCCGAGCGGCACCAGCCGATGCACGTATCCGTGCCGCAGACGCCTGCTGACCAGGTGCAAGAGCTCCGCGAGCTCCTTCTCTCCCATACCGACGATTTTAGCCGGAACAATTATGAGTTAACCTCTGTTTGAGTGGACATCCGAAAGGAGGCCCCATATTGGCCGACGAACCACGCGCGCCGCTGCGGCGCATCATCGGACTCTTCACCCCTTATCGCGGCCGGCTGATCCTGGTGGGCGCGTTCATCCTGCTGTCGTCCCTGGTCGGGCTGGCCTCGCCGTTCCTGCTGCGCGAGGTGCTGGACGTGGCGATCCCGTCCCGCGACGCGCTGCTGCTCACGCTGCTGGCGCTCGGCATGATCGCGGTCGCGGTCACCACGAGCGTGTTCGACGTGCTGCAGACGCTCATCTCCACCACCGTGGGCCAGCGGGTGATGCACGACCTGCGCATCTCGGTCTACTCCCACCTCCAGCGCATGTCGCTGGCCTTCTTCACCCGCACCAAGACAGGCGAGGTTCAGTCGCGCATCGCCAACGACATCGGCGGCATGCAGTCAGTGGTCACCTCGACCGCGACCTCGATCATCTCCAACCTCACCACCGTGATCGCCACGATCGTGGCCATGCTCGCCCTCGACTGGCGGCTGACGGTGATCTCGCTGCTGCTGCTGCCGGTGTTCGTGTGGATCAGCAGGAAGGTCGGCGCCGAGCGCAAGCGCATCACCAACGAACGGCAGCGCAAGCTCGCCGTGATCTCCTCGATGGTCCAGGAGTCGCTGTCGATCAGCGGCGTCCTGCTGGGCCGGACGATGGGCCGCTCCGCCGAGCTGACCGACCGGTTCGGCCGCGCCTCCGACGAGCTGGCCGAGCTCGGCGTACGGACGAGCATGGCCGGACGCTGGCGGCAGTCGTCGATCCAGATCATCATGGCCGCGATGCCCGCCCTGATCTACTGGGCCGTGGGCTACACCGGCATCATCTCCGTCGGCACCCTGGTCGCCTTCACCACGCTGCAGTCGAGCCTGTTCCGGCCGACGGTGTCGCTGCTGCGGCTGGGCGTCGAGGTGCAGAGCTCGCTGGCGCTGTTCGGCCGCATCTTCGAGTACCTGGACCTGTCGGTGGACATCCACCCCGGCGCCCGCACCCTCGACCGGGTGCGCGGCGAGGTGCGCTTCGAGCGGGTCGACTTCGCCTACGAGGACGAGCACACCCTGCACGCCGTCGACGTCACCGTCCCCGCGGGCACGACGCTGGCCGTCGTGGGCGAGACCGGCTCGGGCAAGACCACCCTCAGCTACCTGCTCCCCCGCCTGTACGACGTGACCGGCGGCCGGGTCACCATCGACGGCGTGGACGTGCGCGACCTGACGTTCGAGACGCTGAGCGAGGTCGTCGGGGTGGTCTCGCAGGAGACGTACCTGTTCCACGCCTCGATCGCGGACAACCTGCGCTTCGCCCGTCCGGCGGCCACCGACGAGGAGCTGGAGGCGGCGGCACGGGCCGCGCGCATCCACGACCACATCGCCTCGCTGCCCGACGGCTACGACACGATGGTGGGCGAGCGCGGCTACCGGTTCTCCGGCGGCGAGAAGCAGCGCCTGGCCATCGCCCGCACGCTGCTGCGCAACCCGCCGGTGCTGATCCTCGACGAGGCCACCAGCGCTCTCGACACCCACACCGAGCGAGCCGTCCAGGAAGCCCTGGACACGCTGGCGCGGGGGCGTACGACGATCACGATCGCCCACCGCCTGTCGACCGTCCGCGACGCGGACCAGATCGTCGTGCTCGACCACGGCAAAGTCGTCGAGCGCGGCACCCACGACGAGCTGATGGCGCTCGGCGGCCACTACGCGGCCCTGGTGGACCGGGACCGCCCCCTCGAACTGGTCTAATTTTTCACGCTAAACCTGTTTTAACCGTGTCTTACCTCACATTTCAGGCAAATCGGAATCGTCGCGATCGTGGCGCGCGTTGACTCCCGCGTTTCCCCGTACCGAGGCTAGGACCAGTCTTGCCACCGCGCTCCTCCACCTTCCGCGCCCTGCGCCACCACAACTACCGGCTCTGGGCGGGAGCCGACATCGTCTCCGTCACCGGCACCTGGATGCAGGTCCTGGGGGTGAACTGGCTCATCCTCACCATGACGGGGTCGGCCACCAGCGTGGGGCTGAGCCTGGTGATGCAGGCGCTGCCGACGCTGCTGCTGGGCATGTGGGGCGGCGCGCTGGCCGACCGGCTGCCGACCCGGCCCGTCGTCGTCGCCGCGCAGCTCGCGCAGGCCGCGCTGGCCGCCGTCCTGGCGCTGATCGCCTTCTCCGGCGCCGACTCAGTCGTGCCGATCTACGCGGTCGCGCTGGCGGGCGGCGTGGTCTCCGCGCTCGGCGGGCCCGCGCTCGGACGCTTCGGGGCCGAGGTGGTGCCACCGGCCGACCTGCCCAACGCCATGGCGCTCGGCTCGATCCTGAACTCCTCAGGACGCATCCTCGGCATGAGCCTGGCCGGCGTGCTGCTGCCGTTGACCGGCAACGGCGGGCTCTTCCTGCTCAACGCGGCCACCTTCTTCGTCGTGATCGCGGCCGTCGCGCTCATGCGGCGCGCGGAGTTCCACCGGCTCGCCGGCTCCGAGCGGCAGCCCGGCGCGGTCGTCGCCGGCCTGCGGTACGTGCTGCGCACCCCCTGGCTGCTCGTGGTGCTGGCGCTCTCGCTCGTGCTGGGCAGCCTCGGCCGCAACTACCAGGTCACCATGGCCGCCATGAGCGCGGGCCCGCTGGCGGCCGGCGCCGCCGGGTACGGCCTGCTGTCCAGCGTGTTCGCCGCCGGCACGGTCGTGGGCGGCTTCCTGGCCGCCGCCCGTCCGCACCTGACGATCCGGCTACTGCTGATCACCGCGTTCCTGACCGGGGTCGCGCAGACGCTGAGCGGCCTGATGCCCGCTCTGGGGACGTTCGCCGCGATGATGCTGCCGATCGCGGCGGGCGCGGTGATCATCGACACCACGGTCTCGGCGCGGGCGCAGCTCGACAGCCCCGACGAGATGCGCGGGCGGGTCATCGCCGCGCTGGGCATGGTGAGCGCGGGCGCGGGCGCGATCGGCGGGCCGCTGCTCGGCTGGCTGAGCGACGCGTTCGGGCCGCGCCTGTCGCTGGGCATCGGCGGCGTGTCGTGCGTGGCCGCGACGCTGCTCGCGGCGCTCGCGCTGGCCCGCCTGTCCGGCCGGACCGTCCGGCAGGCGGCCTTCCGTCCGCTCCTGGAGAACCGCCTGGAGAACCGGCTGGCCCCGGAACGGGCTTAGTCTCTTCACGTGCACAACACCAGATACGCCCCGAGCGGCATGGTCTGCAGCGTCGACCACCTGGCCTCGGCCGCCGGGGTGGGCGCGCTGGACCGCGGCGGTTCGGCGGCCGACGCGGCGATCGCGGCCAACGCCGTGCTCGCCGTGGTCGCGCCGCACATGTGCGGGCTCGGCGGAGACCTGTTCGCGCTCGTCCACGACGGCACGGCCACCGGCACAGTCACCGGCACGGCCACCGGCACAGTCACCGCGCTCAACGCCTCCGGCCGCGCCGGGTCCGGCGCCGACCCGGCCCGGCTGCGCGCCGAGGGGCACACCCGCATGCCGCACCTGCATGACGTCAGGTCCGTGCCGGTGCCCGGCTGCGTCGACGGGTGGCTCGCCCTGCACGCCAGGCACGGCCGGCTGCCCATGGCCGAGCTGCTGCGGCCCGCGATCGCGCTGGCCCGCGACGGCTTCCCCGCCTCCCCGCTGCTGGTCCCCGGCGCCCGTACGGCGGCCGCGCGGCCGGGCGGCGGCGACTTCGCCCCCGTCCGCCAGGCCGGCGACCGCGTCACCCGCCCCGGCGTGGCCCGCGCGCTCCAGGCGGTGGTCGACGGCGGCCGCGACGGCTTCTACCTCGGCGAGTTCGGACAGGGCCTGATCGAGCTCGGCGCGGGCGAGTACACCGCCGCCGACCTGGCCGCCCCCGGCGCCGACTGGGTCGAGCCACTGCGGGTGCGCGCCTTCGGCCACGACGTCTGGTCGATGCCGCCCAACTCTCAGGGTTACCTGCTGCTGATGTCCCTGGCCGTCCTCGACGGGCTCGACCTGCCCGCCTCGCCCCGCCATCCGGCCTGGGCCCACCTGCTGGCCGAGGCCGCCAGAGCCGCCGGGCACGACCGGCTCGACCTGCTGCACGAAGACGCCAAAGACCTGCTCGACCCCGGCGAGATCGCCCGCCGCCGGGCCCTGGTCGACCCGGTCAGGCGCAGCCGTCTGCGGGCTCCGTCCGCCGACGGTGACACGACGTACCTGTGCGCGGTCGACGGCGACGGCATGGGCGTGTCGCTGATCCAGTCGAACGCGTCCGGGTTCGGCGGCATGCTCTTCGAGCCGCGTACCGGGATCAACCTCCACAACCGTGGCATCGGTTTCTCGCTGCGTCCCGGCCACCCGGCCGAGTACGGCCCCGGCCGCCGTCCGCCGCACACCCTGGCCCCCGCGCTGATCACCCGTCCCGGCGGCGGGCTGCGCACGGTCGTGGGCACGATGGGCGGCGACGCCCAGCCGCAGATCCTGGCCCAGGTCATCACCCGCTTGCTGCATCACGGCGAGGAGCCCGGCCAGGCGCTCGCCGCGCCGCGCTGGCGGCTGGGCAGCGGCAACGGCAACGGCTTCGACACCTGGGACGCCCCCGACGACGCCGTGCTCGACCTGGAGGAGGGCACGACCTGGGCCGACGGCCTGACCGCGCTCGGCCACCCGGTGCGCACGCTGCCGTACGGCGGCTCCTTCGGCCACGCCCACCTCATCGACGTGCGCCCCGACGGCATGCTGGCCGGCGCCGCCGACCCCCGCTCCCTGGTCGGCGCCGCGATTGGACGTTGACCGGTCGGGTAGCGGGTGCCGCCATGGCAACGGACGTCATCACTCTGATCACCAATGACCACCGGACCGTCGAGTCCCTCTTCGAGCGGCTCAAGAAGGGCGAGGGCGACCCGTCGGCCGCCGTGGCCGAGCTGCGCGCCCTGCTGACCGCGCACGCCCGCGCCGAGGAGGACCGCGTCTACCCCGGCCTGGACGCCCACCACGGCGTCGAGGAGCACAAGGAGGCGGAGGTGCTGCTCGACGCGCTCGTCCGCGCGCGGCCGGGCACCCCGGAGTTCGCCGAGACGCTCGACCAGCTCGTCGAGTCCGTGAACCACCACGTCCAGGAGGAGGAGACGACCCTCCTGCCCGCCCTGGCCAGGACGGCGAGCGAGGCCGAGCTGCGCGAGCTGGGCCAGGCGTTCCGGCAGCGCCGGGAGGAGGAGCTGCGGGCGCTGAAGGGCGGCGGCGCGGCCGAGCCCACGAAGGCGGACCTGTACGAGCAGGCCAAGAAGGCCGACATCCCCGGACGGTCCCAGATGGACAAGGATGAGCTACAGGAGGCCCTAAGCCGGGCCAAGTCGTAGGATTCCGGTCCGTACGGTGGGTAGAGGGCGCAGTATGAGCGAACTACCTCCGGACCGATTCGGCATGGCCGACGAGCAGGACATCGAGGTCAGGGAGTGGACCGACGACCTCGGCCTGCACCACGAGGTCAAAGAGGACGACCCCCAGCACGAGGCCACGCTCGACGAACGGCTGCGCCAGGAGTTGCCCGACCGCCCGCGCCGCGCCCCGCGCGAGGAGCACCGCCTGACCGAGCCCGACGAGGGCGCCCACCCCGACACCGAGGACGAGGCCATCGGCGTGGACTGGGACGCGGACCGGGAGGACCTGTCGGCCGAGGAGCGCGCCCTGCGCATCGACCCCGACGAGGACCTCACCTGACCCGCACAACCCTCGCGCGACTCACCGGCCCGCACAGTCCGCGCGGACCTCGGGTGAGCCGCACCCCTCGCGCGGCTCACCTGGGCCCCGGAAGCCCCTCGCGGGCCTCAGGTGAGGCGGCGCAGGGCCGGGAGCAGGGCGTGCAGGTCGTCGACGATCATGTCGGCGGCCTTCGCCTGCGGGCGCTCGGCGTGCAGGAAGCCCCAGGGGCCGCGGCGCAGCAACGCCGTGCGCATGCCCGCACGGGCGGCGGGCAGCACGTCGTTGTCGAGCCGGTCGCCGACGTAGAGGATCTCGCCGGGCTCACGATCGGCCACCGAGGCCACCTTGGCGAAGAACTCGGGGGCGGGCTTGGACAACCCCCAGCCCTCGGAGGTGTGCACCGAATCGACCGGCAGGTCCATCGCCACGAGGGCGTCGAAGGCCCGGCTGGGCTGGTTGCCGGCGATGATCACCTGGAACCCGGCCGCGCGCAGCGCCGCCAGGGCCTCCCGGACGTCGGGGTAGAGGTCGTCGGCGTCGAAGTGGTTGCGCAGCCCGGCCGGGTCGTCGCGCTCCCAGGCGGCGATCTCCGCCTGCACGTCGAGACCGGGCCGGACGAGCTCGAACGCCTCACGGTGGGAACGGTCGAGCGCCGCCATGCCGCCGAGCGCGCCCATGAGCACGAACCTGCTGACCCCCAGCCGGTCGGCCCAGCGCGACCAGATGCGCGTCTCGTCGATCAGCGTCTCGCCGACGTCGAGCACGACGGCCTTGACGGCCTTGACGGCCTTGACCATCACTCCCCCTGTACGTCCGTGTGAAGCCCCGGGTTCAGGGCCGCAGCTTCTCCATCGCCTTGGCGATGCGTTTCTCCGACACCGGCGTGGGGGTGCCGAGGGTCTGGGCGAAGAAGCTGACCCGCAGCTCCTCGATCATCCAGCGGATCTCCGTCACGTCGGGATCGCCCCGGCGGGCCGGGTGGAGGCTCGCCAGCAGGTCATGGTAGTCGTCCTCGATCTTGTGCACGCGGTCCATCCACTCCTCGTCCCGCCAGGGCTCCTCCGGGAGCTTGGTGAGACGCCGCTCGATGGCCCGCAGGTAACGCAGGACGTCGGGCAGGCGGCGGGTGCCGGTGGCGGTGACGAAGCCCTTGAAGACGAGCTTGCCGAGCTGCTCGCGCACGTCGTCGGTCGAGGCGCTCGCGCGCAGGCCGTCGAGGCGGGTGCCCACGGCGTGCCAGACGCTCAGGATCTGCTCGACCTTGGCCAGCACGTCGGCCGCAGTGTCGTGCAGCTCGGCCCGGACGTGCTGGTGGAGGCGGTCGAAGCCGGCCGGGTCCCAGGCCGGGCCGCCGAGGTCGAGCATCAGCTTGTCGACGGCCGCGTTGACGACGTCGTCGAACAGCGCCACGGCGCCGCCGTGGGGGCTGCGCGACAGCGCCAGCTTGGCCTGGTTGGACAGGCCGCCGAGCAGCGACCTGGCCGGGTTGGTGACGTTGAGCAGGAGCAGCCGGCGGGTGCCGGGCCAGTGGGCGCGGCGCTGCTCGGCGGCCGTCTCGAAGATCTTGACGGAGACCGACTCGCCCGCGTCGACGAGCGCCGGGTAGCCCTTCATCCGGCCCTGTTCGAACACCTTGGGCAGGGTGCCGAAGCTCCAGGTGCGCAGGCCCGTGCGCTCCAGGTCGTCGCCGGCCTCCGACAGGGTCTTGCGCAGGCGCGGCGCGAGCCGGCGCTTGAGCGCGTCGAGGTCTTTGTCCTCGGCCACCGTGCGCTTGCGCTCGTCGATCACCCGGTAGGTGATGCGCAGGTGGTCGGGCACCTGGACGAGCTGCCAGGCCTCGCGCGGCACCCGGACGCCGGTGAGCCGCAGCAGCTCGCGCTCCACGGCCTCCAGCAGCGGCTCGCCGCCCTGCCTGACCCCGGTCAGCACCTGCCTGGCGTAGTTGGGGGCGGGCACGAAGTTGCGGCGCAGGTGTTTGGGCAGCGACCGGATCAGCGCGGTGATCAGGTCTTCGCGCAGGCCCGGGATCTGCCAGTCGAAGCCGTCGGAGTTGACCTGGTTGAGCACCTGCAACGGCACGTGGACGGTGACGCCGTCGGCGTTGGCGCCCGGCTCGAACTGGTAGGTCAGCTTCATCCGCTGACCGAGCTGCTTCCAGGTGTCGGGATAGTCGCGGGCGCTGATGTCGGCGCCCTCGTTGACCAGCATCTCCGGCGAGAACGTGAGCAACTCGGGCTGCTCGCGCCCGGCCTTCTTCCACCAGGAGTCGAAGTGCCTGGCCGAGACGACATCGGCGGGGACGCGCTGGTCGTAGAAGTCGTACAGGACCTCCTCGTCGACCATGATGTCGCGGCGGCGGGCCCGGTTCTCCAGCTCCTCGACCTCTTCGAGCAGCCGGCGGTTGTCCTTGAGGAAGCGGTGGTGGGTGTCCCAGTCGCCCTCGACCAGGGCGTGCCGGATGAACAGCTCGCGCGACAGGTCGGGGTCGATGCGGCCGTAGTTGACCTTGCGGCCGACCACGAGCGGCACGCCGTACAGGGTGACCTTCTCCAGGGCGATCACCGCGCCCTGGTTCTTCTCCCAGTGGGGCTCGGAGTAGGTGCGCTTGACCAGGTGCTGGGCGAGCGGCTCGACCCAGTCGGGCTCGATCTTGGCGTTGACCCGGGCCCACAGCCGCGAGGTCTCGACCAGCTCGGCCGACATCACCCACTGCGGCTGCTTCTTGGCCAGGGCCGAGCCGGGGAAGATAGCGAAGCGGGCGTTGCGCGCGCCGATGTACTCCTGCATCGGCCGCCGCCCGTCGGCGGCGCGCTGCTTGTCCATGACGTCCTTGACGCCGATGTGCGACAGCAGCCCGACCAGCAGCGACACGTGCACCTGGTAGGGGTCGGCGGGCACGCTGCCGGGCTGGGCGCCGAGCGCCTGGCGGACCTGGCTGTAGATGTCCTGCCACTCGCGGACCCGCAGGTAGTTGAGGAACTCGGCCTTGCACAGCCGCCGGAACGCGCTGGAGGACAGCTCCTTCTGCTTGTCGCGCAGGTAGTTCCACAGGTTGAGGTAGGTCAGGAAGTCGGACTCGGGGTCGGCGAAGCGCCGGTGCTTCTCGTCGGCCTGCTGCTGCTTGTCGGACGGCCGCTCGCGCGGGTCCTGGATGGACAGGGCGGAGGCGATCACCATGACCTCGCGCAGGCAGCCGTTCTTCTCGGCCTCCAGCACCATGCGGCCGAGGCGCGGGTCGACCGGCAGGCTCGCCAGCTTGCGGCCGATTCCGGTGAGCTTGCCCTGGGCGTCGAACGCGCCCAGCTCGTGGAGCAGGTTGACGCCGTCCTTGACCTGCCTGCGGTCGGGCGGCTCGACGAACGGGAACGCCTCGATGTCGCCCAGCCCGATCGAGGTCATCTGCAGGATGACCGAGGCCAGGTTGGTGCGCAGGATCTCGGGGTCGGTGAACTCCGGCCGGGAGAGGAAGTCCTCCTCCTCGTAGAGCCGGATGCAGATGCCGTCGGAGGTGCGGCCCGAGCGGCCCTTGCGCTGGTTGGCGCTGGCCTGCGAGATGGGCTCGATGGGCAGGCGCTGGACCTTGGTGCGGTGGCTGTAGCGGGAGATGCGGGCGAAACCCGGATCGACCACGTATTTGATGCCGGGCACGGTCAGCGAGGTCTCGGCCACATTGGTGGCCAGCACGATCCGGCGGCCGGTGTGGCGCTGGAAGACGCGGTGCTGCTCGGCGGCGCTCAGCCGGGCGTAGAGCGGCAGGATCTCGGTGTTGCGGAAGTCGGCCTTGGACAGGGCGTCGGCGGCGTCGCGGATCTCCCGCTCGCCGGACAGGAAGACCAGGATGTCGCCGGGCCCCTCGGTGACCAGCTCGCGGCAGGCGTCGACGATGCCGCCGGTCTGGTCGTCGTCCTCCGCCAGCGGGCGGTAGCGGACCTCGACCGGGTAGGTGCGGCCGGAGACCTCGATGATCGGCGCGTCGCCGAAGTGGCGGGAGAAGCGCTCGGGGTCGATGGTGGCGCTGGTGATGACGACCTTGAGGTCGGGGCGCTGCGGGAGGAGCTGTTTGAGGTAGCCGAGGATGAAGTCGATGTTGAGGCTGCGCTCGTGGGCCTCGTCGATGATCAGGGTGTCGTACTGGTCGAGCATGCGGTCGTTCTGCAGCTCGGCCAGCAGGATGCCGTCGGTCATCAGCTTGACCAGCGTGCGGTCGCTCGCCTGGTCGGTGAAGCGCACCTTGTAGCCGACGACCTCGCCGAGCTCGGTGCCGAGCTCCTCGGCGACGCGCTCGGCGACGGTGCGGGCGGCGATGCGGCGCGGCTGGGTGTGGCCGATCAGCCCGCGCACGCCGCGCCCGAGCTCAAGGCAGATCTTGGGGATCTGGGTGGTCTTG
The DNA here is from genome assembly GCF_053601695.1 of Nonomuraea sp. NPDC004702. Taxonomy (NCBI): domain Bacteria; kingdom Bacillati; phylum Actinomycetota; class Actinomycetes; order Streptosporangiales; family Streptosporangiaceae; genus Nonomuraea; species Nonomuraea sp. NPDC004702. The sequence goes on from NZ_JBSGCE010000039.1 coordinate 91,018, forward strand.
CCGGAGCCCGTCTCGCCCGCGATGATCACGACCTGGTGGTCGCGGATGGCGGCCAGGATGTCGTCCTTGCGCTGGGAGACCGGCAGGTTCTCCGGGTAGCGGACCTGCGGCACGGCCTCGCGGCGGCGCGCCAGCCGCTGCTCGGCGCGCTCGACGTCGGCGAGGATCTCGGTGACGATCTTGTCCCGGGCGTCGCGGGAGCGGACCCGGCGCATGCCGTCGAGCCTGCGCCGCAGCCGCCGCTGGTCGCGCGGCATGAGCTCGGGCAGGCGGGACTGGAGGTCGGCGAGCGGAGAGGACAACGAAGGCGTTCCCATACTGCTTTCAGGATATTTGAGCCCCGTGGCCCCGGAGCCAACGGCCCATGGTGCCCGACGCGACCCGCCCCCCGCATCCCAATATCGCGCCGGGGTCGCGGCCGCGCTCCCCGGCCGCGCCGGGACGGCGGCCGCGGCCCCCTACCGCGCCGGCCGGGTGGTGGCGGCGTGGCGGGCGGCGCCGATGATGCCGGCCTCGTTCTGCAGGGCGGCGGGGACCACAGGAGTGTCGATGGTGACGTGCGGCAGGAACTTGTCGGCCTTCTTGCTCACGCCCCCGCCGATCACGATCAGCCCCGGCGAGAACAGCATCTCCACGTGCCTGAGGTACTCCTCGACCCGCTCGGCCCACTTCTCCCAGCTCAGGTCGTGCTCCTCGCGGGCCCGCGCCGACGCGCGCTCCTCGGCGTCCTTGCCGCGGAGCTCCAGGTGGCCGAGCTCGGTGTTGCAGACGAGTGTGCCGTCGGCGAACAGGGCGCTGCCGATGCCGGTGCCGAAGGTCAGGATCAGCACCGTGCCCTTCTGGTCGCGGCCCCTGCCGAAGGTCATCTCGGCGATGCCGGCGGCGTCGGCGTCGTTGAGCACCGTCGCCCCGCCGAAGAGCGCGGCGGCGTCGACGCCGATCCACGAGTGGTGGACGTTGGCCGCCGTCTGCACGACCCCGTCGACGACGACGCCGGGGAAGGTGACGCCGACCGGCCCGTCCCAGTCGAAATGCTTGACGATCTCGGCCACCACCTCGGCCACCCCCTCGGGCTTGGCCGGCTGGGGCGTGGCGATGCGCAACCGCTCCTGGACGAGCTCTCCGGCCTCGGTGTCGACCGGGGCGCCCTTGATTCCCGAACCGCCGATGTCGATGCCCAACACGTTCATGACTCTCCTTCTCCCCCGCCCTGGACGGGAAAACTCGCCCGCCGGTATTTCCGGCCCCGCTGAACCCGCTCCGCGTCCGCCGCGTATCTCGCGTCACAAGCGCTCACTAGGAGGCACGGATGCGGCTCCGCATCATCACGCTCTGCGCTGTCGCCGTCGTGGCGGGGACGACCCTCACCGCCCCCGCGCAGGCGACCACCAGGACCCGTTTCGACGTCATCAACCTTGTGTCGGACGTCAAGGGCAAGGCCCCGGTCACCGACCCCAAGGTCGTCAACCCGTGGGGCCTGGCCATGGGCAAGACCTTGTGGGTCTCCAACGCCGGCACCGGCACCGCCACCGTCTACTCCGGCACGGGCCGTAAGGAGAAGACGGAGGTGTGGATCCCGGGCGGCTCCCCGACCGGCCAGGTGTTCAACCCGGGTGACGGCTTCACCGTGAAGGGGCGACCGGCCACGTTCATCTTCTGCAGCCCGAGCGGCGCGATCACCGGCTGGAACGCCGAGGCCGACCCGGCCAACGCCGTGATCGCCGCGTTCACCCGCGGCGCCGACTACAAGGGCCTGGAGCTCGTACGGACCAACGAGGGCGAGTTCCTGCTGGCCGCCGACTTCGCCCACGGCCGGGTGCACGCCTTCGACGAGAACTTCCGGCGCATCCGCCTGGCCGGCTGGCAGTTCCAGGACTCGCGGGTGCCGCGCGGCTACAACGCCTACAACGTGGCCGTGGTCAACGGCAGCGTGTGGGTGGCGTACGCGCTGCGCGACCGTACTACCGGCAAGCCCGTCTTCGGCGCCGGCAAGGGCTTCGTGAGCCGCTTCAACGCCGACGGCCGCCTGACCGGGCGCATCTCCAGGGTCGGGCTCGACGCGCCCTGGGCCATGACCGCCGCGCCGCGTGGCTGGGGCCAGTACGCGGGCGCCCTGCTGGTCGGCAACTTCGGCGACGGCACCGTGCACGCCTACAAGGGCGACCGTCACCTGGGCGCGATCACCACGTCCGGCGGCCGGCCCGTCAAGCTCCCCGGCCTGTGGGACCTCGAACCGGGCACCGCGGCCACCGGCGGCGTGAACACGCTGTGGTTCTCGGCCGGCATCGAGGGCGCCAAGCACGGCCTGATCGGCGTGATCGCGCCCGCCGGCACGAAGCCGACCTCCACGGCCGCCGCCCCCGCGAGCACGCCGGCGCCCACCCGCTCCGCCGCCCCCAGGACGAAGTCGCCCTACGGCGGCGGCAGCGGCTACTGACTGCAGCCACGACCGGGCCCATGATCGGGCCCACAACTGGGGCCACTGAACGTTTCCGGCGCGGCCGGCGCGGGCCGCGCCGGAAACCCGGATTCCCGGAAAACCTGCGAACCACATATGGACACGGAATGCGACGGAGCAGATACTCAACGTGTCAACACCCTCATCCCTGCTCTCACGTCGCCCCCTTAAGCACCGCATGAGCCGGCGTGTCGTGTGCTGCCCGGAAACCGTGCCTGTCAGGGAACAGGACAAGGAGAGACCATGCCCGTCAAGAAGTCTCTGTTCCTTTCCGTCATCGCCCTCGCCACCGCGGCCTGCGTCACGGCCACCGTCGTGGCCCTCCAGGCGTCCAGCCCCGTGTCGGCGGCCACGCGCGCCGCGCTGCCGCCCGGCTACCAGCTCGTCACCCTGCCCAACGCCAACGTCCCCAACTTCCAGCGCCGCACGGTCTACTGCCCGGGCTCCAAGCACGTGCTCGGCGGCGGCGGCGAGGCCCGCGGCAACGGCGCGATCCTGGTGGGGTCGTTCCCCACCGATGACGCCCGCGGCTGGATCGCCCTCGGCCGCCAGATCGGTTACAACGACGTCGGCATCAGCGTGTTCGCGATCTGCGCCGACTAGCCCGCCCGCCGGCCCCGTCCGCTCTCCCGCGGGCGGGGCCGGCGCACGTCCGGCCTCAGAGCCCGCCGAGGACGGCCGCCAGGTCGGCGACGCTGCGGTAGTGGACGCCCGTCATGCCGAGCGCCCTGGCGGCCTCCACGTTCGGCAGCCGGTCGTCGACGAACAGGCAGCGCGCGGGGTCGGCCCCGGCGCGTTCGGCGGCGATCTCGTAGATGCGCGGGTCGGGTTTGATCACGCCGACCCTGGCGCTGCTGACCAGGTCGTCGGCGAAGTACGTGAGCCCGAGCCGGTCGAGGTGCTCCTCCACGGTGTCCGTGGCGTTGGTCACGATGATCACCGGCACGTGCTGCTGCGCCTTGGCCAGCAGCTCCCTGACCTCCTCGTCCACGTGGAACGGCACCGCCGCGAACTCGGCCACCGCCCGGCGGGCCCGCTCGTCGCCGCCGAGGGCGACCGCCACCGCCTCCAGCCATTCGCGCTCGCTGATCCGGCCCAGGATGGCCGGCTCGATCAGCTCGGGGGCGAAGGCCGTGGCCATGAGCGGCAGGGCGTACCGGGCCTCGATCTCGGCCTGGACGGTGTGGTCGAAGAGGCGGAGCACGCCATCAAGATCGGTGAGAACCGCATCAAAGGGGATCACAGCCATCATTGTGCCGTGAAGTACCGCATCCGCTGGTCCGAGAAGGTTTCGCGTGCCACCAAAGCCCCGGGGCGACCGGCGGCACTACCATCTCCGAGACGGTATTCGGTATCGGAACGGTAGGGCATGGACGATCACCAGCTGCCACCTGAGCTGTGCCAGCTGTTCGCCGACGGCGGCAGGGGGCGCAGACTGCCCCCGGGCCTGCCCGCCGGCGACGTGGTCTGGCCCGACCCGGCCTACACCCGGCAGGTCGTGGCGGCCCGGCCGGCGTTCTGGATGAGCGACGAGCACGCCGCCGGCGAGGACTGGTCGTTCATGCGGGTCTGGCACGCGCACAGCGGCCTGTGGCCGGTGCTGCTCGACGAGTCGGCCCAGCCGTGGGCGATCGGGCAGATCGTGCCCGACGACCCGATGCTGATCGGCCACTTCACCGCCGAGGGGTTCATGACCGAGGTGTGGCAGGAGTGGGTCTCGCAGATGCCGCGCGACGCGCTGGCGGAGTTAGAGCCGTACGGGGCGCTCTGCCCGGGGCTGGCGCCGCCGGGGGTGCCCCGCGCCGACCCCGGCGACGTGGCCGACTGGCTGGCCCGCGAGCTGGCGCCCAGGGGCATGCCGCTCGGGCTGGTCGCGGCCGGCCGGGGGGCCGACGCGCTGGCGGTCATGGGCTGGCAGGGCGCGCTGCACCACAACGAGTGGATGGTGCCGATGGCGGCCGTGGTGCGCAGCTGGGAGGACCGGTTCGGGGCCCGCGTGGTGAGCGTCGGGTTCAACACCCTCGACCTCAGCGTGGCCGCGCCGCCGGCCGACCCCGAGCACGCCCTGCACGTCGCCGCCGAGCACTGGGCGTTCTGCCCCGACAACGTCGTGCAGGGACCGGGCGACCTCCAGGGGTACGCCGACCAGATCATCGGGCAACACGCCTGGTCGTTCTGGTGGGACTGAATCCCCGGCTTTTACGCTACTTTTAACCGCGACAGGGAGGGCTCGGTCACAGCATGTCACGGGGAGATCTCACTCCGGAGCTACTGCATTCCTCGTCCTGGACGGACTGGCTGGTGCAGTCGGCCGGCATCCCCGTCCACGACGTGCCGCTGGTGTCGGTGGGCGGCGGGCTCGGCTCGTTCACGCTGGTCGACGTGCTGCGCATCAGAGGCGTGCCGATCCCGGCCATGCGGGTGCTCTCCACCAGCGACACCCCCTGGCAGACGTGGGAGTACCTGACCCGCGTCTCGCAGCTGCCCGCGCACGAGCGCATCCGGTCCGACGCGGGGGCTCGCCCCGACAACATCTGGGGCTTCCCCTCCTACGCGGTGCAGGAGGCCTGGCAGGACGGCTCTCTCAAGCCGATCCTCCAGGTGCTCGCCGAGCCGCTGTTCACCGACTTCTACAGCCCGCGCGCGGGGCTGGTCACGCAGAGCGTGCGGCGCGAGGCCGACCGCATCGGCTACTGGCACATGCTGGCCAAGGGCCAGGTGCGCATGGTCAGGAAGCGGCTGGGCGGCGGCTACTTCACCGTGCTGACGCCGCCGCCGGGCACCTCGCCGACCAAGCGGGTGGTGCTGCGCTCCCAGTACGTGCACCTGGCCGTCGGCTACCCGGGGCTGAAGTTCCTCGACGACCTCCAGGAGTTCCGGCAGGCGCAGGGCGAGCGTTACCGGGTGGTCAACGCCTACGAGCCGCACGAGCACGTCTACGACCAGCTGCGCAAGCGGCCCGGGGTGGTGGTCGTGCGCGGCGCCGGGATCGTGGCCTCCCGGGTGCTCCAGCGCCTGATGGACGACCGCGAGCGGTACGGCCTGCACACCCAGATCGTCCACCTGTTCCGCACGTACGTGGCCGGTCCGCACGGCCCGAGCGTGTTCATGCGGCGCAAGGGCGGCGACGGCTGGGCCTACCAGGCGTTCACGATGCCCAAGTCGGCCTTCGGCGGCCAGCTCAAGGCCCGGTTCAGGAAGGCCACGCCCGAGCAGCGCGCCCTGATCTCCAAGGCGCTGGCCGGCACCACCACCCCGAAGCTGGCCCGCTGGCAGGAGCAGATGCGCAGGGGCCGGCAGGGCAACTGGTACCACCCCACGCAGGCCGTCGTCGACCGCATCGAACGGGCCCCCGACGGCCGCCTGATCACCCACACCCGCAGCGTCAACGCCGCCGCCATGCAGTACGTGTCCGACTTCATCATCGACTGCACCGGCCTGGAGGCCGACATGCCGGAGCACCGCGTCCTCGACGACCTGCTGCGGCACGGCGGCGCCCGGCCCAACAAGGCCGGCCGGCTGAGCGTCGGCCAGAACTTCGAGGTGCTCGGCGCCGAGAGCGAGGGCGGCGTCCTGTACGCCTCCGGCGCCGCCACGGCCGGCAACCACTTCCTGGCCGTGGACAGCTTCCTCGGCATGCAGACCGCCGCGCTCGACATCGCCGCCGACCTGACCAGGCGCGGGTTCTGCAAGGGGCTCGGGCCGGTGCGGTCCACGGCCCAGTGGCTGCGGTGGGCGGGAAACAGGAGGCTCGCTTGATCCCGACGCTAGCCGGGCGGCTGCAGACCCGGCTGTTCACGCTGGCCACGGTGGGGGCGGCGCTGACCGCGCTGATCACCCTGGTGCTGCCGATGTCCTTCCGGGACGCCTTCCTCGTGCTGCTGGCCGTCGCCGTCGTGGGCGTCGGGTGGGAGCTGCTGTACCACCTGCTCATGCAGTTCCGCTGGGACAAGGACTGGCCGACGCTGTTCGGGCTGGTCACGGCCGTGCCTGAGGGGCTGCTGATGTGGGTGCTGCTGGACGGCGGGCTCGTCCCCGGCGTCGCCGGCCCGGTCAGGGCGTGGGCGTTCGCGGTGATGTTCGCCTTCGTCTGGCTCGGCCAGTGGTTGTTCGTGAACGGGCCGATGCGGGTGTTGTTCGTCGAATGGCGGCTGCGCGGCGGCCGCCTGCTCTGATCCCGGATCTGCGCACGGTTCTGCTTACGGAGGGGCAATGGGGGGCGTCGAGCTGGCTCGACCGCTGTACTTCTGGCTCGGGTTCCTGGCCACGGTGGCCGGGGTCGTGCTGCATCTGCCGATGTACCTGCACGGCGCCGACATGCACTACCGCCTGGCGGGCATGCCGATGGACCTGCCGATGACGATCGGCATGGCGCTGATCGTGGCGGGGCTGGCGGTCACGGCGTACGGGCTGATCCCGCCCGGCGCGCTGACGGCCAGACCGGCCGCCGAGGTACGCGTCCGCGCGCTGGACGACGCGCGCATGCGGCCGGCGCACATCGGGCTGATCGTGGTCATGTCGGTCGCGGTGATCATCGACGCCATGAAGCCGATCACGCTCGGTTTCGTCGCGCCCGGCATGGCCAAGGAGTACGGCCTGAAGTCCGCGCTCAACCCGGCCGGCGAGCTGCCCGTGGCGCTGCTGCCGCTGGCCGGGCTCACCGGGACGGTGCTCGGCTCGCTGCTGTGGGGCTGGATGGGCGACAAGATCGGGCGCAAGCCGTCGATCCTGTTCGCCGGGGTGCTGTTCATCGGCACCGCGATCTGCGGTGTCATGCCGGACTTCGAGTGGAACCTGGCCATGTGCGTGGCCATGGGGCTGGGCGCGGGCGGCATGTTGCCGATCACGTTCTCGCTGCTGGCCGAGACGATCCCGCCGCGGCACAAGGGCTGGGTGATGGTGCTCATCGGCGGCAACCTGGCGGTCGCCTACCTGGCGGCCAGCTGGCTGTCGGCGTCGCTGGCGCCGACGTTCTCCTGGCGGGTGCTGTGGCTGGTCGGGCTGCCGACCGGCGTGTTCCTCATCCTGCTCAACCGCTTCATCCCCGAGTCGCCGCGTTTCCTGCTCGCGCACGGCCGCGACGCCGAGGCCCGCGCGGTCCTGGCCAGGTACGGCGCGGCCGCCACCGCCGAGGAGGCCACCGCCGGCGTCGAGCGGGTGGAGGACGAGCACGCGGGCGGCTACTCGCGGCTGTTCCGCCGTCCGTTCACCGGGCTGACGGTGGCCGTCGTGGTCCTCGGGCTGAGCATCGGCCTGGTCACCTACGGCTTCCAGCTGTGGATCCCGTCCAACCTGCAGAAGCTGGGCCTGGACCAGCAGACGGCCGACCGGGCGCTGCGCGACTCGACGCTGCTGGGCCTGCCACTGATCTTCGTCTCGGCCGCCATGTACGGCCTGTGGAGCGCGAAGAAGACGATCGTCACGCTGTCGGCGCTGGTCGGCGTGGCGCTGGCGGTGCTGGCCTTCTCCGGCGAGACGCTGGCGCACGACCGTACCTGGCTGTACCTGCTGCTGGCCGGGCCGATCGTGGGGACGGCGACGATCGCCGCGGTGCTGGCCGCCTACAGCTCGGAGATCTACCCGACCCGGGTGCGCTCGCGCGGCTCCGGGCTGTCGGCGGGGATGGGCAAGGCCGGCGGCGTGGCCGTGACCGCCGTGCTCGTGGCCGGGGCGGCGGCGCCGTCGATCGGCACGACCGCGCTGCTCGGGGCGGTCCCGCTCATCCTGGCGGTGGTGGCGGTGCTGGCGTTCGGGGTCGAGCCGGCGAAGGGCGCGGCCGGCGACCCGGCCACGCCCGCCGCCGCCTCGACAGGGGCCTGAGGGCGCCCTGGCGTTCACCGGGGCCTGACGCCCAGGGCGCCGGGGAGTTCACGGGACGCGTGCCACGGCGCCGTACGTGCCCGACGAGCTCGGCCGGCCGGAGCAGGCGGCGCCGTGGTCGTCGGGCCGCCACTCCGGAACCCACACCAGCCCAGGATCGACCAGCACCAGCCCGTCGAGCAGCGCCGCCACCTCCTGCCTGCCGCGGATCGCGTGGCCGGGCAGCGTCATCGCCAGCAGGTCCCGGACCGCCGGCAGCAACTCGCCCGGCACGCCGTCGAAGGTGGTCTGCAGCAGCGATAGGTAGCTGCCCTCGGACGCCGCCCGGCGGACCCGCTCGATCACGTAGTGGACGTACTCGTCGTCGGCCAGGCTGTGGACGGACAGCAGCAGCACGGCCACGGGACGGTCCCAGTCGAGGAAGGCGCGCACCACCCGGTCGTCGAGGATCGCGTCGATCTCGCGCACGTCGCCCTCGACCACGCGGACCAGATCGGTGCCCGGCTCGATGGTGGCCCGCGCGCCGGCCAGCACCATCGGGTCGTTCTCCACGTAGACCACCCGGGCGGGCACGCCTCCGGAGCCGCCGTGGCAGCCCGCGGCCACGTCGTGCAACCGGCCGCCCGGAGGCAGGCCGCTGGGCACGCCGCTGCCCACGACGACGAACTGGTCCACGCCTTCGGCCGCCAGATGCCGGACCACGCGCACCAGGAACTGCAGCACGGCCCGCGCGGCGGTGGTCGTCACGGACGCGGCCTGGTCATATCGGCGTACCAGATCGCGGTCGGCCGAGAAATTGTTCTTCCCGCCCGCGGCCGCGTCGAGCACCCGGGTGGTCATGGCTCGGGTCATCTCCAGCTTCGCCAAGTTACGGATGGCACGCAGACGCATTGAGTGTTGCCCCTTTCCCCTCGCCCACTATCTCGGGAAAAGCCGGTCCTTTCGGACCCCACTCGATGACCCAGACCTTATGATCCTCGTTGCACGCCGGAAGACAACAGGAAAAGCATGAATTCTGCGGAAATATGCCTTACCTGAATGGCGCCGGCCGGAGATCATTTCGCTGTCGAGCGCGACAGGCGTTCGCGGTGGGACTCCAGCACCTCGTACGTCTCCTCGCGGGTGGTGGTCGTCACCGACAACTTCGTGAACGCCTGGTGGTAGGTCTCGACCGCGGCGGCGTCGGTGATCAGCTCGTCGGCCTCGACGCCGTGGGCGCAGGCGACGTCGGGCTCGAACGCCTCGGCGAAGCGCCAGAGCGTGAACGGGCCGGTGCGGGGCACGTACGCCGGGTCGTCGATCGGCACGACGTGCAGCGAGACGTTGGGCCGCTTGGCGTGGTCGAGCAGCAGGTCGAGCTGGCGGAGCTGGGCGTGCGGGCCGACGATCGAGCGCAGCAGCACGGCCTCGTCGATCACCGCCCACAACACCGTGTCACCGGCCCCGGCCAGCGCCTCCTGCCGGGCCATGACCAGCGCCAGGGCCTCCTCCACCGACGACTGCCCGAGCGTGGCCGGCCCGGCCACGGTGATCGCGGCCCGCGCGTAGTCCTCGGTCTGCAACATCGGCGGGACGAACTGGGGATGGTACGTGCGGATCACCGTGGCCCGCTGCTCCAGCGCGTAGGCCGTGGCCAGCCAGACGGGCACCGACTGGGCGTCGTACCAGGCGGCCTCGCGCTCGCCCCTGGCCAGCGAGAGCACGTACTCGCGGACGGGCGGGGCGGTGACGCCGTAGAGGCCGAGCAGGCGCTCGACCGTGATCGGCGTGGGCGCGAGACGGCCCTCCTCGATCGCGGGGATCGCGGCGGCGCCCTTGCCGAGCGAGCCCTCGACCTGCTCGACCGAGAGCCGCACGCCCATGCGCAGGCCGTGCAGCCGCTTGCCGAGCGCGCGGCGCTGTGAGTCGTTGAGCGGCGTGGCGGCCTCGGGGATCTCGGCCGCCGGCTCCGGCTCGCCCGGCAGCCCCTCGGCCCGGCGCGCCAGCTCGACCACGCCGCGCAGGACGGCCAGCGACCCCTCCGACAACCCGGAGGCCGACAGGCCGATCGCGGCCGCCCGCAGTTGCAGGTCCTCGACCGCGCCGGACTCGTAGTGCTCGTCGCCCACCAGCCAGCCCACGCTCACCTGGAGGCAGGCGGCCAGCGCCCGCAGCACCTGGAGGGTGGGGTTGGTCTGCTTGCCGGTGCGCAGCTGGCTGACGTAGGCGCGCGTGATGGGTATGCCCGCCTCGGTGAGGGCGGAGGCGACCTGGGCGCCCGTGAAGCCGCGCTTGGTCAGCGCGAGATCGAGCCGTTCGGCGAAGTTCGCCACGGCGCACCTCCTACCGCCCGTGAACTTTTCCCAGCCTAAGGTACGAGACCCCCACTGTCCCCTGCCACGCGGGCCAGCTCTGCCCGGCGGGTAGGTATCAACTTATTCGCAAAGTGTGAGTTGACATAGCCCCTCTTTCCAGCACAGTATCGGAGCGCGTGGTAACTGTGGCTTAACAGCCCGGACGATTCGCGAGAGTCTCCGGCAAGGAGGTGGCCGGACGTGACCATGGACTCCCTCGACGGCTCACGCTTCCTGGAGGATCCGGTCTCCCGGGGGCAGCAGCAGGTCGTCCGGCGCATCTGCGCGCGGGTCGCCGGCCCGCTGACGAGCCGCGACGTCCAGGTCGCCGAGCTGCCGCTGGGCGGGGTCGAGATCTGGCTGGACAGCCCCCGTCACCGCTGGCGCCTGCACCACCGCATGGCCCGCGAACTGCGGCTGGCCGGCTGGCACACCGAGCCGGGCCCCGACCGGCTGCTGCTGCTCGGCTGGAGCGCGGTCTGCCTGGGCCACCGCGCCAGGATGCTGGGCGCGGCCCTGTCCGGGCGGCTGGCCCACTTCGACCGCACGTCGTTCGCGGCCGTCATGATCGCCACCCGGCTGCGGCACGAAGGGCTGCCCGCCGCCGAGCTGCCCGCCGCGGTGGTCGAGCGCTGCCGCGACGCGCTGCGCTGGCCCGTCCGGCTGGCCGACCTCGACGGGCTCGAACGCCGGTCGTCGCTGGAACCCATCAGGCTCAGGCTGGCCCAGGTGGCCGGGCTGGAGTCGACGGTGAGCCGGCGCTGCGCCGAGCACCTCGCGCTGGCCGCCAGGGTCGCGCGCACGGTGGCCGGCACCGCGCCGCCCGCCCGCTCGCGCGCCTCGGGCCCGCGCGCGGGGCTGACCGAGCGCATGGTCTGCGTCAGCGTGCCCAACAGGGCCGCCGCCGTGCTCGACCCGGAGACGGCGCGATGACGCCGCTCCCCCTCCCCCGCCGGGCCTCGCCGCCCACCGGCCCGCCCGCACCACCCGCGCCGCGCGCGGCCGTGCCGGCGGCCCTCATGCGGCCGGCTCCGGCGCTACCCCATCCCTCCGGCACCGTGCGTCACGTGCCCGACAAAGTCGGCACGGTGCTGTCGGCCGGCGCGGTAGCGGCTGGCGTGCCGGCCAAACCAAGGGGTAGTGCCTGGGGCCGGCTTTCCTCGCGGCCGTCCGCCCGTGATCGGGCGGCGGCCTCCCCGACCGGGGAGGCGGGCCCGCCCGGCTCCCCGGCCGGCGCCACCGGCACGGCGGCGACGCCGGGCGGGACGATCGGCGTGACGGGCGCCACGGCTCTGATCGACCGCCCCCTCAGGGGGCCGGCGCCCGCGTGGGCCCCCGTGCCGGTGGCCATGACGTCAGCGGGCCGCGCCCGGCCCGCGTCACCCGGATCCGCGACCGACAGGAGTGATCATGCTCACCGACGAGATGTCCAGGCGGCAGCCGCACGAGGTGCACGCCCGGGGCGCACGGCCCCAGCCCGCCGAGCCGAGGGGCGAGGGCCGGGACGAGCCGTCGCGGGCCGAGGCCCCGGCGCGCACCGTCCACCGGCTGCGCCGGATCCGGCAGGTGTCCGTGCAGGCGATCGGCGAGATCGACCAGGCGCTGGCCTGACCGTCATGCGGACGGTCCCCGACCCGGAAGGTGCGAGATGAGCCGCGGCAGGGTGGGCGTGATCGTCGCCCCCGCCAATCCCTCGGCGGAGCCCGAGCTGACCCGCCTGCTCGGCTCGCGCGCCGACATGCACGTCACCCGATTCCCCGTGCACCGGGGAGTGTCGCTCGCCGAACGGCTGGAGAGCTACAACGAGGCCCTGCCCGGCATGGTCTGCGCGTTCGACGGCCTGCCGCTGGACGCCCTGGTCATGGCCTGCAGCGAGTCCCGCTACCTGCTGGGCCCCGACGACGACGCCGACCAGTGCGCGCGGCTGTCGGCCTCGACCGGCGTGCCGTTCGCCTCCTCCACGCAGGCCACCAGGGAGGCGGTGGAACACGTCGGCGTGAGCGACATCGTGCTGGTCTCGCCGTACCAGCCGTGGCTGACCGAGCTGGCCGAGCGCTTCTGGAAGACGGCGGGGCTGAACGTCACGCAGGTCGTGCAGGTGCGGGCGGCCAAGGGCGGCTACTCCTCCTACGCGGTCACCCCGGCCGAGCTGATCACCCAGGTCGAGCGGGCCGAGGTGCCCGGCGACGCGGTGCTGCTGTTCACCGGCACCGGCATGGCCACGCTGCCCGTGCTCGGGCCGCTCAGCGCCGGCAACGACCGCACGCTGCTCACGTCCAACCTCTGCACCGCCTGGTGGGCCCTGTCGCGGGCCATCGGCGAGCACGTCACGCTCAGCCGCGTGCCCTACCGCCGCCACATGGCGGAGCAGGGGAGGCGCCCCGCATGAACGGCGTGATCGTCGTCGGGGCCGGCCCGGCGGGGCTGACCGCGGCGCTCTCGCTGGCCAGGGCCGGGATCCCGGTCACCGTGCTGGAGCGGGAGAACGAGCTCGCCGGGCAGGCGCGGGCCTGCACCTTCCATCCGGCCACGCTCGACCTGCTCGACGAGCTGGGCGTGGCCTCGCAACTCGTCGCCAAGGGCCGCGTGGTCGAGCGGGTGCAGTGGCGCGACCGGTCGGGGATCGTGCTGGCCGAGATGGGCATGAACCGGCTCAACGGCCTGACCAAGCACCCGTTCAGGATCCACGCCGACCAGGCCGCGCTCACCCCGCTGCTGCTCGCGGCCCTCAACGCCTACCCCGACGTGGACGTGCGCTTCGGCACCCGCGTCGACGGGGTCTCCGAGGGCGGCACCGGCATCCGCGTCCGCGTCGGCCAGACCTGGACGCGGGCCCGGTACATGATCGCCGCCGACGGCGGCCACAGCACGGTGCGCGGCTCGCTGGGGCTGCCCTTCCCCAGGTCGGCCTACCCGACGCAGGCGCTGCGGGTGTTCACCGACTCGCCGCTCGACCGGCTGCTGCCGAGCCTGGCGCCGCTCACCTACGTCCGCGACGTGCAGCAGTCGTGCACGTTGCTCGCGCTGCCCGACCACTGGCGGATCATCTTCAGGATCCCCTGCGACGCCACCGAGCCGCTGTCCTCGCCCAACGTCTCGATGCTGGTCCGCCGCGCCCTGCCGGGGGCGAGCGGGCCCATCCACGTGACGGGCGCCGACCGGTTCGGGCTGTCCAGGGGCGTGCTGACCTCCTACCGCTGCGGACGGGTGCTGTTCGTCGGCGACGCCGCGCACCTGACCTCCACGGTCGGCGGCCTGAACATGAACGCCGGCATCCACGACGCCGTCGAGGTCGGCCAGGTGATCGCGGCCGTGCTCGGCGGCTTCGCGCCGCCCACCGCGCTGGAGGCGTGGGCGTGGCGGCGGCGGGCCGTGCTGCTGCAGCGGGTGATGCCGCGCGGCGAGACACGGCCGGCCGGCGTGCGCGAGCGCGACAGCGCCCGGCTGGCCGCGGCGATGGCCGGGCTGCGGGCCATCGCCGGCGACCCGGAGGCCACGCGGGCCTATCTCGCGCAGGCCTCGCTGCTCGACACCGTTCCCGGCTCCGCCGGTGGGGCCCGGCCCGTCTGACACCGCTGAGGAGGTGCGACACCGCATGTGGCGAACGCTCTCGGACGAAGCGCGCCAGGCCATCCGCGAGCTGTGCGACACGCACGGCTCCCGCCTCTACGACTACTGCCGCACCGAGCTGGCCGCGGGCGACGCCGAGCAGGCGGCCGCCGGCGCGCTGGTGTCCGCCCACCTCTACGCGGACCGGCTGCGCGACCCCGCCCTGCACCGGCCCTGGCTCTACGCCCTGGCCCGCGCCCACCGCGCGTTCGTGGCCAAGCCGGCCAGCATCGGCTCCTGGTCGCGTCCGGGGCGGATGTCGGAGCTGCTGCCCGAGGCGCTGCTCTCCCTCGACCGCCCGCTGCGCGAGCTGCTCGACCTGTCCCTGCGCCACGGCCTGTCCGACGCCGAGCTGGCCACCGTCTTCAGCCTGAGCCAGGACGAGGTCAGCGCCGTGGTGGCGCGGGCGGCCGACGCGCTGGAGGGCTGGTTCGCCGCGATCATCGCCGCGCGCGGCCGTACGGGATGTCCTGATCTGACCACGCGGGTGGCGGCCTGGGTCACCTCGCCGGGCCGCCGGGCCCGCGCCCGGATCAGCCGGCACATCCAGGGCTGCGCCGCCTGCCGGGCCGCGCCCCGCACCATGTCGGCCGCCACGCTGCTGCGCCGGCTGCCGATCGCGGAGCTGCCCGGCACACTGACCAACCGGCTCGCCTCGGCGCAGCCGCTGCCCGGAGAGGGACCCCTCTGGCGGGCGGACGGCTTCCCCGTGCTGGCACGCACCCTGGTGGAGCCGCTCGCGGCCCCGCCGGGCGTGGGGGCGACGCCGATGCCCCCGGTCGCCGACCCCACGACGGCGACACCGGGAAACCCCTGGTCGGCGGGCCGGGTCGAGGAACTGCCTGGTCAGCAGGGCGTGGACGCGTTCGGCGGCGGCCGCGTCCGCCTCGCCGGCGACCGCCGTGGGATCGTTGAC